>CAZYEF010000032.1:0-19866 GCA_964646375.1 uncultured Nitrospiraceae bacterium | reverse complement strand
GACATGTTTATACCGCTGGAACAGTGCCAAATTTACAAGGATGGTCAATGGATTACGATATCCGCTTCAGACTGCATGTGTTTTACCTGTGATGCTCCGTGTTCTCCTTGTGAAAAAGACTGTCCTGGGCCGACGAAGGAATGTAAAAAGAAACTGGATGCACTGAAAAACAATAAGTCTGCTTGATTTCAAACGACGCCGGAGCTAAAGAAACTTGAGAAAATGCCGATAAGATAACCGCGGAGCTTTTTATGACGTTCTTTTAGCCCGGGGCCGTGAATTTGTTCCTGAGCACCGGTAGATGTGCATGGTTTTTGACCGCTGGCAGCATATTAAGGAAAAAACGATGATATCGCCGATCGGATCACCTGCCAGTTTTTTCACTTACGCTCAGACCGATGCTGTCGCCAGGAATGGTTCAACAGTTCCGGCAGACGATACGGCTGTCAGGGCTGCAGCAGATGCAGAAAAAACCACAGCAATCGGTCCGAACGAGTGTAAAACCTGAGCATCGAGAAAGTACAAGGATCGGTCAAATGATCCTTCCGTTTCGTTTCAGACGCCGACGTCGGTGTCCCCAGAGCTCGCCGCGGGTGCTGTGCGTGCCCATGAGCAGGAGCATGTTCAGCACAATGCTTTAAAAGCGGAGAGTGCTGGCATGAAAGCGACCTCCATCGTCCAGATTCATACCGCCGTATGCCCTGAGTGCGGCAGAATGTTTGTGTCAGGCGGGACAACTACCACGACGTTCACGCCTGATCA
Source organism: uncultured Nitrospiraceae bacterium (assembly GCA_964646375.1). Lineage (GTDB taxonomy): Bacteria > Nitrospirota > UBA9217 > UBA9217 > UBA9217 > JBAZLV01. The sequence continues at coordinate 19,104 of CAZYEF010000032.1, read as the reverse complement.
ATCCTCCACTCGAACTGAGTCTCCCAAGGGAATGCTGATTAATATACGCGTATGAGCGCAGACAGCAACACGCCATACCTCGATACTCATTCATCGGGTTCCAGGTACCTCACCGCATATTAACAAATTGAATTATTAAAAACAATCCTGCCTGTTTCGCACAGATATATCTCCCCATGAGAGTCTCCGAGTACATTCACGAGTTGAATTTTCTGAACAGTGCAGTATCGGCGAAATATCCAGCCGCATTCCAGTAGATTCAGGCGCAGATAAGAAAATATTCTGTAGAATCTATTTCAAAATGCTGATACACTTATTACCTAAGATGCGCAATGGCAGCTTTATTTTGCACGAAAACTTTAATTATAATTGTTTTTTAGCGCCGTAAGGAGGCAGGGAATGTTTGGCATGGGAACCATGGAGTCTGTCGCGATTGTTCTGCTGATTTTGCTGATAGGGACTGCAATCTGGCTCACCTTTTTTCTCAAAAAGAAATATCCAAATAACAGCTGGATTGGATTTATTCTGAGTTTTTTGCTGCCTCCCATCGGCCAACTGTACCTCGCGGGAGCGCTGCCATGGATCATCGTTTTGTTTGCGTGTTATATTTTTTTTCAGGGATTTCATATAACAATAGCTACCGCATGGCTGCTGACTGCCGCGGTTTCCGGCATTATCATGTGCTACAGACTGCTTAAACAGGCAAAAGCACCAAAAGAGGCACCAGCAAAATTACCAGCAAAAAAAGGCAAGAAAAAATAGAGACACACCGCGGATGGAGTTAACTATGGGACGGGATCGTTTGGATCAACAGCTCCGATTCATGGTGGAATTGGACAGACTGAAACTGGTCGTGCGGCATACCAGGCTTGCTGATGGCTCCCGACTGGAAAACGACGCGGAACATTCCTGGCATATGGCCGTCTACGCGGCATGGATGATGGAATATGCCATAGAAAAAGTGGATGTATTGAGGGCAGTCAAAATGTGTCTCATCCATGATGTCGTGGAAATTGACGCTGGTGACGCATATGCGTATGATGCCGCAGCCAATGAAGGAAAAACCGAGCGGGAGCGCAAAGCAGCGGAACGTATTTTTCATTTGCTGCCGGAAGATCAGTATCTTGAAATGCGGTCCCTCTGGGAGGACTTCGAGGAAATGAAATCACCCGAGGCCAGGTTTGCCGCGGCCCTTGACCGGCTTCAGAGCGTTCTGAACAATTACCATGCTGGCGGTTCGATCTGGAAAGAACATTGCATAAAAGAAAGCCAGATTCGGTCACGGATAGAGCCGGTACGAGGCATAGCGCCTATTCTTTGGGAATATTTGGAGGAGGTTGTTGCGGACGGTGTCAGCCGGGGGTGGATTGCAGCGGCGTAAGATGTTACCGGGGAATCAATTTTTTGTCGAACGACAGGGCCTGTTTTGGACAGGCAGCTACACAGGTTCCGCATTTGATGCAGTCGTTATCGCGGACTACTCCAAAACCCTTGTCTGATGAGGGGGCAAGCTGCATTGGACAGCTTTTATCGCAGGCTTTGCAAGAAATACAGCTCGCGTTTATGCTGAGCGGTTCTTTTCCTTCTGAAAGCCAGTTCGCAATGGTTCCCATGGGGCAGATATGGCACCATGTCCGGGGATGAACGGCAATCCCGAGAATGATTCCGATTGTGGTTGTGACCGTGAGAATAATGACGAACGCTTTTCCGATACTGTCAACCTGCGGCCAGGCAAAATAGATTTGCACGCCGAGCACCGAAAAGAGCAGGGCAATGACTGTGATGCGGGCACCGGTTGAACGGAAAAAAGACGGGATAGAGCGTTTCCGGCTTAAGCGGTCGAGGAACAGATCGTAAAAACTTCCCCGAGGACACATCCAGTCGCACCATGCCCGTCCGCGATACGCAGCGATACCGAGGGCGCCTACCATGCAACCCAGCAGCAGAAAACCGAGCTTGGGATAGAACCAACCGCCGATAGCAACGAGAGGCAGGCCGTACCACGTAAAGAGTTGGAGCCGTTTTCTTTTTTGTTTAAACTCCGCAAGCGTCATTATTTTCTATTCCTTTGTTTTTTTTGCATGTACGCGAGAAATGTTTCCATATCGCATTTCCCCGTTTTTTTCTGAAAATCGGTGCATTCACCGAGGGATTGGAGATCATTTTTAAAAGCGTCGCTATTCCGGAGCTCTTTGCACAGGAGTGCGATGAGCTGAGCCTGAAGGCGCGGGAGCTTTTTCTTGACGCGGTAAAACACCATCTTCCCTTCCCGGCGGTCGTCGAGAAACCCCGCTTTGAAAAGAAGGGAAAGATTCCTTGAGACCAGCGGCTGTACCATGCCGAGAATGCCCATAATCTGGCAGACGCAGAGTTCCTTTTCGGCAAGGAGCAGAAGAATCCGAATCCGGGACGTATCCGCAAGAAGCCTGAAAATGTCAGCGGCAAATCGCATTAACATATATATATACGATTATATGAAAAAGTCAAGAGGTTTTTGGTAAAATAATTTGCTTTTCACGCTATAATGGCTATAATGATTCAAACAGCACCAGTTCCCTATGAAAATCGCCGGTATACAACTTAGTGCCGGTCCGGAATCGGGCCGAAATATTGAACGCGCGCTGGAAATGGCCGAGGTGGCAGTCGAAAAGAATGCCAGGATTATTTGCTACCCGGAGCTGTTTCTGACCGCATGGTTTCCACGGACGGAAGATCCCTCCTGCATGTCCTGGGCGCGGCATGCCGCATGCGAAACCTTGATGCCGTTTCGTGCGTTTTCAAAAGAGAAAAACGCTGTTTTAATCGTTCCATTTTTTGAATTTTCAGAGAACAAGTACTATAACAGCGCGGCCGTTTTTGATTCTGGCGCGCTTCTGGGAGCATACCGGAAACTGCACATCCCTGACCTCTCTCTTTACCGGGAGCAGTTCTATTTTTCCCCCGGCGACACAGGTTTCCCGGTTTTTGCAACCTCCCAGGGCAGGATCGGCATCCAACTGTGCTGGGACAACCTGTTTCCCGAAGGCACCCGCATCCTGGCCTTGAAAGGCGCTGATTTTATTTTTGCGCCCACTGCCGCATCGGTCAGCACGCATACCCTGTGGGAGCGGGCCATCTGCGCGAACGCATTTGCCAATAATATGTTCATTTTCCGGGTTAATCGTGTGGGGAAGGAAGAAGGCATTTCTTTTTATGGCAGGAGTTTCTGCGTGAACCCTTGGGGTGAAATGACCTCGGAACTCGCGGGCAGCAAAGATGCAATCGTGATCGCGGACATAGACCTTTCTGACCGTGATGCTGCGGCAGAGACCTGGGGATTTCTGAAGAAACGCCGCCCCCGAGAATACGGCGATCTGGTCCAAGAAAAATAAAGCGCAGGAGCCTTCTTTTCGCTTGGTTTTTCCCCCGTTTTCTCTGATCCGTACCCGTTCTTGCAACATCATACAGCCGCTATGAGTACCTTCCTTTTTTGTATCTCGTGAATATGCGAGGCTTTTCTACGGAGTGCATCCATGAAAGCAATGATCCTGAAAAAACTCTTCCCTCTTTTTGAAAACGATGATCCTCTCGAACTTGTTCATATGCCTGTACCATCCCCCCGGAGAAACGAGATTTTGCTGAAAATCTCCGCCTGCGGAGTGTGCCATACCGAATTGGATGAGATTGAAGGACGGACTCCTCCAGCAGTATTGCCGATGATACCCGGCCACCAGATTGTGGGACGCGTCCAGGAGGCGGGACCGGGAGCAACCAGGTTTAAGAACGGAGAGCGGGTAGGCATTGCCTGGATACACTCCGCATGTGGTGCGTGCAGGTTCTGCCTTGAAGGACGAGAAAACCTTTGCAGCGATTTCAGGGCCACCGGCAGGGACGCGTACGGCGGGTATGCGGAATATACCACCGTTCCGGAACACTACGCCTACACAATACCGGAGATTTTTTCCGATGCAGAAGCCGCGCCGCTGCTGTGTGCAGGTGCAGTAGGGTACCGGTCATTAAACCTGGCAGGAATCAGTAATGGAGAAAAACTTGGACTGACCGGGTTCGGCGCCTCCGGTCATCTGGTGCTGAAAATGGTACAGCATAAATTTCCAAACACCGGAGTGTACGTTTTTTCCCGGACTGAGACGGAGCAGCAATTTGCAAAAGAACTCGGAGCAGCTTGGACGGGGAGCCCGGAAGAGGAGTCTCCGGAAAAGCTGGAAGCGATAATAGACACGACACCCGCGTGGCGGCCGGTTGTCATGGCGCTGAAAAATCTCGAACGCGGCGGCAGGCTTGTCATCAACGCGATCCGCAAAGAGGAAGCGGACAAAGATGCACTACTTGTTCTCGATTACCAGCGCGACCTCTGGATGGAAAAGGAAATCAAGAGCGTGGCGAATATCACACGAAAAGACGTGGAAGAGTTTTTACAGCTGGCTGCAGTAATTCCGATCAGACCTGAAATACAGGGGTACCGGCTTGAGGATGCAAATATCGCATTGCGTGAATTAAAACAACGAAAAATACGGGGTGCTAAAGTATTGCTCGTTGAATAACGGATATCATATATGCGGATATGATCGGTGATTCTGCTGCGTGGCGATCCCAATGTCACTGATTGTTTACAAAACAGTAGGGATCTCTGTCTTCAAAGATATTCAGATTATGACTATACGCACTGGCAAAACATCCTCCGCATACCGGATGGATTGCGCAGGACCGGCAGGAGGCGCTGCCTGCACGATACCTTCTGGCCTGTTCTGAATCATAAATATTGGCAAGAGTCTGCTTCAATATGTTGCCGATTGGTGATGGAAATTTGCGGCAGGCATGGACCTCGCCATCTGCAAGAAGAGTCACAAAATTAAACGCCGCACCGCATCCGTAGCCGGTGCAACCGCCGAACGGCATCAGCCCCCGGTCATGAAGCAGGATGTTGAAGGCGTTGTCCTTCAGGCCCATGATCGGGTTCTTTCCAGCCTCATCCAGATAGGATCCAAGAAAAGAACGGAACTTTTCCTTTTCCGGCAGCTTAAGATTGGCGCCTTCCCCGACCATTGAAAGTCGGTTGAAATGAAAAACATCGGCTTTGTTGTGGAGAATATCTGCAAGCGGGAGCACCTGATCGATATTTGCGCTCGTGAGCGTGAGCATCACCATGGATGGTGTCTTGAGTTCTCTCAACAGGTCCAGAAACAGTAGCACCCTGTCAAAATGCCCCGGTCCGCGAATATCGTCGTTGTGCTCTTTGAGGCCTTCCAGGCTTACCTGGAAAAAAGCCGGCATCTGGATATTAATCAGTTCTTTGATGCGCTCCCGCGATGTCGGATTGCCGAGAATCGCTGTTGTAAAACCCCGTTCAGCGGCTGCCCGGTATATCTGCATGAATGCGGGGTGCAGCAACGGGTTCCCGCCGGTAAAGGAAACTGCGCCTGCGACATGTCTGTTTCTGCAGAATCTTCGAAAATCATCGAGTATCTGCACTGCCTGATCTGAATCTATTGCTGCGCGTCTGCTCCGGTCATAACAGTGTTTGCAGGAAAGGTCGCAGTCCTGCGTGATATGCCACTGGAGCGTGAACGACGGAGATGACAGATATTCCTCGGGGAGACCATTGCTTCCGCCAAAAAATGCATGTTCCCGCCTGATCCGAGAAGGCGGCTCCAGTATCAATCCGCTTGCGACCGCTCTGGAAAGTGCCTGATCAATGACCCCTATGGGAAGGCTTCCTTGACGTGCGACGTCCTCCGGGGTTATTCCCTCAAACACCATTTTCAGCACAAGCAGGTATTCGTCTGTTGCCGGTCGCGCGATTAGCTGATCAGTATGAGGATCGTACCATATAAGAACACGTTCAGAAGCACGGATTGGATGTAAGTCGGAATGATTTTTTCCGGAATCGAGAAATCCGATCAGGTTCGTCCATGCCAATTCAAGGACCTGCAGGGTGGGGTTTGCACAGGTTTGTCCGATCTCAAGCGGAATAAGCCCTTTGTTCTGTATTACTGCGAAGCATGTTTCCTCAAGCAGTGAAAGATCGGGCAGAAATTCAGGAACAAATTCCCCAACTATCCGGGCCAGAGCACTGGAAAAAGAGGATGGAGAAGGCATGCCAGCCAATTCTTGAGAAAGCTTTGTCCAGGCAGGCTCGCCGAGAACGGTCCGGCATACAGGATATATTTTTTCTCGTTCGCTATTCGTCATTGGCTTAATGAGTCTCAAAAGAACCCGGAGGCAGGACATGGTGTCTGCCTCCTTCAGAATCGAGAAAGCACACATGATTGTTTTGCCGGGTCATGTTGCCGGCATTGTTTGAAACACGGATAGTGCAAACTGCACTATTTGCTGCCGCTTCAGCTGCCTGATGGCTGAGTTGGCCTGGTTGTTGAGCCGGTTCAGCCGCCTGAGGGGGCTGGTGTCGGAGCCGGAGCAGCTTTCTTCCCGCTTCAACTGCTTTGGGTTGAAGTTTGCTTTGTGGTAACACCTGTACCACTTTCTTTGCCGCCTCAGCCGCTCTGAGCAGCTTTTCCATCAGCTCCCAGAACAAGGCCAGCGCCCGCAAGCAGTCCGGCAATGCCAAACCCCGCCAGGAACTTTTTCAGTTCCTGAATATCCATGGTTCACCTCCTTTCCTGACGATTCCAGCGATCGGAAATTTGTGTGATATTATCAGATAGCCAAATGCTCTCTCTGTAAAACCATAGCTGCAGAGATTATGAGTTGCTATGCGTCGGCTGCTTATATTCTTTAAGTCTAACTGTGCTTCTGTTTTTGTCAAGGATGCCAGACGGAAGATTCCTACGAAATACTTTTCGTGTGAAGGTCGCAGAGGAAGAATTGCACAGAAAGGTAAAGCTTGAGGTACAGCCGTTATAAAAAAGGGGAGCGAAAATATTGAATTTATCTCAGTTCTTTAATTCCTGCGAAGATATGCACTGCGACTTCGGTATTTTGCATTGCGTTTCTAAGGAAGAATCTTACTGATGTTTTTTCCTTCATAGTGTTCCCTGCGCCATCGGTACGGTAAATCTATGATGGTCCCCGGATCCTGTATTTCGTACAACGCGCGGAACGCTTCAGCAAGAATGATACGATGCTGCGCAGGCCTGAACGGTTCGCCGAGCGGATGCCCGAAAGGCCATCTGAGAAAAACGGTCCGGGGTGGCTTGACTGCTTCGGTGTATTTTCGCACAATAGAGATGCCTATGGTCGGGATTCCGGCTTTCTCTATCTCCCGCTGGATCAGTCCAACGGACTGATTGCAAATGCCTCAGGCGGGAGTCAGCAGGACAATATCCACCCCATCAGCTTTCAGTTTTTGAGCAATCTCGGGCGCACTTGTATTTTTCAGGGTCGGGACGTGGCGGCCGGTGATATGCCCCATAAACCCATAGTGGGTGTCCGCCGTCCGTCCGATGATGCCTTCCCGTTCGAATTCATTCAGTCGCTCAATTGGAAATACGATGTTTACGTCCTTATCGGCATCAGTATGATCATAGTAATCGTGCGTGATTTTGAGGCTTGCAATCGGTCTTCTGGCATCTATGATCCTGTAGGAAGGGTCTCCATCGTGATCCGCCATATTGAAAGGTTCCTGCTCAATATGCTGCACACCCGACGTCGTTACAATTGCCACTTTTGAATCGTTAAGTTTTTTTGTAACAGGGGTCCAGGGGATGTCAAGCGAAGTCAATGGATCGTAAGCGTCTATGAATTTTTTCGACAGCGATGGAAAGCGGGTAATTATTTTTGCGATGAGTTGGTTTTTAAGTCTCGTAAAGTCCACGTATGGGCTCCTCACACGAAAAGCTTCTGAAAAATAACGCGAGCTCAATGGCTGATAGTTGTTCCCCTCAGGCCTGCCCCAGACAGTTTATCTTCTTTCAGACCGTCCGCCGCCATGCGGACCGCCGCCATCTCTTCCTCCACCCGGGAATCCGCCTTCACGGCCTCCGCCGGGAGCTGGAGTGAATGTTTTTCCTTCTCTCCCCATGCCGCTGGTCGGGCCACCCTGCCTGCCGGTCGCCGGAGATGGGGTGAATGTTCTGTCCCTTCCGGTCAATTCCCGTTCACGGAAGCCCCGGAAAACCGTATTGCTGCTACCACGAGTACCAGTGATGATAAAGGGTTTTGACTTTTGCGGTACGGCTATTCCCCCATACGTTCGTCCATTAAATCTTTTAATAGGATCTATTCTGAAAACCCTGTTTGCGCGGCGATCAACAAAGTGGTTTGATATGATTTCCACCCGATGGTGTACATGGACGACTCTGTGAAAATCAACCAGAATGAAGTAACCGGGAAACCAGAAATCCCACCACCAGAAAGGATATGGAATCCAGGTATAAAGATAGAGATAATCCGGCGGCGGAGCGTAGTAGGTCACGATTGGCGGGCCTTGTTCAACATAGTAGTTGTTTACCACGGTGTTGCCTTCGGAATTATCATTGGGCGGGGTTGTCTGGGAAGTTTGTGCAGGAGGTGCCCCTTCTTTTACAGCAAGGCTTAATCCAGTTGTGACTTTCTGAAATCCCCGCATTGCCTCGTCTTTTCCCATTTTCAGACGACCGGCATCTGCAGCTTCTGTTACGGATTGTCTCAGCTCTCCAATGATGTCGGGAGTAACCGGGTAATCTGCAATCCATCCGTTTCGAGGGGCAATGCCGACGTCCCCAAGTCTGCTTTCAGCCTCTGTTTCGCTCGTCGTTGATTCAAGCTTAAACGCTTCAACAAGCTTGAGAGCAAGATCTCCCTCCCGCACTAGGGGCTGGGCTATCGGTGGTTTTATTTCCGCTGGATGCATCGACTGGGCGTATATCCCCGCAGGTATTAAACAAAAAACAGCAAAAGTTATTAGCAAATGTTTAAACAATCTTTTCATGTTCCACCTCGAATTCGAATCATTGAATCTTTGGTATCATAAGGCGTTTTCAGGTGCTTATGAACCTATTATTTTTATAGCACTTGCTGCAGGCCCTGTCAATTTTGTCACAATCAATATATATATATGGAAATAAACTTGACAGGGCTGAAAAGTGATAATAAAAATCAACGGACTGTTTCAGAACGTGGATGATGTCGAGATGACGGCATCATTATGCGGATTATTATTTTGTCGACTGTTTTTTTTGACAGAATATTCCGGGATGAAATGTATTGTTTTAGGAATAATAATGTTTGAGAATATTATTTATTCTTATCGAAAAATGGCTTGACAGGATTCTTATTTTATCATAGTATTTTACCGCAACACATATGATATCTTATGTCGTGTATATTACTCGTGTTCAAAATTGAGATTAAGGAGGAAGTCGAGATGGCACAAAAGGGTTTTATAAAAGCATTCTTGAGTGTTGTATCGCTGGTGCTGATTCTTGGTTTTTCAGCGTCTGTGCAGGCACAGCAGAAGGTCATCAAAATTGGTGCTGTTTATCCGCTGACAGGTAATATTGCCTCAACAGGTCTGGACAATAAGAGAGGCGTCGATCTGGCGGTAGATATCATCAACGGCAAGTATGAACTTGATCTCCCTCTGGCGAAGACTATGGGTCTGCCAAATCTGGGTGGTGCAAAGATCGAGATTGTTTATGCAGATACCAAGGGTGATCCCAAAAATGGCATGTCTGAAACAGAACGTCTTATTACCCAGGAAAAGGTCGTTGGCATAATCGGCGCCTATCAAAGTTCCGTGACAAAAACAGCAAGCCAGGTCACGGAAAGACTGAAAATTCCGTATGTTTGCTCGGATTCCTCCTCTCCCACCCTGACTGAAAGAGGGTTTAAATACTTCTTCAGAGTGAGCCCGCATGATGCCATTTTTGCTCATGACCAGTTCCAATTCCTGAAAGACCTTGAAAAGAAAACAGGTCAGAAGGTAAAAACAATAGCGTTGCTTTATGAAAACACGGAGTTTGGCGCAAACGTGGGCAAGGCAGAAAAAAAGTATGCCGAGCAGTACGGGTATAAAGTTGTCGCCGATGTAACCTATGCAGCAAACGCGACCGATGTGACGAGTGAAGTCGGCATATTGATCAACAGCAAGCCTGATGTCCTGCTCCATGCTTCCTATATTACGGATGCCATCCTGTTTACCAAAACCTTTAAAGAAAGAGGTTTCCAGCCGAAGGGCATTCTGACGATGGCGGGCTATATTGAGCCAGGTTATCTTCCGGCAATCAAGGCAGACGGAAATAACATTATGGTGAGATCAACCTTTGCGCTTGATCTTGCAAAAAAGAAGAAACTCGTTGCTCAGGTCAACGATCTCTTTAAGAAAAAATATGGTATTGATATGAGTGAAAACGCAGCCAGAAGCTTTATGGCGCCCTTTGTTCTTGCGGAAGCCATCAACCGCGCAAAAACAACGGAAGCCGAAGCTGTGGTGAAGGCGCTTCTCGAGACCAATATCCCCGGCAAGCAGATTATCTATCCGTGGAAGGGTATCAAATTTGATCCCCAGTCACACCAGAACATTTACGCACAGGGAACGTTGGTCCAGATTCTGAACCAGGAATATGTTACCGTGTGGCCGTTCGATGCGGCGGCAAAACAGGTTGTATGGCCATTCCCGGCATGGAAGGGAAGAAAGTAGATTGCTCCTTGCGGTCGGCAGCCAAGGCAGATGTTTGCCTTGGCTGCCGGGACGCACATGAGGTTATTATATGTCTAACGAATTATTGCAGCAGCTTATTAACGGTTTACTGATCGGATTCATGTATGCGCTGATAGCCATCGGGCTGACCCTTGTCTGGGGCGTCATGAATATTGTGAACTTTGCCCATGGCGAATTCCTGATGATCGGAATGTTCACTTCCTTCTGGCTCTTTACTTTGTATGCAATTGATCCTATTTTTTCTATTCCAATATGTTTCCTGGTTATGTTTTTAATTGGAGTGGGCATCTATCGATTTATTGTGAGTAAAGTAATGAAGGGGCCCATGCTGGCGCAGGTGGTGGTCACGTTCGGGGTTAGTATTTTTGTGGCCAATCTGGCGGTTTATTTCTGGACCCCCGATTTCCGGCTTCTGCCCGCGACAATTTTGCAGGGGTCCTGGACAATCGGCGATATCGACCTCAGTATTCCCAAAACGGTATCTGCCATAGGGAGCATCATTACCTCTTTCTGTGTTTATCTTTTCCTCAAGAAAACGAAGACGGGAAAGGCAATTTTGGCTACAGAAATGGACCGTGAGGCAGCCTTGCTCATGGGAATCAACACGGAGCGCATCAATTCGCTTTCCTTCGGAATCGGATTGGCGCTCGTCGGGGTGGCCGGGGCGTTTCTTTCCACGTATTATTATATTTATCCGCAGGTGGGAGGGCAGTTCGGAACTCTCGCTTTTTGCATTGTTGCTTTGGGAGGATTCGGCAGTATCGGCGGGGCCTTTATTGCCGGGATACTGGTGGGTCTGGTCCAGACGCTGGGAGGGTTCTTCTTTGACCCATCCTACAAATACGCTATTGTGTTCATGATATATCTCATTACTATGTGGATAAGACCGCAAGGTCTTATGGGGTGGTAACGTATGCTTCGCTTGACAGCTCGACAGATTGTTCCAGGAGTTCTCATTCTTTTACTGCTGATTGCCTTTCCCCTGGTTGTCCAGGGGACGTTTCCGATACACGTCATGATTCTGGTGTTTTTATTCGGCATGCTCGGAATCGGCTGGAATATCATGGGTGGTTATGCAGGGATGTTTTCATTCGGACAGGCAGCTTTTTTTGGAATCGGGGCCTACACCTCGTCATATCTTTCCATGACCTTCGGGGTCAATCCCTGGATAGGGCTTGTTGCCGGGGGACTGGTTGCCGCGGTAGTCGCGGCGGCAATCGGGTATCCCTGTTCCATCCTGCGTGGTCATTACTTTGCCATCGCCAGCATCGCCTTTGCGGAAATCGTGAGGGTCGTGTTCAACAACTGGAAGCTGGTAGGATCCGCGGAAGGACTTTCACTTCCCATGGTGGACGAGTCCCTTACCAACTTTATGTTCCACACCTCAAAACTTCCCTACTATTATATTGCACTGGTTTTTCTGATTATCTCGCTGATTGTATGCTATTTTGTCGCCACCTCAAAAATGGGTTATTATTTCCGTGCTATCAAGGAAAGCCATGATGTTGCGGAGGTACTGGGTGTGGATGTCGTCCGGTATCGGTTGATTGCCATCATGATTAGCGCTTTCCTGAGCGCGGTAGCGGGAACATTTTATGCTCAATATATTCTTTACATAGATCCAGAGAGCGTTATGCTTCTCGCCATATCAGTGCAGATTGTTTTGATTACCATGCTTGGCGGTGCAGGCAGCATTATGGGGCCTGTGATCGGCGCCGCTGTCTTGATACCCATCGCAGAGTATACACGCACCATGCTCGGTCATAAGGGGACCAGTGTGGATATGCTGATATACGGATTTCTCATTATGCTCATTTCGATGTACCAGCCCGCAGGAGTCTGGGGGTTTCTTACTAGGATAGGCAGGAAAACAAAATGAACAATGTGCCATGCTTGGATGTCAAGGGGTTGTCAATGTGGTTCGGCGGCCTTGCAGCTAATAATGATGTGAGCTTCTCCGTGGCTGAAGGAGAAATTGTCAGCATCATCGGGCCAAACGGGGCAGGGAAATCCACCCTTTTTAACTGCGTCACCGGGTTCTACAAGCCGACCAGCGGCAGTGTGACATTTTACGGCAAAGAAATCAGCCGCATGGGAGCCGATAAAGTCTGTAAATTGGGAATAGCACGCACTTTCCAGATTGTACAGGTGATCAGCGATATGACTGTGCTGGAGAACGTGACGACGGGTGCATTGCTTCGTTATAACCGGGTCAAACCGGCAATGGAAAAGGCGGAGGAAATCCTGGCGTTTACCGGTTTGCTTGAGAAAAAGAACTATCTGGCACCCGCACTGACTATTGCGGATAAGAAGCGGCTTGAGGTCTCCATGGCGCTCGCTACACAGCCGCGGCTGCTGATGCTTGATGAATCCATGGCTGGCCTCACCAAAGTGGAGCTGAATCAGATCATTGATCTCATAAAGAAGGTACGTGACAGCGGAGTGACTCTGGTCGTCGTGGAGCACGTGATGGAAGCCGTGATGAAGATATCAGACCGAGTCGTCGTTCTGAATTCCGGCAAAAAAATCATGGAAGGAGCACCCAAGGAAGTGGTCTCCAATCCTGAAGTTATTCAAGCTTATTTAGGGGAAAAATACCGTGCTGTCTCTCAATAATATATCCGTTGGTTATAAGGGTCTCCTGGCTGTCCAGGATGCCTCATTTAAGATCAATGACGGGGAGATCGTGAGCCTTATCGGTTCAAACGGTGCCGGAAAATCGACCATCGTTAAGGCCATCTCCGGTCTTTTGCATCCTCAAAAGGGTGAAATTATTTTCAAAAACACCCCAATTCACAAGACGGCTCCCTTCGATATCGTGAAGCTGGGCATTTCCATGATTCCTGAGGGTAGAAGGCTTTTTGGAAGATTGTCCGTGCTGGATAATCTCTTGATGGGTGCGTATGCGATTTCGTCCAAATCGGAAATCGAAAAAAACCTGCAGACGGTCTTCGAGCTATTTCCCATTCTGAAGGAACGACAAACGCAACGCTCGCAGACCTTCAGCGGCGGTGAGCAGCAGCAGCTTGCCATCGCGCGGGGTCTTATGTCCAACCCGTCGCTGCTTGTGCTGGATGAGCCTTCTCTGGGACTCAGCCCAAAACTGGTTTCGGAAATATTCCGGATTGTCAAGGAAATCAATGCCCGGGGTGTCACAATCCTGCTCGTCGAGCAGAATGTTTTCGAAGCTCTGGAGATTTCCCACCGCGCCTATGTTCTCCAAACAGGACACATTGTGATGGAAGGAAAAAGCCAGGAACTCCTGCAAAGCGATCTTGTGCGGCAGGCCTATCTTGGCATGTAGTCCGTTCTGATTGAGTGAATCAGATATGAATTTCTTCATGTTATACGGTAAAACAGGGCTGTCTCTTGAGCTCCCTGATTCTATTGAGGCGACTGTCATCCAGAAGCAAGTAATGCCTGTTTTGCAAGACCCCGAGAATGCCGTCCTGTCCGCTTTTGCAAATCCCGTACAATCCAAGACACTTCGCGAGGAGGCAGCAGGTTGCCGCAGCGCCTGTATTTTAATCTGCGATATTACGCGGCCGGTGCCGAACAAACACATTCTTCCTCCCCTGGTAAAAGAGCTGATTGCGGCGGGGATGAACCCCCAGTCGATCTCGATCCTTGTTGCAACGGGCCTTCATCGGCCGAGCGAAGGTGATGAACTTCGTGAACTGGTGGGAAGCGACTGGGTCATGAATACCGTCTCTGTCGCGAACCACTACGCCCGCAATAATGAGGACCACGAATATATCGGAACGACCACGACCGGCATCGAAACAAGGCTCGACCGCCGGTTTCTGAAAGCTGAACTTCGCATTGTCATCGGGCTTGTGGAACCGCATTTCATGGCAGGATATTCCGGAGGAAGAAAGATCGTGGCCCCCGGCGTTGCTTATGAAAAGACGATCCGGTCCTTTCACTGCGCAAAGATTCTTGAGGATTCCAAATCCGCAAGCTGTGTCTTAGAGGGAAATCCGCTGCACGAGACGCAGATGGAAATTGTGCGGATGGTGGGAAGGTGTTTCGCCATCAATACCGTCATTGACGAAGACAAAAAAATGTCTTTTGTGAACTTTGGCGAGATCGAACAAAGTCATCTAGAGGCCGTATCTTTTGTACGGCCGTATGCAATTATTCCGGTCCATCGCAGGTTTAAGACAGTTTTGACCAGCTCTGCAGGCTATCCCCTCGATAAAACATACTATCAGACAGTCAAAGGAATGGTGGGCCCCGTTGATATTCTGGAGCCCGGCGGAGATATTATCATTGTTTCCGCATGTTCAGAAGGCGTCGGATCGCCTGAATACGCAGAGGCCCAGTTGTGTCTTGTGAATCAGGGACCAGACAAATTTCTTGATGAAATTTTGGAGAAACGGTACGCAGCGGTTGATGAATGGCAGACGGAAATGCAGGTCAAGGCCATGAAGAGGGCAAATATTTATCTGTATACAGAAGGATTAACTAAGGAAGAACGGGCTCTTACCGGAATATCTCTGATTCCGTCCCCGGTGGCTGCGGTCATGGACAGTGTCGCACGCCATCGTGATAATCGTGTTGCTGTAATTCCCGAAGGACCATACGTAGTCCCGATGTTTGTGCCTGAGCCATAGAATCCTCCGGTTTCTTGCCACTCGGCCTTTCTGCTTGAGAGCGCCTTTATTCCGCATTGGTTTCCACCAATTCTTCCTTTCTTAATGTTCACCCTCATCATTATTCTGGATTATCTTAAACCGATATTTTCCCGGTTCGTAATAGGCATACTTTTGCGATGGGACTGGTAACGCAATGTTTTGCAATTTTTTGTTGCTGATGACCAGTATTTTGTGTATCATATATGACCAACTGTTCCTTATGGGCAATGGCGGCAGATTATCAGAAAGGCATAATTGGTCATGAAGGTAGAGCAGAATATCTGGAAGAACGGTGCAAGTCTTCAATCTGACGCAGGGGAAACGCTTAATACATCTGCGCAGCTTGCTCTTGTTTTTGGGGCAAAACCTATTGTAGAAGATCGGTTTTTCTATCAGAAAATGCGAAACTTTTATCCAAACGCCCATATTCTAGGGTGTTCAACTGCGGGAGAAATACAGGGAACGCAAATATATGAGGATGCAGTGGTAGCAACTGCCATAACCTTCGAATCTACCCGAGTTGAAGGAGCGCGGATTGCTCTTAAAGAAGTTGAGAGTGCATTTCAGGCCGGAACAAGACTTTCCCATGCGCTTGCAAAGGATGGACTGGTTCATTTATTCGTTTTGTCGGATGGCTTGAACATAAACGGCAGTGATCTTGTCCGGGGTCTCACCTGTCATCTCCCAAAGGATGTTACCGTTACGGGAGGACTGGCCGGTGACGGAGACCGCTTCAAGGAAACACTCGTATGCTATGATGGATATCCTGAATCGGGAACAGTTGCCGCCATTGGACTGTATGGAAGCAATCTGCAGGTGGGATGCAGTTCCCGTGGAGGCTGGGATCCTTTTGGCCCCGAACGTCTGATTACCCGTTCACAGGGAAACATTCTGTATGAACTGGACGGCCGGTCGGCACTCGAACTTTACAAAAAATATCTTGGAGAACATGCAAAAAGACTTCCAGGAGCTGGTATTTTTTTCCCCCTCAGCCTTCGTACACCGGGAAGCGGAGAAACAGGCGTTGTCAGAACCGTACTTTCCATAAATGAAGAAGACCAAAGCATGATTTTTCCCGGCGATGTTCCGGAAGGGGCCTATGCGCGCTTCATGAAGGCAAATTTCGACCGGCTTATTGACGGCTCTATCGGAGCGGCCAAGACCTGCTACGGCGCCGTGGGGTCTGCACCGCCGGATCTTGCGGTACTTATCAGCTGTTTCGGCAGAAAAATGATTCTCAAACAAAGGACTGAAGAGGAAGTGGAAGGTGTACGGGATGTTTTCGGAGACCGCACGATACTGACGGGTTTTTATTCCTATGGTGAAATCTCACCGTTCACCTCAAACGGGAGTTGTGAATTGCACAATCAGACGATGACGATTACGACGTTTACGGAGCGTGGGTCATGAATCAGATGCACACTCTCCTGAAACGACAGCTTAAAAAATTTTTTAACGGTACAGACCAGGTCCCTCCGGAGTGGGAGCCGTTTCTTAACGCAGTAAACAACGCCTACCGTGAATTTGATGAAGACCGCGCATTGCTTGAACGTGCACTTGAACTCAGTTCTCAGGAACTGATTGAAGCTAACTCGGAAATGCGGGCTATTTTTCAAGCGCTTCCTGATCTGCTTTTCAGGCTTGACCACGATGGAAAAGTTATCGAATACAAAACGGGAAGGGTAAACGATTTATATTTTTATCCGGAAAAACTGGTCGGAAAGCGTATCCAGGACGTTCCTCCTGCGCATGTCGGAAGCAAGTTTCTGGAATGCATCCGGAAGGTTCAGGATGCAAAAGCAATACAAAGTTTCGAGTATTCATTGCCGATACAGGACCAGGAATGTTTTTATGAGGCAAGGCTTCTGCCTCTCATTGACGATCAGCTTATAGCCGTTGTACGGAATATTACCGCCAGAAAAAAAGCGGAACAGGCCTTGCGGCAGAGTGAGGAAGAATACAGAACACTTGTTGAGAACATCAACGCGGGCATATACAGGAGCAGCCCTGATTTTCAGGGACATTTCATGCAGGTAAATTCCGCCATGGTCAAAATTTTCGACGCTGCTTCAGCGGAAAATTTGATGGGGGACAGCGTTGTTGACTTTTATCGCGATGCAGAAGACCGAAAAAAATTTCTTTACGAAATAGAAAAAAACGGGTTTGTAAAAAACAAGGAATTGCTGATGCAAAGAAAGGATGGGAAGTCTATCGTCGTATCATGCACGGCAACAATCCGATATGACGCTCAGGGCGCCATGCGCTGGATTGACGGAGTTATGGAAGACATTACAGAGCATAAAAAGCTCGAAGAAGAAATTACCAAAACCTCCAAACTCGAATCACTCGGCATCCTGGCCGGCGGTATAGCGCACGATTTCAACAACATTCTCACTGCGATCCTCGGTAATAATTCACTGGCTAGAATGAAGGCTGAGCCGGGGAGTACTGTTTCCTCTTGTTTAGACAACGCAGAGAAAGCCTCAACGCGGGCGCAGGGCCTTACCCAGCAGCTGCTGACCTTTTCCAAAGGGGGAGCTCCCGTCAAGAAGGCATCATCCATTGCCGATCTGTTGCGCGATTCAGCCAATTTAGTCATGACCGGTTCTCATATCCGATGTGATTTTTTCATTCCCGACGATCTGCCGACTGTCGAAATTGATGAAGGACAGATCAGCCGGGTCATCCATAATCTCGTGATCAACGCTCAGCAGTCCATGACGCAGGGTGGCGTGATCCGGATACAGGCGGATCGGATTGCCGTAAGCGGCTCCTCTGAGGAATTGGGCCTTCCACTCAAGGATGGCGAGTACGTAAAAATAAGCATTCAGGATCAGGGGACGGGAATGCCGGAAGAGTATCTGGGGAAAATTTTTGACCCCTATTTTACGACCAAGACAAAAGGCTCCGGACTCGGACTGACCACAAGTTACTCCATTGTGAAAAGACATGGCGGACACATCGCCGTGCAGTCAAAAGTCGGCATCGGGACGACATTTTTTCTTTATTTGCCTGCGTTGCGCGAAGGCGCGGTGGCAAAAAAGAAGGAACAGACCTGTATGGCGAAGAAAGGTCACGGAAAAATATTGTTGATGGACGACGAGGAGACTATCAGAGACGTCGGAGGCGGAATGCTACGGTACTTGGGGTATGATGTCACGGTCGCAAAGAACGGAGCAGAGGCGGTTGCGTTGGCTGCCGATGCCATGCAGCGGGGAGCAAGCTATGACGCAATTATCATGGATTTGACCATTCCCGGGGGGATGGGCGGAAAAGAAGCAGCCTCGCGACTGCGGGCATTAGACTGTTCTGCCAAGATAATCGCGTCAAGCGGTTATTCCAATGACCCGGTATTATCAGAATATAAGAAATACGGATTTTGCGCGATTGCCCCGAAGCCTTACGGAATAGAAGAGTTGCGAAAAATTCTGCATCAGGTCATTCCTGGCAATTAAAGGAGTATGCCAGGCAAAAGAAGTCGTGATTGAGCGGTCAAGTCGGTTCTACCGGGGCTGAAACAGGCTGCGGATGCAGAATAGGACAACAATCACGTTCTTCCCACCGTGCAGAGCTCTTCTTTTTTCTGCTGAAGCGGTGCGACGTCTTGTTTCCAGATGTCAATTGTCTCGGTGATATGCTGCCACATCCAAGTTCGGGCTCTCTCGGGTTCCTGTTTCCGAATAGCTCTAAAAATTTCCCAGTGCCGTACCGCTGAACGGTCGATAATGGTCGGAATCCTGTTGACAATAAAAAGCTGATATTGCAGCAGATTCCGTATATTGCTCAGTGTTTTAAAAAGAATGCGGTTTCCTGCAGCCTTCGCTATCGCATAATGAAATTCCACATCTTTTTCACTAAACGATTCAATAT
>CAZYEF010000031.1:0-20817 GCA_964646375.1 uncultured Nitrospiraceae bacterium | reverse complement strand
ATAAACACATTTCCTAAACCGCGTGCCGGGTGTTCGAGTCACCCCAGGGGCACCAAATCAAATCCAGCCACGCTCGAAATTATTCAAAAAATTTTCTCAACATCTATTATTGACATACTGCACTGGTCGTGGTTAAATATCATATCCAAAATATGAACAGCTGCTTCTAGCCTTGCGTTGCCGGCTAAAATCCCTGACAAAAAAATAAAATCGATCCGGTTTTTTTATTGCTCGATTTCGACTTTTTGTTCTTTTTATATTATTTGGTATTTTGGTACATGCATAAACTGCGTTTGCTTAAATTTCATTTTTTTGGAGGAACAGATGAAAGCTTTGGTGGCATATTATTCAGAAACGGGAAATACAAAGAAACTTGCGCAAGCGATATATGACAGCCTCGTTATTGACAAGGAAATTAAACCTGTGGAGGAAGTCAAAAATACGGACGGATACAGCATTGTTTTTTACGGTTTTCCGATTCACGCCCACAGCGTACCGGTAAAGGCTATGAATTTTATAAGCCGTCTGCCAAAAGGACAAAAAGTGGCTTTTTTCTCAACGCATGGTTCTCAGCGCGGTGGCATGCTGCCGAAGCAAGCCTTTGAGCATGCAGCGAGTCTTGCCGTTAAAACAAATATTCTGGGTCATTTCGGCTGCCGCGGACAGGTTAAATCTGACTTGATTGATGCTCTGATGAAGGGGATAGAGCACAGGGCATGGGCAGAAGAAGCCCAGAGTGCAGGAGGGCATCCGGATGAACATGATTTGGCGGATGTCAAAAAATTTGCAGCAGAAATGATGTCAGAGATTGCTAAATAACTCAATCTTGATTGAATCAGGCAGCTCCAGAAATTTTATTGACTATGAAGTGACTGGTACTGGCGCGACGACGAACATCTTTGACGCGTGAAGAGGCTTTATCTGGTTACACCACATTGACTTGCTCTCGATAACATGCTAAATTAAAAAAAGAATTGATCAATGTTTATAGATAGTTATCGGTTTCTTGCTGTCTTGAAGACTTTGTTTTTTATTACTGTACCTTGCTGAGTTGGGAATGACAAGATATGCCTGTCCGAGTGAATTTCTCAAAAGACGGAGCCAGAGTCGAGTTCATCTCTGAAGGAGTTGTGACAGGAGATGAAATAATTGAAGCGAACAAAAAGATTTATACGCGTGAGAACCTTGTCCGGCTCAGGTACAAGATCATTGACAGAACCGGCTGCACAGACTACAGGGTAACCTCAGAAGATGTCCTGATAATCGCGAACCAGGACAAGGCCGCCGCGAAAATAAATTCAAATATCGTTGTCCTCCTTATTTCAACAACACCCATTCAGTATGGCATGTCCAGAATGTGGCAGGCGTATACAGATGACTTGGGATTTCATGCTGAAATATTCAAGGATCGGAAAACCGCTTATGCGTGGTTGAACGCGCATACTCATGAATAGGGTGATGCTGGCGGGTAACAGTTTTTTTAACCATTCCCTGGGTAATGCCCATGAAGATAATTTGTAAAAAAGGGCTGGATATTCTCATCCAGCCCTTTTTTTTGTCCTGTTTCCCTTGTCGTCATGAAAGATATCCGGCTCCACCAAAAAAAATTGACAAACTTTCACAAGTATGATAAAAATCACAATTCGTTTCTTATTTAAATAAGTGCTAATACTTTTATATTCGAAATAACCATACGCTTGATTTAATTTTTTTATCGGACCGGATATCATGCTTTCACACGAGAAAGATACACAATACAAAAAGCTTGTTGATCATTGCCCGGATCTTATCTGGAACATGAGCCCGGAAGGTAGTTTCCTTGATCTTTCAAAGTCTTGGAAGAGAATCACCGGTTATGAGCCAGCATCCCTGGTTGGAACATCGTTTGAGCCGCTGGTTCATCCTGATGATGTCCCCGCATGTCTGCACCACCTGCAGAACGTGATCACTTCGCGTGAAGTGCGGCAGAGTCCGGAATATCGCGTGAAGCATTCTGACGGCTCGTGGCATTGGCATGTCGGAACCGGCGCTCCTATGGTCGATTCAGATGGGGAGTCGGTGTCCATGGTTGGAGTTTCCAGAGACATAACTGAAAGCAGGCAGTTGGAAGAGTCCCTGCGCAGGAATGAACGGTTATACCGTTTCCTCTCTGAGAACACCTCTGATGTAGTCTGGCAGCAGGACGTTAACCTGTGTTTTACTTATCTCAATGATGCTGCCGTACAGTTCAGCGGTTATTCCATGCATGAAATGCTTGGACGCAGCTCGCTTGATTTTTTTACGACGGAAGGCAGGAAGATTGTTGATACAGTTTTTGCACGCCGCAGAGAAATGGAAGGCAGAGGCGAAAGCCATAAAACTATTATCTTCGAGGCGCCGCAAATTCGCAAAGACGGAAGCACTTTCTGGACGGAAATTGCCACAACGCCCATTTACGATGATGCAGGGAGAACTATCGGCTTCAACGGCGTAACACGGAACATAGACAGGCGCAAGCAGGCGGAAGCGGAGCGGGAGCGATTGATTGTGGAGCTACAGGCAACATTGACAAGGATCAAACAATTGGAAGGCATATTGCGCATTTGTGCAAACTGCAAAAAGATATGTGATGACACCGGTACCTGGCACCAGATAGAAACGTATATCCAGGAGCATTCGGACGCGGATTTCAGTCATGGCATCTGCCCTGACTGCCAGAAGAAATTATATCCAAATTTCAAAAAATAATTTCATTAAACATTTGAGCATACCATTCGACTCTGTTATTTATTATACTTTCCTGCCTTTTATCCTCTAAACGTCTCCTGTTTTTGTGTACCAGGAGGAGTACTGCCTTCAACGTAATTGTGATGCAGCGGTAAAGCGCCGCTTTTTCGAGGTAATGCACAGCAGGGGCGTTGAAGGCAGGGCTCTCAAGACACGCAAGGTTTTGTTAATTTACTGGAATTTTGCAATCATTGTGTGTATAATTCCTTGCCGTTTCAGTAAAGATAGAAAAATACAAGCTGTGTGAAGCCGGTTCGCCGACAGATGCATTGTTTGGCAAAGTTGTTAACGTGAGCCGCAACATCAGCGGGAAACCATACTCATCAATATGGAAGAAAAAGACTCGCTCAATATCATACGGAATAATTTATTCTATGGTTCCGCGGATTATACAAAGAACCAGCCTGATCTTTATCTGCCGCATCGCTATAAAATACTAGCGCCATCCCAGACAGATTCCTTTATCGAAAAAGTAAAAGAAAGTCTTGCTGATGAACCGGAAGTGCTGCTTTACGTGCATCTCCCTTTTTGCTTTTCAGAATGCTATTTTTGCAACTCATATCCTCACAATGTAAACAAAAAAGTCCAGGAAGAATATCTGGAAAATATTCTGAAGGAGATCGAGCTTTTCGCCGCGCGCGGTTTTTTCACGGGCAGAAGGGCAAAGGGCATCTACTTTGGCGGCGGCACGCCGACCTCCTTTTCGAATCATGACATCCAGCGCATTATCCATGCACTCCAGTCCTGCATTGCTATGGCTGACGGCCATAATATAACGACTGAAGCGCATCCTGATACCCTTGCCGACAAAAAAAGGATTCAGGAGTTGGCACAGATTGGAATAACTAGGTTGAGCGTCGGCTGCCAGACATTCGATCAGCAGGTGCTGTCGCTCTGCAACCGGAAAAACAGCGAAATGCAGATTGGCCGGATTGTGAAAGCGGCACAGGATGCCGGCATAGCGATCAATATTGATATGATGACGGGGCTGCCCGGACAGACGATCGACGGCGTCAAAAAAGACCTTGCTATACTGGAATCGATTCGGCCGGATGCGGTAGAGTATATCAGACATGAAATTGTCAACCCACTCATTATCAGACTCTATAAGGAGAATCCCGGTCTTGTTGTGAGTAACGACACGCTTTTTGACATGGTCTATCTTACGCAGGAGTGGATGAGTGCCAATGGATACGAACAGAACGGCCGGTTTACGAATGACAAACAGTGGGGATATCGCTATTACTGGTTAAAGGAAATGCCCATCATTGCATTTGGCTCCCGCGCCCGGTCTTATACAAAAACTATTTTGCATGACAAGCATGAAGAACTGTCGACGTATTCGAGCATGATCAAAAAAGGCCAATTGCCGATCGGCAGATATGTTTTTCTGTCGGAACGGGAGCAGATGTACCGTTCGCTTTTTCTGAATCTTCAGTTTAAAAAAGGACTTGAGATACAGCGGTTTCAGGAAAGGTTTCATGCCGACCCTCAGATTGTCTTTGCCCCGCTTATTGCAGAATTGAGCGAATATTCGTGCATCCGGCATGAAGAAAACTCAATCAGACTGACGAAATATGGCGCGTATTTTGTTGAGGATGTATGCGACTTCATTACTGACACGCTGCTGAAAGAGGAGTCAAGTTCTGCCATCAGGGCTCCCCATTCAGAGGGTGGAAGGCCTTCCAACCGTTTGAACTGATTTTTGCTGTTTTGTACCTTTTCACCCCCAACCCTCAAAATCGAATGCTATAATGCTCTGTATCGCCGCAGACACTCGGGGAATGAGGTTTTGTTGGTCTATCGCGGTTGGCAGGTAACCATGTGGTTCAGATGGAAACACGGTATTCACTGCCGATACCGGCTTGACAAGGGACCCGGTGTCCGATAAGATGGGTGCGAGTCGTTGAAAAGTCAATAAGGATCGTGGGAAGAGCACGGGATGACGGAATGGCAGCAACCATATCCGGGCTGCTTCTGCTGGAGAAAGACACCATGTTAACAAAAAACCGCTGGCGTGAATTTTTCGGCATGTGGCTCACAACGATGGGCATTTTTACCGTTTTCCTTTTTACCAACATCATTATGGGCGTCATCGTGGGCGCGTTTACCTCCTGGTTACTATCGCTCACGGTCATCGGGTCCTGGATTGTGGAAGGCCTCAACCTGCTAGGAGTGACAATGAGAACCGACGCTCTCTATGCGGTGGGTGCAGCAGCAGGATTTTTCGCCGGGTTCCTGAAGTTTAAGATAGAAAAATAGAAATATTTTTTCCGGTTTCTTGCCAATTCAGCCATTCTGATTTTCCCCTTGTTTATGATGCTCCCTCCAAAAAGCATTTCCCGTTGTTGCAGATTGCGGTACCTGTTTCCGGTTCAGGCTGCCCCCCCCATGGGTTCTCTACTTTTTCTGTTCCTGGTTGGGAAGTATCGGCTGTATCACCTTAAAGGGGAGCTGTAAGGTTCGTTTCATGATGCCCAGAAGACCTTCTCCTATTGCCGTTGGAGAGAGAATGGTGACATCGGGATCTCCGAGTTTCCCCTGCACCTTTACCGGTATTGTGATTAGGGTATTGGCAAGAACATCACTCACTAGTGGTATGTTTTTAACGATAAAATCCACCGTTTTGAAAGGGGCCACCAATACGGTGATATTCATCCTGTCTTCTCCGATATCTATCTCACCCTGGGCGGCAAGATTCGCCGTTACCCCGTCGAGGACTGCCTCGCTGAGCATCAGTTTCCCGTTTTTTACGGTACCCTTGATGGTGATTGAATTATAGACAAAACCCGTGCGGGCCAAATCGGGAAACTTTCCCCGCATCATGTCGGAAATGTTTATAGCGGCAAAAATTCTTGCCAGAAGCGGATAGCGATAGATTTCTCCGGTTTTGGCGGAAAAGGACACCTGTCCCTGCAGCGCACGGACGAGATCCTCGGTTTTTCCCCGCGAGTATAGATGACCCTGAAGATCGAAGGTCCCGGTAATCCTGGTGCTGTCTGAACCCGTCAGGCACAGCAGTGAAGATTCAAACGGCTGCTGCATGGAATCGGGTTTGAAATCAAGGTGAAATTCCTCATCGAGCACGGTCATGGTTCCGGGAAGGGAAATTCCGCATACTGTGGCTTTGAAAAAAGAAAAGTGAACACCGCGCTGGTCCAGTGTCATATCCGCCTGGATTGGGGAGGCGCTAAACCGCCCGTAGGAGACGGTATTTGCATTAATGCGAACGATCCCGAAAATGGGGGGCTGATCTGCGGATTCGTCCTCATCTTCGCTGTCATTATCGCCTGCCAGGGCAAGCGCTCGCTGGATGGTTTCCATCCGTATCTGATCAGCGGTGACATTCATGTCTACATGGAAACCTGCTGATGACGCCTGTACAGACCCTGCGAGCTGAAAATTAATATCCCCCCAGTTGAACGCACCGGTTTGAACGGTGACGGTTTTATTGTCGGCCTTCAGCGTTATGGCGTTTATCTTGAGAGGGCCTGCAGGTCCGAGAGGGATGATGATGTTTGAACCTTCCAGGGCGCCGGTGGCTGATGATTTCCAGGGGTTGTCCAGTTGAATGTGTGCCCGCAGATTGCCCCGGACCCATCCGCGGTTGAAGGAGGTACGTTCAAAAAGTCTCTCGAACGTTTTCTCGTTCAGGCTTCCCCGAAAGGTAACATCTGCGGTTTTTTTCGTGTGCTTGAAGGACAGGGAGGCGCTGGACTCATTGTCCTGGATATCAAGACGGGAGATAAACACCTCTTTTGGGTTCATGTGCCCTTGCAGGGAAATGGAGGGGCCATTTTTAATGGTAACGGTGCCGCTCAAGAAGACATCCGGACCCGGCTTCCAGATGAGGCGTGCCTGGGAGAGGGAAAGAGGGGCCCGTATGATCTGTTCAGTCGGGAGGTTGAAAAATTTTGATGTCCATTGTACGGTTTTTTTGCCTAGTGTCCCGTCCAGTGATATGTCCACCAGACGAATGCTGCCGGGTGCGTGAACGATTTCTCCCGAAGACACGATTGTCGAGTCCAGTATGGCCACCCTGACGCGGTCGGCGGCAATGCGGTTTCCCGCAACTGCAAAGCTGCCATGTACAGAGGTTGGACCAAGCCGGTCGGGATCACCCCAAGCGCTGAGATCAAATCCTTGCGGTGTCAGGCTCAACCGTCCCCGGATATTGTGTGCAGCAAAGATGATGGCATCTTCCTGCCGTGAAATGACCAGGCTTCCATTTTTGACTTCAATAATCAGATTCGGATCGATAGAGCGCATTACCCCAAGTACCGATGCTATGTCTTCCTTGACATCAAAGAAGGTAATCTCTTCCTGGCGAGACTGTTCGGTTTCCGCGGGGAGCTTTACTGAAAAAACAGGTGCTGTTGCGCGGAATTTTGCTATATGAAACTCACCGGTCAGAAGCGGCCAGAGCTTGGGGTAGATATGTATTGCCTGCACCGAACCGGTTGTAGTTGCGGGCACGGAAATATTGACGTTGTAAAATGTCAGGTGAGGGCGGAATAAAACAGAAAGGCTCACGCGCTGAAAGTGTACATGATTGCCGAGCTTCTCAGACACGATGGATCGGACGTTTTTCTGGAAGTGTTCTGAATTGATGTACCAGGATGCGGCCGCTGTCAGAACGATGATTGCGGCAAGAAGGAATCCTGCAGATCCCAACAACACCAGTCGTATGGTTTTTTTTAGATGCATGGTCGTCCTTTGTTTGAATTATACGACGTTCACATGCTGATTGCAATCTGCCAAAAAAACGGAGTGCTTTTCAAAAATTCCATAGTGACCGCAGAGGCTTCCGCAGGGAATGCATCCGGGTTCAGCTTTGGAAGTTGAGCATGGAAACGGAGGGAGAGGTGCGTACCGTGCTGAGATAAGTTTTATCCGGGGAGTTATTTGTTTTTTACAATATCTCTTCGATATTGGATAAAGGCGTTTTTGAGCGCAGAATACGGCTCAACGGCCGTGCTTACCAATTCTTCATATTCATTTGATTCGAGTGAGGCTTTGTTAAAATAGCCGAAACCGCCGATCCCTGCCGCCGCGGCAGGGGGATTGACATGCGCCCACGGCGACAAGTATATCTCGCCTGCGGCTCCTATGGTATCCCGTACGGATGAAGGGCCGAGAAAAGGCCAGATGATGTAAAAACCCTCGCCCACGCCGTATTTGCCCAGGGTCTGACCGAGGTCTTTTATCTGTCGATCAAGCTTGAACGTGTTCATAGCAACATCGAAGAGACCTGCCACGCCGATGGTGGAATTAATGGCAAAACGGGCGAGTTCTATGCCTGCGGCCTGGAGCTGCAGCTGTAATAGCGAACTTATGAAACGGCTGGGCATTTCGATGTTTTGAAAGAAGTTTTGTATTGACTTCCGGGCCACCTCCGGTACGACCCAGTTGTAGCCTTTTATCACCGGTTTCATGGCCCAGAAGTAGACTTTGTCGTTGAAAACAAACATTGCCCTGTTCCAAGGTTCAAGAGGATCCGGAACGGACTCCTCTTCCACATCATCAAAACCGGGAATGGGCTCTTGAACAGCTTGTTCGGCTGTGGAAGATGCAGAGGGAGGGGATAGATTTTCGTTTTTTACCGGTTCCTGCGGAACCGGCTGTACGTGTTTTCCGGAAGCGCAGGCAGAAAGAACAAAAATAAGGCTGAGAATGAATTGCAGTCTGATTATGCGTCGCGCACCGTTGTTTTTAAAAAAAAACGCCGTCATGTTACTGCTTTCTGGGTTTTGCGAATTCAGCAGTTTTCTCTTTCAGCATCGTAATGAGCGCCGTGAATCCTTTTGATTTCAGGATATCGGAAAACTGCGCACGGGTAAGCGCCAGCTGGCTCACTCCTGATATTTGTATGTCGACAATGCGCCAGCGGCCGTCTATCATTCGCATCAGATAGGAAAACGTGATCGGTTCTTCGTTTGACTGGATTAATTTGCTGATTACGGTGACTGTTCCCTGGGCTGGTGCTGATTCTGAAACAATCTCGAATTTTTCTCCGGAATAGCCGTCAAAACGGCCCGCATAAGTCGCGATAGACCATTCTGCGTATGTTTTATGGAAGAGCTTCCGTTGTTCCTCGTCCAATTTTTCCCAGAATCTTCCGACTGCTTTTGATCCCATAAAGGAAAAGGCAAAGGTATCTCGTATCACGGGCTCCAGCAGTTTATAGCGTCCTGTATAGCCAAGCTCGTCTGCGCGTTTCATCGCCTCCAGAAGTGAAGCATTCAAAGCCTGGATCCCGTCCTTCGGGCCGGGCTGGCTTGCCGGTGCTGCGTGCGGAGACACGATCACGAACGCTGCCATCAGAATAGCAATCTGCAAAAAGCGTTTGGTTTTTCCTTGTACAATGTCCTGCATTATCCCCTCGTTCAACTTTTTTATATTTTTAATTGTTCAAAATATCTGATTTCTGCTATTATAGCAACAAAAAAATTATCCCTTGTGCAGGTGGATCGCTCTCAGGTCCATGCGATATTTTTTCCGAGAAGGCACACAACCGAATGCTGCTGAAAGAATCAAACTTCCACATTTATGCTGTTTCTGCCGATATCAGCGCATCTGTTTTTTCCCGTCTCTGGACTATCCCTC
The DNA here is from genome assembly GCA_964646375.1 of uncultured Nitrospiraceae bacterium. GTDB lineage: Bacteria > Nitrospirota > UBA9217 > UBA9217 > UBA9217 > JBAZLV01. Next base: position 11,445 of record CAZYEF010000031.1, on the reverse strand, counting down.
GCTGGAACAGCATGCTCTCTATTGCTGCAGATCCCGGATCGTTTTTGTTTTCCCTGCACGGGATGGTTAAGGAATGGCAGGAACTGATACAATGACGGCACTGCATAAAGAATATATACAGAAAATACTTTCCTGGTGGGTCGATACCGTCCAGCGGCATGCCCGTACTATTTTTTTAGCTGCCCTCGTTTCAACCGCGCTGGTGTTTTTTTATTCGCTGTTGCACTTCAATATCAACCTTGACGCTTCCAACATGATTTCTTCAAAACTCCATTACCGTCAGGTGGAGAAGGACTTTATTCAGGCCTTTCCAAACCTTTCAAATACCATTGTTCTGGTTATTGATGCGAAGAACGCAGACCTCGCTCTTTCCACCAGAGACCGCCTCGTTGAAGGTCTGAAAAAGAAAAATGATCTTTTTAAAAACATGTTTGTTCCGGGAGGAGGACGCTTTTTCGAACAGAATGGTCTTCTCTATCTGAATATGAACGAATTGCAGGACTTTGGCGATAATATGGCTGCCGCGCAGCCGTTCATCGCACTTTTATCGCAGGACCTAAGTCTGCCCGGTCTTTTCAGCGTTTACAAAACAATCCTGGAACACCCCGAAGAAGCACCGCTGAAGGACAAGCGGGCCCTGATGTTGTTCGATGAGATGAGCCGTTCGCTCGAGAATGCTGCGAATAGCCGTCCCTATATCCTGCCGTGGCAGGAGCTGATGCTCGGGGAGAAGGAAAATGCCAGGCAGCGAAGGCAATTTATTATCATCCAACCGGTCCTGGATTTCACCCAGCTGACGGCCGGCCAGGAACCTCTCGATGCCATGCGGGCCATGATACAGCAGCTCGGACTTGCGAATGCTGATGGGGTGACAGTACGCATTACCGGTGACATGGCCCTTGATCAGGAAAATCTTGAAGAGGTCCGAAACAGCGTCGGCATAGCCACGATCGTTTCTTTTATACTGGTGGCACTTATTCTCTACGTCGGATTATGGAGATCCGGACGTCTTATTTTTTCGAGCCTCCTGACCCTGGTCGTCGGTCTTGTCTGGACGCTGGGGTTCGCGGTCTTTTTTATCGGCAGCTTGAACATGATTTCCATAACCTTTGCGGTTCTTTTTATCGGTCTGGGAATCGACTACAGCATTCAGTTCTGCCTCCGGTTCAGGGAGCGGATCGTTTCAGGAACGGGGTTCCAGGAAAGTGATCTTACTACGGCAAAAGGAGTGGGGCGGGGTCTTCTTTTCAGCTGCATTACCACGGCAATCGGTTTCTACTCCTTCTCGCCGACGGCATATGCCGGGGTCACCGATCTTGGCTTGATTGCCGGCACGGGAATGTTTATCAGCTTTTTTGCCAACATGACACTCTTACCCGCGCTGCTCACGATTTTCCCGGTACGGGAAAACAAAAAACAGTTTGTTTTTCCCGTCCAGGGGATTGTGTCCGTGCCGTACAGGCATTCGAAAGCGATTATCATCATTTCCATGATACTGGGAGTAGGAGCAATCGGTTTTTTGCCAAAAGTGTATTTTGACTATAATCCACTGAATCTTTACAACCCGAAATCGGAGGCACTCCAGACAATTCAGGATTTGTTTAAAGATCCCGAGGCCTCCCCCTGGACGGCGTCAATCCTCGTGGAAGGCGAGGAGGAAACAAGGGTCCTGGCGGAAAAAATCGGAAAACTCAAAGAAGTCAACATGGCAATCACGATATTCGATTTTGTACCGGAGCAGCAGGTGCAAAAACGGGCAATTCTGTCAGATGTCCGTTTTTTCATGCCGCAACTCGATCATGTCTCGGTGAAATCGGCGACTTGCCAGCAGAATGCTGCGGCGTTGGACGCGCTGGAAAGGACGGTCCGGAAGGCGCTTCACGCCTCTGCCGGCGCCCCGCCCGCAACTTTAAACAACCTCCATCAACAACTCCAGCGGTTCAAGGCGCTTCAGAAAAATCCGGAAAGCGGATGCAAGGCTTTTGCGATGCTGGAACAGGGAATGTTGTCAAATCTGCCGGACTTATTCAGGAAGCTGAACAGTTCACTTTCTCCGGGTGCTGTACGGTTGTCAGACATTCCCCGGGAGTTAAAGGAACAGTATGTGTCGTCTGACGGACGATACCGTATCCAGATTTTCCCCAAGGAAGATGTCCTCAGAAGGGAAGCTCTTGTTCGTTTTGTGCACGCTGTGCAGGGATTGACGCAAGATGCGACAGATTCTCCCATAACCGTTTACGAAGCGGGAATGGCCATCATTTCATCCTTCCAATTGGCCGTCACACTCGCGCTGGTCGCCATAACCATCTTTCTTCTCATTTCCATGAGAAGTTTTACGGTAACAGTGCTGATTCTTATTCCCCTGGCGCTGGCCATGCTTCTGACTGCGGCCTCATCGGTCATCCTCAATATTCCGCTGAACTTTGCCAATGTGATTGTGGTACCACTGCTATTGGGAGTTGGTGTGCACAATGGCATCCTATTTACGCTCCGGTATCAGACTGAGCCTCCTGCAGACGGGAACATGCTTAAGACGAGTACTGCCCGTGCAATCTTTTTCAGTTCCCTGACAACTATGACCAGCACGGGCAGTCTGGCGTTTTCATCGCACCGGGGTATCGCGAGCATAGGGATATTACTCACCTTATGCTTTGGTTTTCTGATTGTCAGCACACTGATATTGATGCCGGCCATGTTCCATGCTTTTGGTCATCGTATCAGATCACTGAAAAAAACCAACGAGCATGAAAATACATAATACCAGCATCCCCGCCTACCAATCTGCGAAATGACCATCGGCATGCGGCCAAAGTGAGTGAAAAACGCTTTCAAGGTTTTTTCCTGTGTTTGAATTCTTTTCTTGCTTTTCGTAAGAAATTAAGTTATAACCATTATTTGTACTGCCACGAAATTTTGCTCATTTTCGTTTTTGCACAGCGCACTGCATTATTGTGACGCATGCTTGATTCTTATGCGCCGAGCGACAACGAAAGTAAGGTGTCCCATACCGGGAATTGAGAAGGAGCTTTCACGATGCCGCAGCATATGAAGAACATGATTTCTTCAAAAAACAGCAGGAAGAATGATTCCACATCACAGGAGGCCGGCACCGAGGAGGTGTATGCTTTCCTGAACAGAGAATCGCTTCTGGAGGAATTGTCCGCATCACTGCGCCAGACACAATCATATTTTCTTGATCAGCAGCATGCCGATGGCTATTGGTGGTATGAGCTTGAGTCTAATGTCACGATAACTGCAGAATATCTGATGCTGCTCCACTTTCTGGATTTGCGTGATGAAGAAACGGACAGAAAAATCACCAATAACATCCTCCGGCATCAACGAGCAGATGGAACATGGGCGTTGTATTGGGGGGGGCCCGGGGACATCAGCACCACGGTTGAAGCATATTTTGCTCTGAAGCTCGCCGGGGTGTCAGCTGACAGCGAACCTTTAAGAAAGGCGAGAGAGTTTATTCTCAGAACCGGCGGCGTCGAAGCAACAAGAGTTTTTACAAAAGTATATCTTTCTCTTTTTGGTCAATTTGACTGGAAAGCGCTTCCTTCGCTCCCCATTGAAATTAATCTTTTTCCCTCGTGGTTCCCGATCAATATTTACACCTGTTCGAGCTGGGCACGGTCCACTATTGTCCCGCTGTCGGTAGTTCTGATGCACAAACCGGTTAAAAAAGTCCCGGACAATGCCTTTATCCGGGAAATTTATAAAGACCCCGTTTGGGTGCCGGAGACGGCGCCGGAAAAACTGGCGCCATTTTCATGGAAGAAGGTGCCGTTTGTTTTTGACAGCATTTTAAAGACCTGGGACAACCTTCCTGCCCAGAATATCTCCGGGATATATACGATCTGTCTCAGTATGGATGGAGTCTTGAAGGTATGGGAAAACCTTCCGGTACGTCCCTTTATGCAAAAAGCCGTGAAAAAGACGGAACGATGGATTCTCGAACACCAGGATGAGAGCGGTGACTGGGGCGGCATCCAGCCCGCCATGGTCAACTCACTTCTTGCACTGGCCCTGTTGGGATACACCAACGACTCAGAACCGATGAAAAAAGGACTTACAGCACTCAAAAGATTTACCATTGAAACAGAAGACGAATTGACGCTCCAATCATGCATTTCTCCCATCTGGGATACTGCTCTTACCGGCCTTGGATTGCTCTACTCGGGGGTGGATCGAGACCACCCGTCGCTGGAGAAAGCCTGCTCCTGGCTGGCATCAAAACAGATTTTCCAGAAGGGTGACTGGAGCATCAAGAGACCAAATCTTGAACCGGGCGGTTGGGCGTTCGAATTCGACAACAGCTGGTACCCTGATGTGGACGATACCGGCATTGTTCTTCTTTATTTAAACCAGTTTGCAGGTACAAACTTTGTGAAATCTGAAAACTTCCAAAAAGGCGTGAACTGGGTGCTTGGCATGCAGGGCAAGGATGGCGGCTGGGGCGCCTTTGACGTGGATAATAACAAGGATTTTCTGAATAATTTACCCTATGGCGACCTCAAGGCGATGATTGATCCCAGTACTGCAGACCTCACTGGGCGTGTCCTTGAACTTTTGGGGACGCTGCACTTCAAGCGGTCGGATCCACGCGTTAAACGCGCACTAGCGTTTATTAAACGGGAGCAGGAAGACAATGGATCTTGGTGGGGAAGGTGGGGTGTGAACTATCTGTACGGCACCAGTACGGTGCTCGCCGGTTTGCGCGCGATTGGTGAGGATATGTCGAGTGCCTATATACGAAAAACAGTTTCCTGGCTGAAAACGTCTCAAAACCTTGATGGCGGGTGGGGAGAAAGTTGCGCGTCCTACGATGATTGTCTTCCTCAGGGCTGCGTGGGAAGCACCCCCTCGCAAACAGCCTGGGCGATACTTGCCCTTATTTCGGCAGGGGAAGCGGGCTCGCAGGAGGTCTTAAAAGGGGTGGCCTATCTTCTCAGGCATCAGAAGGAAGACGGAACCTGGGATGAAGAGGCTTTTACGGGCACCGGTTTTCCGAGACACTTTTTCATCCGATATCATAATTATCGGAATTGTTTCCCCTTGATGGCTCTCGGCAAATTCTATTTTCAAACATTATTCTCAGGAATTAAACAGTGAACTGCAATTTCCCGAAGGCTGTCGCAAAAACAGCCTCCGGGCGGTTTTCTTCACGAATGATTCCATGTCCAGATGCCTGGCGCTTCAATCCGATTACTTCCCGCCGGACTGCTCAACAATGAATCAAAGTTAACATTTCCATTGAAGCTTCACGATTATTTTACTCAGTAGAGAGGTTTGCATGCGTTTTCCCGTCAGTCTTTACACAGCAATAGCCAAAGCCTTTATCCGGAATTCCAGAAAAAAACAAGACAAGTTTCCGCTGGTGCTTATGCTGGAACCCACCCACAGATGCAATCTGGATTGCGCCGGCTGCGATAGAATCCGTTTGTACGATCAGGAACATACGCTGGATTTGTCGCTTGATCAATGCCTAGATGCGGTCCGGGAGGCGGATGCTCCGGTGGTGACCATTACCGGCGGTGAACCGACGCTATACAAGGATCTTAAACCGCTGGTTGCTGAATTAATACGCCAAAAAAAACAAATCTATCTCTGCTCAAACGGCATTCTTATGGAGTCCTTTATAAACGACTTCAAGCCAAGTTCAAGACTGACGCTTAATATTCATCTTGACGGTTTAGAGGCGACCCATGACCGTATCGCCAACCGGCCGGGCACCTTCAAAAAAGCGATCGCCGCCATCAAACTGGCAAAGGAGAAGGGGTTCCGGGTAAGCACGAATACCTCGGTGTTTAAAAATACCGACGACAAAGAACTGGAATCATTGTTCACCCTGCTGAAAAATCTGCAGGTAAACGGAATACTCATCTCGCCTGCATTCAGCTATGAGCGGGTTGAGAACGATATTTTCCTGAGCAGAGAGGAAGCGGCTGAAAAATTCAGCAGAATGGACTTCAGTAAGTTCCCCTTCATGAGTTCCCCCTTGTATCTTGATTTCCTGACCGGGAGAAGGCAGATGCGGTGTACGCCATGGGGCAATCCGACCAGAAATCCTCTGGGGTGGAAATCGCCCTGCTATTTGATAACGGACAACTACTATGCTTCATACGCGGAAATGATGGAAAAAACGGACTGGAACAGGTACGAGGCAGGCCTCGATCCGCGCTGCAAGGATTGCATGGTCCACAGCGGATTTGAAGCAACCGTGCAGCGGATTGCTTTTTCAAATCCGAAAGATCTGTATCGCCTTCTTCGCTGGAATTTAAGCAAATCGTAGGAGGAAAATATAATGCTGCTGCTCAGCACCATTGCGCTGAGGCCCTATGTCTTTATTTTCCTGCTGGTTTACCTTGTCGGCTGCACAATGCAGTTCGGTCTGAAAAGAACCCTGCTTTTTGGCGTCGCCGGTTATTTCTTGGCATGGGTTTCTGAAGTATCCTCCATCCACAACGGTTTTCCCTATGGTCATTATTTTTATATTGATCATACCCGTTCCCAGGAAATATGGATCCTTGGGGTTCCATTGATGGACTCCATCAGCTATGTTTTTCTTATCTATGCCAGCTACTCGCTTGCACTCTTGATTCTATCCCCGGTTCAGCGCTCACCCTGGGTCCTTTATGTTTTGGAAACGGCGAAAATCAGGGCTTCGTGGTTTACGACGCTGCTGGGCACCATTTTGTTTGTGTATCTGGATATCATCATCGATCCGGTTGCCTTGCAGGGAAACCGATGGTTTCTTGGTCAAATTTACGGCTATCAGGAGCAGGGTGTTTATTTCGGCGTCCCCATTTCGAACTTTGCCGGATGGCTCATAGTCGGTTTTATTATCATTGCGGCGTTCCAGCGGATCGATCAATGGCTGCATCGGCGCAACACACCGGATTATCACGGGCACAGACATCCGTGGCGATATCTCATAGGTCCCGGTCTTTATTGCGGTGTCCTTGTTTTCAACCTTTGTATTACCTTTTTTATAAAAGAGAATTTGATGGGGTGGGTGGGGATATTCATTATTCTGCTTCCTGCCATTCTGGTTTTTACACTAATCAAAATCAAACTTTCTTCAGAAAACCTTGAATCGGCCAGAAAGGCCCATCTGAGGGATTATCCCCAGGCACTGATACCCCGTTCCTAAAGATATGCCATTGTTTATGTTTGTATACTGACGATGTCCTTCTTTCCTGAAGGATGTTTTGCATCAGGTTATCTCGACAAAAAATGATTGCGAAAATAACACCATATCCCGTGCTTGTCTGTTTTGCTGTCAAGGAAGAAGCGGAGCCGTTTCAGAAACTTTTTGGATATGATCCGGCTGTTCAGGTGCTGGTTACCGGAATGGGAAAACGCAATGCCTTGAAAAGTCTGCTCGGTGTACTGGAGCAAACAACTCCGGCGCTGGTCCTGACCTGCGGGTTTGCCGGCGGCCTCGACCCGATGCTTTCAGTCGGCACAGTGGTGTATGATGAAGACCAAGGCTGTGGTTTGAGTGCTGAACTGGAGAGACTTGGTGCAAAGCATGCTCGTTTTTTCTGCGCTTCGCGTATTGCGGTGACTCCCGAGGAAAAGAGAATCATCCGGAATTCGACAGGGGCGGATGCAGTCGAGATGGAATCGGAGCACATCCGCGCACTCTGTAGGTCGCATAATATTCCGAGCGCCACGATCCGGGTCATTTCCGATGCCGCGGAAGAAGAGTTGCCGCTCGATTTTAACACCCTGCTGACCCGGGATGAGAAAATAAACTATGCCCGTCTGGGACTTGCGCTATTTCGTTCTCCTGGAAAAATTCCTCATTTGATTTCTTTGCAGAAACGGACGGCTGTGTCGGCAAATGGTCTTGCTGTCGTTCTGCAGAAGTTCCTCCAAAAACGCGTCACCAAGTAGCAATCCGGCGCCGTCCTGAGTGTCGAGAAACATCCTAAACTGTGCTCTTTGGCCGGCATCCTCCATGCTTTAAAAAACAGTGTCCTCTGAGTCCTTTCTTTGATACAATAACCGGGCATATATCCGGCCTCGACACTATGAAGAAGATTCAGGAGTTTTGCGGTATATGGGTTCTTTCGCGGGATGTGAACCCACCACGTTTGATTGCGACGTCAAATGAACTGCACGGGAAGCCTTTATGAAAAAATCTCTGCGACTGCTGATTATTGAAGATTCGGAAGACGATACGCTGCTGCTGATTCATGCCCTGCAGCGCGGTGGGTATGAACCTTCCTGCATGCACATTCAAACGCGGGAAGCAATGAAGGAAGCGCTTGATCATCATGAGTGGGACCTGATCATTTCAGACTATGTAATGCCTCGTTTCAGCGGTCTTGATGCCTTGCGGGTGCTTCAGGAAACCGGATTGGACATACCGTTCATCATCGTATCCGGAAATATCGGTGAAGATATCGCCGTAGGGGCCATGAAGGCTGGCGCCCACGACTATCTGATAAAGGGAAATTTGACGAGACTTATTCCGGCCGTGGAGCGTGAACTTCGGGAAGCCGGCGTGAGACGGGCACGGAAAAAAGCCGAGGAAAGACTGAACCTTCTTGCCGCAGCAATTGAAGCTTCTGCAGACGCCGTGGTTGTTACCAACAGCCAGGGGACCATTCAGTATGCCAATCCGGCATTTGAGCATATTACCGGCTATACGCAACAGGAGGCACTGGGACAGACCCTGCATATTCTTGACAGCGGAAAGCATGATGAATCATTCTACTCCACGATGCGGGAGACAATAGATCGAGACGGGGTCTGGTTTGGAAGACTTTTTAATAAAAAGAAGGACGGAACGCTGTATCTCGAAGATTGCACGTACTCTCCGGTCAGGGACCAGCAGGGAACAATTATCAACTATGTCTCGGTGAAGAGAGACGTGACGGACAAGGCCAGACTTGAATCAATTGCCGAGTCGATCAATCTGATGGACAACATCGGCTATATTTTTTCGGGTGTCAGGCATGAAATAGGCAATCCCATCAATTCCATCAACATGACGTTGTTTGTTTTGAAACAAAAGCTGGAGACGCTGGAAAAGCCGTCCATTGAAAAATACCTTGACCGTGCTTTGCAGGAAGTGTCCAGGATTGAGTATCTTCTTCGCAGTTTGAAAAACTTCAATATGTTCGAAAAACCCATTCCGCAGGACCTGCAGATAAGGCAGTTTATGGAGAAGTTTCTCGCCCTCACCGGAAAGGATTTTGAAGCCAAGGGCATCACTGTTACTGCTTCAATTGACCCCAATATACACCATTGTTACGCGGATCCGCGCGTCCTGCAGCAGGTTTTGATCAACCTTCTTACAAATGCGGCTGACGCACTGAACGGCCGGCAGAACCCTGCCGTAACAATCAGTATCGCAAGGATGGAAAACTCCGTTCGCATAAGGATGGAGGATAACGGCTGCGGCATCCCCGGAGATAAATTAAAAAATCTTTTTAAACCATTTTATACCAGCAAAGTTCACGGTACCGGTCTCGGTCTCGTCATCGTTAGAAAAATGATTACGCAAATGGGTGGCAGCGTGGAAATAATCAGCCGTGAGAATATCGGTACCACAATCGACATCTATTTGCCTCCTGTGGCCGGAGAACAGGAACGCCCCTATCGTGCCAAAGAAGTACGGACCACAGAAAACAGTATCTGAATCATTTCCAACAATTCTTACCATGCCTCCTTTCTGCATCCGCATGTCAGCAACCCCTCTGATGCCTTCTGCTGCGTTTTCCTTCATGATCAAAACCAGCGGACATGACTTTTACTTCACCTTCTGCCGCAATGATTTGTTTTTCTTTCAGGTTTCATACTTGTTCATGCTGCTTTTTTATGGGCATAAAACGGCACGAAAACCTCATCGCAGAACTTTTCCAAAGACGTTACTGTCGTATTTTCCTGCGTACGCACCAAATTTCTCGTGATCCTGCCTTCGTTGAAAGCTCTGATCATTTCAAGGTAAGTCCTGCTTACATCAGGAGACACTCCTGCAGAATTAAGCCATTTTCCCGCCTCTTCATAGGAAAACGTGACATACCTGAGATCAGGCAGCCCTATTTTTTTGCCGATAATCGAGACTGCTTCTTTGAGGGTGAGATCACGCTGGCCAAGCAGATAGGCTACGCTCGTACCCGAAAAAGAGCGTTCACGCAGACGTTTTACGGCAAAATCAGCAATGTCTTTTGTGGCAATCATCGGCATTGATACGTTCTCACGGATTGCGCTGCCGGCTATTTTCCTGGTTTTTATTAAATCAATGTTCATAAGCAGGTTTTCCATGAAGTATGCAGGCCGCAGGTGCAGCACATTCAATCCTTTTATTTTATTGAGACGCTTCTCCTGATTGTGAAGACCCATGATAGGTCCTGTTTTTTCAGATAGTTCCGCCCCGATGCTTGACAGATTTACAACATGTTTTATATTCGAAATTTCCAGCGCACGCATGATGCTAGTGCCGATTCTGTCGGCATAATTGATGAATTTTTCTACTTTATCGTTCGGCGGAATCAGTGAGAAAACAGCATCAGAACCAGCTACTGCTTTTGCAAGAAATTCGGTGTCCATCAAATCTCCGACATATGAATGAACATGCTCATTGCTAAGCATCTTCTGGCTCAGTCGATCAGCCGACCTCCCGATCATGCGTACTTCTTCTCCTCCTTTTGCAAGAGTATCCACTATTTTGCTTCCTATATTGCCGGTAGCACCTAAAATAGTATACATACACACCTCCATGACACCATAGCGTTAAACAGGACTAATAGAATCCTTATTAATTCTAGCTCCGCATTCTTCTGCTGTCAAGACAGAAGAATCATGCTCGGGTTGAGTATTATTCTAGGAAGGGAGGATGAAAATTTCAGGATATTTATACAGAAGACAGTCTTTTCCGGTTTTTTTTCTGCTGAGAATATTTAAAGATAATACTTATACTAAGTCCGGAGGAGATATTGATTGCAAGGGAGGGGATCCGGAAACTATTATTTTTTTCTGTGTGTATGGTTCTGAATGTGGTCCTTGCAGTATCCTAGTCCGGCACATTCGGGGCAGTACCGGAACTCCATAGAGGGATGTGACTGGTCCGTGATGCCGCAGACAGCGCAGCGATGAAACGCTTCTTGCGTGCCGGCTATGTCCTTTGCTTTCGTGATCATTTTGCGGTTGCCGCTTTTCATTCTGCGCAGGATATCCTTGCCGAAGAAAAGGAAAAAATTGCTGATAGAGGCCGCTATGAGCAGTCGTGTAGGCCACGAACCAACGGCAAACTGGTAGCCGTAGCCGATCCAGGTGAGAAGCGCCAGCCATTTCATTTTTACCGGCAAGATAAAGAAGATATAAACCTGGAAATCCGGGTATAAGAAGGCAAAGGCAAGAAATACCGATTTATATTTTTAATTGTTCAAAATATCTGATTTCTGCTATTATAGCAACAAAAAA
>CAZYEF010000030.1:0-21284 GCA_964646375.1 uncultured Nitrospiraceae bacterium | reverse complement strand
TCGCGCGCCATTTCGGCGGAAAATTCATCCTCAGAATAGAAGACACGGACCAGACCCGATCTACGGACGAATCCATCAGGATCATTCTCGACGGCATGGCCTGGCTTGGTCTTGACTGGGATGAAGGCCCGTTCCGCCAGACTGAACGGCGGGACATCTACCGAGCGCACGTGGACAAGCTGCTCAAGGAGAACAAGGCGTATTATTGCTACTGCACTCCGGAGGAGCTCGAAGCCAGAAGAAAGGAAGCGCTGGCCGCGGGCAGACCGCCGAAATACGATAGAAAATGCCGTTCACTGACCGCCCCCGTTCCGGGAAGGACTCCGGCGGTTCGCTTTCTGTCGTCCGATGAAGGACAGACCGTGGTGCATGATTTGATCCGCGGCGACGTGACCTTTGAGAACCAGCAGCTCGACGATCTCATCATCCAGCGCTCGGACGGACTCCCCACGTATAATTTTGCCGTCGTGGTTGATGATGTGACCATGAACATCACCCATGTGATCCGCGGAGACGATCACCTGAACAACACACCGCGCCAGATTCAACTGTACCAGGCGTTCGGGTATGAGCCGCCGAAATTCGCACACCTGCCCATGATCCTGGGTTCGGACAAAACCAAGCTCTCCAAGCGGCACGGGGCGACTGCGGTCACCGAATACGTGGACCTCGGATACCTGCCGGAGGCCCTGGTGAACTACCTGGCCCGTCTTGGCTGGTCTCACGGCGACCAGGAAATCTTCACCACGAAGGAACTGATTGAAAAATTCTCGCTCGAAAACGTGGGGAAAGCTCCTTCCGTATTCAACCAGGAAAAATGCGTGTGGCTCAACCATCACTATATACAGCAGGCTGATCCGGAGCGACTTGCGAAGCTCGTGCTCGACCTTCTCAAGAAAGACGGCGTGGTACCCGGGGACAAAGAGCCGGACATCGCATGGTGGGAAAAACTTGTCGGGATCCTGACCGAACGCAGCCACACCCTCGTTGAAATGAAACAGGCTGCAATCCCATTCATCGCGGACGAAATTCAAACGGACGAAAAGGCAAAAGCAAAGCACCTGACCCCGGACGTGATTCCTCTCCTGTCCGATCTGCTGGAAAAACTCAGGGCGGTTGATCCTTTCACGCACGGGGAACTCGAGAAGGTATTCACTGCCTTTGTGACTGAAAAAAGCATAAAGCTCGGTAAAATCGCCCAACCGGTGCGCGTGGCTCTCACCGGCGGCACGGTCAGCCCCGGCATCTACGAGGTGCTTGAAGTGATGGGCAAGGATAAATCCATCAGAAGAATTGAGTCTGCCATTCATAAAGCTGGCTGACGAAATATGGCTGCTGCGAAACCGGAAAGAGAACCATGCAGTTGTGTACTGAAAAAAAGCTGACGCTTGCTGGCGCCGAAAAACTGTTCGAATGCGAACTGATCCATCTAAGCAATGGTTTCGGTATTCTGAAGTACGTCATTCAGCGGAATAATGTTATCAGCGGCATCAAAATCAGCCCCGGTGATATTACTTACGGGCTGTATTGGACAGACAGGCCGTATACCTTGTACGTCTGGATCGTAAACGAAGGGAAAGACCGCGCGTACTACTTCAATATAGCGGACCGGGTATCCCTGCATCCAAACGAGTTCATCTGGCGTGATCTGGTCATCGACATCGTAATAGACCCTGTCGAGCGCGTGCACACGCTCGACAGGGATGAACTGCCTGCTGACCTGGACCCGGATTTGTCCCGTTATATCCAAAACACGGAAGCTCTTATCCTGCGGAGTTATCCGGCAATTATAAGTGAAGCAGAAGATATTGTAAAAAATATCTCCTGAAAATCCACATTTACGGTTCAACCGGCACTTGCGCGACGACGAACACTGAACAAGCATGGATGACAGAATGACCCCTCACCCCGCAAACGAAAAACGCCGGCCCCCGAAGAAGTTCGCCTACCGAATCCTCGCAGCCGCGGCGGTAACAAACGCGCGCATATCACAGGCCCTTTTTCGCGCTATTGCCGCGCTGGGCGATATGCTGATCGGCGTCATGGAAACATCACTCGACACCCCTGAAAAAGAGCATCTGACGCTGCGCCTCTATGACATGGCGTCGGAACAATATGCGGTTTCCGGGGGATTGTTTCCCTGGGAAGCTTCATGGTACGGCGAGGTTTTGCCGCCTCCTCCTGCAAAGATACTGCTCACGGCGGCAGGCAGCGGCCGTGAAGCGGCTGCGCTGATGCGTTCCGGCTACACCGTCGACGCTGCCGAACCTGTTGACAAATTCGTCACGGAATGCGCAGGACTGCAGGGCATCGGAGATTTTTTCAAAGCGGACCATGACGCCATCGTCCGGGGTTTCCTCGACGGAACAGGACCGGCAGCCGCGCTCCGGGGTCGGACGTACGATGCAGTAATCATCGGCTGGGGCAGTTTCGCCCATATCATCAATCCGGAAAAGCGCAGGCAGCTTCTTGATGTCTGTCATGCTCTGACCCCGCGAGGTCCGATCCTGCTCAGCTTTTTTGCCGACACAGTCCGGATCAACCAGGAAACACGGGCGATCCGGTTTGGCCGCACGGCAGGCCGTTTGCTCGCCCGTTTCAGAGGGATCTCCCCGGAACGCGATGTCAATGATCTGTTTCTCTGGCACGCCGGGTTTCTGCACCGTTATACGGAAGGAGAACTGGCCGGGCTTGCAAATCCTCTGGGCCGCAGGGTAACGTTCTCCGCAGACCCGTACGGCCACGCAACTTTTCTGCCGGCGGAAATGACCCCGGAAGAACGCACGCAGCAGAACGCGAATTTTCTGCGCAATATCCGGCGACTGTGCAATCTCTGATTGCCGTCTCCTCTGCTTGCACAACCCGGCAGACTGACCAGCACCATTGCTTACCATGACCTTCTGCACCGAAAAAAAGATCCTTCTCACCGGAGAAATACAGACATATTCCTGCGACCTGCTCCATTGCACGAACAAATTCGGCATGATAAAACATGTCATCGAACGTCCCTACGATATCAACGGCCTTCATCTGAATCCGGGCGACATCACGTATGCCCTCTATTGGACGGACAGACCGTATACGCTGTACGTATGGCGGATGGGCAGGGGGAAGCGGGCCTACTATTTTAATATTGCGGACAGCATAACGTTGCGTCCGGCCGAATTCATCTGGCGCGATCTGGTGGTTGACATCTTGCTCGATTTTGATGGGCATCTGCATGTCCTTGATGAAGATGAATTGCCGGCAGATCTGGGATCCGAATTGCGGCATTCTATTGCAGCCGCGAAAGAGCTTATTATTCTCAACCATAACGCCATCGCGCGCGAAGCGGACGAGATGCTTCACAAATTCGCATCTCTCGACCGCTAGAAGCCTGATTATTGCCGCTCCGGCGGCAACTGTCTTGTCCACAGCCCTTTTCTGATTGTAAAACACCGGTATTTACGCTACAATATTTTTGTGCGTCTCGACCTGTTTCTGAAAATAAGCAGGCTGGTAAAGCGCCGTGCGGTTGCCAGAAGCCTGTGTGACGCAGGGAGGGTGGCCGTAAACGGCCATGAATCAAAGCCCGGCAAAGAACTCAGGCAAGGCGACGTTATCGAAATTCTGTTCAATGCAAAACGGGTGGAACTGGAAGTCCTTTCCTTGCCTGTTTCACCTAAAAACACCAATATGGATGTGCCGTATCGAATCATTGCTGAAAAAACCATCCCTCAGGAAAACACTCTATGAATAAAACTCCTCTCATAGCCATAACCATGGGTGATCCCGCCGGAATCGGCCCTGAAATCATCGCGAAGGCAATCAGCAGCGGAAAGCTCTCGACGACATGCAGACCGTTTGTTATCGGCGACGCGGGAATCATGGAAAAACTGGTCCACGATTTGCTGCTCACCATTCCTATCCGAAGCATTAAGTCTCCGAAAGAGGCGGATCCGGGCAGGGGTGCGCTGGACATCCTCGATTGCAAAAACATAAATATCAGCCACCATGCCTGGGGAACTCCTGACAAATCCTCGGGAACTGCCGTCGTGGAGTATATTAAAAAAGCTGTCGGCCTGTGCATGAAGCACGAGGCAGACGCAATTGTTACTGCACCGATCAACAAGGAAATTATGAACGCGGCGGGCCATCGTTTTGCAGGTCATACCGAACTGCTTGCCCATCTCACCGGCACTAAGGATTTCGGCATGCTGTTTGTGGGCGGCGGCCTGCGGGTAATTCTCGTCACCATTCATGTTGCGCTCCGGGACGTACCCCAGCACGTCAGCACCGCAAAGGTCCTGAAGACCCTCCGACTTGCCCATGCATCCATGAAATATTTCGGCATAGACAACCCCCGCATCGGCGTTGCAGCATTGAACCCGCACGCAGGAGAGGGACGGCTGTTTGGATCAGAAGAATGGGATGATATCCTGCCTGCGGTGATCAAGGCGAGGAAGGAAGGCATTCACGCAAGCGATCCCATTCCCGCGGACACGCTCTTTTACAAGGCGCTAAACAACCAGTTTGACATCGTGGTGGCAATGTACCACGACCAGGGACTTGCTCCCCTCAAGATGCTTGCGTTCGGCAATGCGGTAAACGTCACGGTGGGGCTTCCCATCATCAGAACCTCGGTTGACCACGGAACCGCGTACGATATCGCGGGACGAGGCTGTGCAGACCCCGCGAGTCTGATTGAGGCAGCGCTGCTTGCTGCCGGAATGGCACGCCACAAGCAGCGTCCACCCGCAAAGGAGCACCATTGAAAAGCGTCAACTCAGCACCGTTTATAACGCGTACACATATTGTCGTAATAGCTTTTTTCGCGACATTTATTTTCCTGCTCTATCAAATGCTGTGCCTCCTCGCACCTTTTTCATCCGCACTGCTCTGGGCGGCCATTCTGGCCTTGGCCCTGCATCCGCTTCATGAACGGGTACTGCGACTGCTGAAAGGCCGAGCGGGACTTGCCGCCGCTTTCACGACGCTTGCCGCGGTTCTGCTCATAGTCGTGCCTGCTGTTGTGCTGCTGACGCTGTGCGCGTCACAGGCCGTTGCGCTGTACGATTGGGCATCGGGAGGAATACAATCGAGCAGACTCATCGAGTTGTGGAATAATTTCTCGTCAATGCTTTCGGAAAAATTTCTTTCTCACCCCTCCCTCGCGAACATCGACATCAACGGAATCGCCATAAAAAGCATCGGAGAACTCTCATCCGCTCTCGCGGGCCAGATCGGACCCCTGATGAAGAACACCCTTGTCCTCGCCATAAATCTTGCGATCATGCTGATTGCCCTCTTTTTCTTTTTCCGGAACGGGACAGACTATTATCATGCGGTCATGGATCTCCTCCCGTTTCCCGCAGAGCAAAAACACGCCGTCGCCCGGAAACTGCACGACACGTTTGCCGCCGTGATAAACGGTGTTTTTCTGATTGCCCTCCTGCAGGGGTTTCTGACCGGAGTCGGATTCGCCTTGTTCAATGTGCCGCTGGCGGTACTCTGGGGTTTTGTCGCGGCGCTGCTTGCCTTGCTTCCTGTCGGAGGAGCCGCACTCGTCTGGATTCCGGGAGCGGTCTTTTTGTTTCTGAAGGGCATGACCCTGCAGGGCGTGCTGCTCTCGATCTGGGGACTGCTGATCGTCAGCATGGCGGACAATGTCCTGAAGCCGCTCATCATCGGGCGCAAAGCGAACATCCCGACATTCATTCTCTTCCTGTCCCTGCTCGGTGGACTACAGGTATATGGAGTTCTGGGACTCCTGTTCGGCCCCCTCGTGGTCACGCTGCTCATGGCTTTCATAGAGATTTACCGTGCTGAATACATAAACCAATAGTGTCAGAAATCGCCGCAGGGCATCATGCGGGAGAATTTCCGAAGCGTTCTATCGCCGGAACGGGTGCAGCTCTTCGCGGCAGACATTTTCCCGAACTCCAATGCATCAGCAGTTAGGAATTTGACTTTTGTTCGGAGGAACAAACTCATATGGAAGATCTCGCAAAATCGGAGCCATGGCGCGTATTCAGGATCATGGCGGAACTGGTAGAAGGGTTCGAAGCGCTGAATAATATCGGACCCGCAGTAGCCCTGTTCGGGAGCGCCCGCAGCGCACCAGATTCAGTGTGCTATAACAAATGCCTGCAGGTGGCGGAACATCTGGCAAAGGATGGATTTTCCATTATTTCCGGAGGCGGACCCGGAATTATGGAGGCCGCAAACAAAGGAGCCCGAAACGGCGGCGGCACGTCAATCGGCCTGAACATTGAATTACCCCAGGAACAAATGCCGAACCAATACCAGAATGTTCATCTGGAGTTCCGCTATTTTTTTGTGCGCAAGCTCATGTTCGTGAAGTATGCGGTGGGCTACGTTATCTTTCCCGGCGGGCTCGGCACTCTGGATGAGCTTTTTGAGGCGATCACGCTCATCCAGACCAAGAAAATCCGCAGTTTCCCCGTGGTTCTGGTCGGCAGGGACTACTGGCAGGGATTGCTTGACTGGCTGAACAAGACTGTGCTTGCCGCCGGCAATCTCGACAAGGAAGACATCGTACTCATGCATGTCGTTGACGAACCTGAAGAAGTATGCACCATCATCAACAACCGCTACAAGGACCGCATGGGCGGCTACCATATGGACAGAAGAGATAAAACGAGAAGGGGAGTTTGACGGGTTTATTTTTTGTCTTTCGAGCGGTCTCGTTCCGCGCGCGTTTTGATCAGATGGGCAGCGCGCAGATTCCGGAACCACTGCTCGATGTTTTTGCGGTAGATCATGGTGATTAAAATAAGGAAGATGCTGATGCCCACAAGGGAAAAAAGCGCTATATACTGCTTGTTGCGGAAAAAAGCGCCCCCCAGGGTAAGCATCACCGTGCCGAGCAGCCTCCCCAGGGTGGAAATAAGCAGAAACGATATGTGCCCCATGTGGCCGAGCCCGAGCAGGTAGCACAGATAGTCCTTGGGAAACCCCGGGATAATGAACAGCAGCAGAGCGAGAAACAGACCTTTGTGCTTCATCACATAGTCATACTGCTGCATCGTTTCCGGGCTGACGATGGATTCCACCAGCGGTCTGCCGACGATTTTTGCAAGGGTGAACGCGATCCAGGAGCCAAGCGTGAGCCCGATGGTCGAATACACAATTCCCCAAAACGTGCCGAACAGTATGCCGCCGACAAAACCGCTCACTTCGCCGGGAATAGGCGCGAACACCACCTGCAACGCCTGCAATCCGATAAAAATACAGACGGCGTTGGTGCGGTGCTCCTCAATAAATTCAAGGAGATGCTGTTTGTTCAGGAAAAGGTCGAGCCACCCGAAGGCGTACATGAGGGCAATAATCCCCGCAAACGCAAGGAGGAAAATCATAAAATTGATGATCGTTTTTTTCCCTAGTTTAATCATAATTCCGGAAAGGACATCATCTATTTTCTGAACAAATCATCAAGTGACTTGCGAGCCTGCGCAACTGCCGCCTCAGCAGTTCCGTCGGCATCGGTCTCCACAAATACGAAGTAATTGCAGAAATTGGCTTTTGCTTTTTCCGTGACACGTTCTGCCACGGGTTCATTGCATTTTTTGGGAGCGGTAAGGTCGTAAAACTTGCAGTTCAGGCAGCAATGAATATCGGTTTTACAGAAGGGGCAGACATCCCGTCTGCCGACGCTTCGGTCCAGAGACAGGCTTTTCTTGCAGGAATAACACGTTTTCACGCAAATATAATAACGTATCAGCAAAAATTACACAAGCGCAAAAAGTTGCTTTTGAGCTTGCTGCATGCCGGTCCTGTCGGTTCGTACCGTTTTTTCGGCTTTCCCCTTCTTCTTTTTTTATGCTATAGTATTTCTAAAACGCAAAGCAACGAATCAGTTAGTACCAATCAGTGCAGAACGGTGCCGCTTGCGCATACTCTTCTGCACCCAGGGGGGAACGACATGACAAAGAGAATTTATGTGGAAAATCTTCCGCCTGATATCACGGCAGATCGCCTGAAGGATATCTTCGACCAGATCGGTGAAGTCCAGTCCGTCAGAATAAAAACTGACTATCTGACCATTCGTCCGAAGTGTTCCGGAGTTGTCGACATGGCTCTGGAAGTTGACGCCTACCGTGCGGTCAATTGTTTTGAGGGAGCGATTCTTAAAAACGGCAAGATCCATTTGAAAGAAGAGGATCCGCTGAGGGAAAAAGCACGCCATATGCTCACTGATCTCGCGGAAGGCTATGAGCGGGTCAGTACTAAAATAGCCCGGGAAATAAAGGAGATAGAACACAAAATCGAGGATAAAATAGAAGAAATAAAAAAACACTGACGAAGCATCGCGCCAGGCTTCTTCCCGCGTTCGAAAATTTATTTTAACAACAAAAGACCCGTGCCGCTCTTCCGGCATGGGTCTTTTGTTTCATAGACGCCTGCTATCATTTCTCTTCCCGGCGCTCACGGGACTGACATCCTGTCTGATTATTTTACAAACTGTGCAGCATTCTCGCCTACAATTCTTCCAAACACGATTGTCTGCGATATGGAGTTGCCGCCCAGCCGGTTTGCGCCATGCACTCCGCCGGTTCCTTCTCCCGCGGCATACAGCCCGGGAATGGGTTTTCCATCTTTTGCCATCACCTGGGCGACGGCATTGACTTTCAGACCGCCCATCGTGTAGTGCACACCCGGCATGATTTCAATGGCGTAGTATCCCGGCGTTTTGAGCGCCCTCGGCATATCAGGCCGCTTGAAGGCTGCATCGTTTTTATCGTCAACCGCCTTGTTGTATGCGGTTATTGTTGCTTCAAGTTCTGCTGCGGGGGTCTTTATTTTTGCGGCAAGGTCCGCAATCGTATTTCCTGCAACGACCAGATTCAGATGGAAATAACCTTCAATCTGCTTGAGGCTTTTGCGAATGCCCTCATCAAACACCAGGAAAGCGGTTTTACCGGTCTGGGTGAGAATGGCTGCGGAAGCTGCGTCCCGCGTGGTAATTTCATTCACAAACCGTTTGCCTTCCCGGTTCACAAGAATCGCGCCGTTCCCGCGCACCGCTTCTGTTATCAGGATGCGGCTCCCTGCTGCAACCGTGGGATGAATCTGTATCTCCTTCATGTCGATAAGATACCCGCCCGCACTGGCACCGAGGTCCATGCCGTCACCGGTTGCCCCCGGCTGATTGGAGCTTGTCATGCCTTTAAACGACGGCTGGTAATAGGCAACTCTGGCGGGGTTTGCGGAAAATCCTCCGGTGGCGATGATGACGGCTTTGGCTAAAATTTTATAAAGCTTGCTGTGCTTCCCTTCCACCAGCACGCCGACCACGCGTCCCTTTTTGTCTTCGAGAATTTTCACAACCCTGCTGTTGACCCGGACATCGATTTTGCGTTCTTCCGCGTTTCTCTTGAGCACCTGAGTGATATGCGCGCCGACCGCAGCACCGCCGCTCGGTCTATGGGCCCTGGCAACGCTTGCACCGCCAAGACGCCCCACATCGCTCAAGTCCGCCCCGAGGGAAACGAGCCAGTCAACAGCGAAGGCGGAATCTTTCGCGAGTATCCGGACCAGTTCCGGATCACTGATGTTTTTGCCGCCTTTCATGGTGTCCTGATACATGAGCTCAACGGAGTCCTTGATGCCTTTCGCATTCTGAAACCGTGTTTCCGCGGCATTCATGCCTCCCGCGGCAAGCTGGCTGTTGCCGCCGGTGATGGGCATTTTTTCGAGCAAAATAACTTTTGCCCCCTTGTCATGGGCGGTGATTGCGGCAGTAAAACCGGTCGCCCCCGCTCCGATGATCACAATGTCTGTTTTGTCGGTCCGGATTTTCGCCGGCACATTCTTTACTTCAGGCAGCGACGTCGAAGGGAGTTTGGCCGCAACCGCGCCCGATGGTATTTTCAAGTCAAAGTTATGGCAGTTCAGGCAGTACGTCCAGGATGCGGCGTGTCCGTAGTGGCAGGACGTGCAGCTCATGTCCCCGAGATGGGATTTATGAGGGTTTACTTCATGCTTGGACTTCTCCGCCACCTTCGCAAGTGTGCCGTGACATTGCACGCATTGCGCGTTGACACCGGCCTCGTTGTCGTCAACAGCCATTTTTTTGCCGTGACACGCGGCGCAGTTGACGCCTTTGGCCGTGTGCGTGCCGGCCAGGAAAGCATCAGTCGCGGCGGCCCAGAGCGTTGATCCGGACGCCAGAACAATTGTGAACAGCATTGCAGCCATGAATCTCACCGTTTTCATGCCATACCTCCCTTTCCTGAATACGCTGACTCTGATTAAAGGCAATCCGTAGTGTTCTGCCACGGACACCTTGGACTGTTGCCGCGGTACATTTTTCTGAATTTCCGGGATGCCGAAAAAACACGTTTGCGAGACAGGTATTTCTCTGAAGTCAATCAGAGATGAGAGCATATTTCTTCAACAGACTGTACAGTTGCGAACAAACCGTTTAAAGACGCTAGAAATGCAGACTGTACATTCTCGGCTGAAACCGTTCTGCCGCCGAACGACAGTGTTTTCGTCGCGCAGGCATCATGAGCGAGAACGCATTGGAAACCCAGATCAGCGGCAGCCCGCACGGTCGTGTCAACACACATATGGGTCATCATTCCCGCTATCACAAGCCGGTCAATCCGGTGCTGCCGCAGATGTGCAAGCAGGGATGTTTCCCGGAAGCTGTTCGGATGTTTTTTTTGAAACACGGCCTCCGCGTCTGCTGGTGAAACGCATTGATGAATCTGCGCGCCGGGTGTGTCCGGCAGGAAGAAGGTTGCTCCCGGCCTGGTGGAAATGTGCTGGATATGAATGACCGGCAGGGTGGCGCGCCGAAAGGCTCGAAGCAGCTCTCCGGCTTTTGTGCCTGCTTCAGGACTTCCGACCAGCTCCATTGCACCGCCGGGGAAGTAATCATTTTGAATGTCAATAAGAAGAAGGGACTGTTTCACCAAAGCCTCTCATGCCGGAATGCCTTGTCTTTCTTTGTGTGGACATTTTCAGTCCGGCTGCGCGCCTTATCGAAGGGCAATGCATGTTTTATTTATTGCCGTTCTGCGCGGACGTAATTGCCCTGGCCAGCCATGATCGCAGATCCTCCGGGCGTATCGGCGTTCTGGACAGGATATGACCGCGCACCGGACCTCGGGCCACGGTGGACAGCACGACACTTATCATCCTCGCCATGCCGTAGCAGGCATCATTCGGCGCGTACGCAACTGACCCTATGACCCCTCGTTCCATCCACCTTGTATAGAGACTGAGCATCCGCTGTGCGGATTGGTAGCTGACGGCAACGTCTTTTGTTTCGCTTAAATCAATATATTCTATGGTTTCTTTCAAATCATGAGGCAGTTCCAGGACGCTTATGCCGTACTGCAGAATATCATCAAGCGAAATGACTTCGCTGCCTTTTGCCAGCAGGATTTTCAGAACCGGGTCAAAGTGATATTGAATCGGCATGGTTGACCACCGCGTGTCCACAGCTGATTATATTTGTCTGCAAAGGGAAATGAGGCTGCCGGTTCTTCATCACTTTCTGATCATGACAAGAACCATCTTGAATCTTGTATTTGCCTTTAACGCATGCGGTTTGTTCGCAGGCATGATGATCATTTCGCCTTCACGGACCTTGTTCACTTTTCCGTCTATCGTTATATCCGCAATCCCGTCAATGATCTGGACAAGGGCGTCAAAAGGAGCCGTATGTTCACTTAATCCCTGCCCGGATTCAAACGCAAATACGGTGACCGTGCCGATACTCTTGTCTATGAGTGTCCGGCTGACAACTGATCCTGCCTGGTATGATACCAGCTCTTTCGTATTCATAGCAACACCGGTGAGATTGTTCGTGTCCTGCATACAAGCTCCTTTCTTGAGTGCGGCCTGAGCGCACGTGAATGTCCGATACCAGTCTTTTGGCTGAATATCTTTATTGTACTCTTGTATCCGGGCATCCGCAAGGCTTGCAGGGATAAATCAAACTCACAAGCATCCCGTTGACACTGAACTCAGCAAGGCCTCCCACATACCATTTGATTACCAGCATTCCCGGTATGGGATACAGCACATATTGATTGAGATCTACCAGCAGCGCCGCCAGAACGCTGAAGCAAGCGCCGTAAAGCACTCCTTCGATGACAGTTCCTCTCTTTGCCGCCAAGCGATAGCCGGCAACAAAAAAGCTTGAAATGCCGAGCACTCCGAGAATGGACAACCACATTTTATCCATCATGTCCGGCCGGTATAAATGCCGTATTTCCTGATCAGCGCCTTGCAGCAGCACAAGGTGGTAGAATATGCCCCAGATTATCGTAAATGCGGATACCGCGAGAACGGCTGACACGGCCCGCCGTACATTTTGTATGGTCAGAAAAGCCATGGTTCACCGGTATGAAGGATTGAGTGAAGTGCGACGATATAAACTATCACAAAAGGAGTCTTGTTGTCACGAAAATTGGAAGGGATGCAGAACAATATGGAGCAGGATCTAGCCATTTTGTATTCTGTTGCTGCTGCAAAAAACCCCTGCCGAATTGCTCCGGCAGGGGTTGGCGACATACTTAGGAAAATCTTTTTTAGAACACTCCCTTCACCTTCCCCGTCTCCACATCAACATCAACACGGCGATATGCCGGGTCTGACGCGGTGCCGGGCATGAGCGTGATAGCTCCTGCGACTGGAACCACGAAGCCGGCTCCCTTGAAGGTCAGGATGTCCCTGATCCGGAGCCTCCAGCCCTTGGGCACTCCTTTGAGGTTCGGGTTGTCCGTGAGCGAGAGATGGGTTTTTACCATGCAGGTACCCATCTTGGCAAGTTCGGGATCAGCTTCCATCTTCTTGGCCTTGGCCTCTGCTTCGGGCGTATAGTCCACACCCTCCGCGCCGTACACTTCTTTCGCGATCAGTTCGATGCGCTGGCGAAGCGGCGTCGTGAGTTCATAAAGATACCTGAAATCGTTCTTCTCATTGCACGCGTCAACAACCGCGTCCGCGAATTCCAGTGCGCCGTCACCGCCTTTTTCCCAATGGCGCGACAGGGCGACGCGGGCGCCTGCTGCCTCGGCAATGCGTCGGACCGTCTTGATTTCGTTTTCAGTGTCCGTGTAAAACGCGTTGATACAGACCACCGGATTGATGCCGGCCTTCTTCACCGTCTTGATGTGGTGAATCAGGTTTTCACAGCCCTTTTCCACCCAGCCCACGTTCTCACCCTTGTATTCATCCGGGATCGGCTTGCCCGGCACCGGGATCGGCGCTCCACCGTGGCATTTAAGCGCGCGGATGGTGGCGACAACCACTGCCGCGTGCGGCTTGAGCCCCGACATGCGGCACTTGAGGTTCCAGAATTTCTCGAAGCCGATGTCCGCGGCAAAGCCCGATTCGGTGATTACATAGTCGCCGAGTTTGAGCGCCACCCTGTCCGCGATGATGGACGACTGGCCGATGGCGATGTTCGCGAATGGCCCCGCGTGCACGAACACGGGCTGGCCCTCGATGGTCTGAAGCAGATTCGGATTCAATGCCTCCACCATCCAGGCGGTCATGGCGCCATCCACGCCGAGGTCCGCGGTGGTGACCGGCGTTCCGTCCTTGCTGTACGCCACCACGATCCTGCCCATGCGCTCGCGCATGTCTTTCAGATCCCTGGCAACCGCAAGGATGGCCATGACTTCCGACGACACGGCAATCGCGAAACCGGACTTCATCATGAACCCGTTGGATTTGCCGCCCATGCCGATGACAATCTCCCGGAGCGACTGTGCGCAAAAATCAATGATCCACTTCATCTCGACATTGTGCGGATCGATATTCAGGCGTTTTAGTTTTCTTTTCGCGAGCTGTTCATCCGTGTAGTTGAATTCGTGCTGCATGCGGGACGTCAGCGCGACCATGGCAAGGTTGTGCGCATTCATGATGGCGTTGATGTCCCCGGTAAGGCCGAGGGAAAACGGCGTCAGCGGAATGACCTGCGACAGGCCGCCTCCTGCTGCGGAGCCCTTGATGTTCATGGTCGGGCCGCCGGAAGGCTGGCGGATTGTGGCGATCACGTTCTTTCCGCGCTTGCCAAGGCCCTGCGTCAGACCGATGGTCGAAGTGGATTTCCCTTCGCCGAGAGGTGTCGGCGTGATTGCCGTCACGTCGATGTACTTGCCGTCCGGTTTGCCTTCAAAACGTTTCAGAACGCTTTTGAAATCCACCTTGGCGATGAAATGACCGTGCGGCAAAAGTTCCTCCGTCTTAAGTCCCATCTTCTCTGCGATTTCCGAAATGGGCTTCATCCGTGTTTCAGCGTCTTCTGCGATTTCCCAATCTGCATGATTTTTTGGATCTAGCGTCATTCAGTATCCCCCTTTTAAAAGTTTGTTTAAACTGTTTGGATTGCGTGTCCGTGAAATCTCATTCAATCCGCTCGATGCGTACCGCCGTGACTTTGAACTCCGGTATTTTGCAAACAGGATCGAGAGCCGCATTGTTCGTCAGCACGTTCGCGGCGGCTTCTTTAAAGTGAAACGGAATGAACACGACGCCGCTGCCTGTTCGGTCGCTTATCTTTGCTTTTACCGTAATGAAACCGCGCCGCGAGGTCACTTTCACCTGCATGCCCTCTTTGAGGGAAAGCGCATCCGCATCTTCGGGATTGATCTCGATGTATGCCTCTGGGGCGATCTGGTCAATCGGCTTTACCCTTCTCGTCATCGTGCCGGTATGATATTGAAACAGCATCCTTCCGGTCGTGAGAATGAACGGATATTCCTTGTCAGGTTGTTCTACGGACGGTTTGTATGCCACGGTGGTAAACCTGCCTTTTCCGCGCGGGAAGCCGTTTTCAAAAAGATGGGCGGTTCCGGGGTGGTCAGGCGCGGGACAGGGCCATTGCAGCCCTCCTTTGTCAAGCCTGCCATATGTCATGCCGGCAAGAGCGGACCATGCTCTGCCTATTTCATTAAACACGTCCTCGGTGTGGTAGTATGGCATGGGACAGTTCATCCGTTGTCCGAGCTGCATGATGATATGAGAATCCTTCCTGGCCCGGCCCGGCGGGTTCACCGCCTGCCGGACGCGCTGCACACGTCGCTCAGTATTGGTAAATGTGCCGGACTTCTCCGCGAAAACTGCGGCAGGCAGAACCACATCCGCAAGCGCCGCTGTTTCCGTCATGAAGATGTCCTGAACCACGAGAAAGTCAAGGGCCTTGAGCGCCTTTACGGTATGTGCGACATCAGGATCGCTCACAACCGGGTTTTCGCCCATGATGTACATTGCCTTGAGCGCGCCCTTTTCCGCAGCAGCAAGCATCTCGGGCGCTGTCATTCCTTCTTTCGGAGAAAGCCTGGCCTGCCAGAGTTTTTCGAATTTCTCCCTGGATGCGGAATCTGTCACGCGCTGATACCCGGGATACGTGTTCGGAACGCATCCCATGTCCGTGGCTCCCTGCACATTGTTCTGCCCCCGCAAGGGATTAACCCCGCCTCCGTCCTTGCCGAGGTTTCCCGTCATCAGCGCGAGGTTGGCAACGGAAAATACGTTGTCCGTACCGTGTGAGTGTTGGGTTATGCCCATGGTGTAGTAAATGCCGGCTTTGTCTGCTTCCGCGTACATGCGGGCGGCTTTTATGATCGTCTCTTTCGGAACCCCGGTTATCTTTTCGGCTGTCTCAGGAGCATATCCATTAAGATTGTTTTTGAAGGTCTCGTCGAATCCTTCGGTCATGGACGCGATAAAATCGTTGTCAGCCAGATCTTCCCGCAGAATCACCTGCATCATCGCGTTCAAAAGGACAACGTCTGTTCCCGGCCGGTGTCGCATCCATATGTCCGCGAACCGCACCAGTGGAACTTTCCGCGGGTCGGCTATGATCAGCTTTGCGCCGTTCCGTTTTGCCTTGATCATTCTGAGGGCTATGATGGGGTGGTTTTCCTTGGTGTTCGAGCCGATGACAAACAGCACGTTGGTGTTCTCGATCTCCGCGATGGAGTTCGTCATTGCGCCCGAACCGAATACTGTGGCCAGACCGGCCACCGTTGCGCTGTGTCAGTACCGGGCGCAGTGGTCCACGTTGTTCGTGCCGACTACCGCGCGCATGAATTTTTGGAAGAGATAGTTTTCTTCGTTGGTGCACCGTGCAGAGCTGAGCCCCCCGATTGAATCCGGACCGTGCTGCTTCCGTAGAGATGAAAGCCTTTCCGCTGTATACTGAAGCGCTTCGTCCCATGAGGCTGTGACAAAACCGCCGTTTTTCCTAATAAGCGGCGTAGTCAGACGTTCGGAGCTCTGGATGAAGCTGCTGCCGAACCTTCCTTTTACGCAGAGCCAGCCTTCGTTCACCGTGTCCGGGCGGGACGTCACGCGCACCACGGTGTTTCTGATTACGTGCAAAGTCAGATTGCATCCGCACCCGCAGTACGGGCATATTGTTTCAACCAGCCGGACGTCCTTTAACCGCCCCTTGCCGAGGGATTCCTTGCCGGTCAGCGCGCCGGTCGGGCAAACGCTCACGCACTGGCCACAGAACTCGCATTCGAGTCCTTTTCCTCCGGGCGTCGAGACTTTGGCATGAAAACCGCGGAAGGAAAAATCGATCGCGCTTACTCCCTGTACCTGATTACACGCACGCACGCATTTGCCGCATAGGATGCATTTTTCCATATCCCAGTCGATGAAGGGATTTTCATTTTTTTCAGAAATGGATTTTTTTTCGCCGGAAAAGCGGCTTGTTTTCAGATTGTAAAAATAAAACAATTCCTGCAGGGTGCAGTCGCCTGCCTTTTCGCACAGCATGCAGTCGTTCGGATGGCCGGCAAGAATCAGCTCAAGAATGGCTCTGCGCAGGCGCTCTATCTCGTCGTTTGAAGTTTCAATCTCCATGCCGTCCGACACGGGCGTCGTGCAGGCGGTGACCAGCTTCGGCATGCCCTTGACCTGAACAAGACAGAGCCTGCACCCGCCGTAAGGTTCCAGCCGCTGGTCGTCGCACAGCGTGGGAATATACATACCATTCCTGCGCGCCGCCTCAAGGATTGTGATCCCCTCCGGCACGGTCACCTGTCTTCCGTCAATTGCGAGTGCAATCATGTTCTGTTGTGTCATGGTTCGTGAAATATACGGATGTTTTGCTGGAGTGCTTTCAGCCATTGCTGCCGCGAATTTCGGAAATCAGAACATCGGCTCCATGGCGAGCGCGGGATGGTTCTTTTCCGCAAGAAACGCCGTCAAAGCATCAATATCTTCTGCCACGGTCTCGTCGGCAATCCTGTCCATGAGGTCGGGCACGCCCTCTTCTTCGGCCCTTTGCTTGAACTGCTCGGCAAACGTCTCTTTCAAACTCCTGGTCATCCAGACAATGCGCTTGAAGCCACCGTCAGCCAGAAGAAACTTTTTGCTCAGCAAAAAGAACCGACCCACCCCCATGAAACCGGGTGTTTGGACGCCCCCACCCACCATGCCTGCCAGTGCGGAAAACTTCATGCCGATGGGGGTCATGCCCGCGTGGCCGCGGTGCACCACCATCACGCCGTTCGCCTCCGGCACAATTGCGACAATGCACTCAAAACACCCACAGGATGTCATGGGATTGTCCATGATGGTATAGGCATTGAACGTTTCGAGCGCCTGATGGGATGCGTGGAACAGATAGTCGTCCACGCCTTTCCAGCGGCCTTTCTTCGCGTCAAGCGTTTCTATCTTTTTAATGGGCTGGTTTGCCCCGTTCGGATCTATCTCATACGCGGCCCTGGCGTCCAGCCAGTTGTACGCTCCGCACAGACCCAGCCGCTCCGGCGTCACAATACAGACATGGTTCGGCGCAAAACTCTGGCACAGAAGGCAGGAATAGAACGTGTCAACGGACTCGTCGGTCATGGCCGCAAGGCGCACGTCCCGTTCGATGTACGCCTTTTGCGCGTCTGCGAGCAGTTTCCGGACGTCGGCCTCGTCGATGCAAAGCGTCACCTGCACCTTGTCCACGATATTGGCGAACTTGTGCTTGATCTGGGTCGCGAGAATGTCACCAAGATGTCTCAGCTGGAAGCCGTCCTGCAGCGCATTCCTGCTGATCCGCAGCCAGTTCTGGTCCCGCTGACCCATGTGCCAGATACCCTGGGCTTCGTTGATGAAATAGTGGACCTTTCGTTCGAGCACCGGTTCGAAGTCTTTCTGCATCTTCTTGCCCGCGACTTCCACCAAAATGCCGAGCGGCATCTGTCCGCCCTGCAGGTACCGGGCGTCGGCATCGGTCCCCGCAATAATGACTCTGCCGTCCTCGACCGCGCCGAGTTCCGCAGTCCGAAGCCATTCAAAAGCAGGCGTGCGCTGGCCGCCGAATTCGATATGCGTGTCTTCCTTGCGAACGCGTTCGCCTTCAAAGGCAGGACCGAACGCGACCGGAATCGGAGGCTTCGATACGGTTATCTTGAGCCCGCGCACCTCGAGGCACCGGTCCACGATTTTGGCGGAATCAAGCTCCTTCTCGATAGCTTCGTTGGCGGTAATACCGGGAAGTTTGAGCACGGGGACATCGGTGTTGCACACCACGGGGAATCCCATGTTGATCGCGCCCGCGCCGGTGGCGATGATCCTTTCATTTACCGGGCCGAGCACCATGACAAAGGCGAAAACTTTTTCCCTGCAATACTTCAGGATGTTCGTCCTGTCTCCGCCTTTCAGCCCGCCGAAGGTGAGGCTCGCCCTCGCGGCCCAGTTGAGGGCATAGACTGCATGCTCCACCTCGGGGCCCAAGGGAACAAGGCGGGTGTCCAGACCGAGTTGGACCCCTTTCCGCAGCAGCTGTCTGGTCATGCTGTCACCGTTCACGTTTCCGCACATGATAGTCAGCATGTTTTTCTGCTGCAGATCACGGGCGATTCTGACGGCCTGGCCGTCGTCATCAGCCGCTCCCACGATGCACGCGAACCCGGGCATGGAGCCGTCCACAAGCTGGACACCGAGATGCCGCAGAATGGTGTCCGAAAGGAAACCGCTGTAAACAGGCCCGATTGCATCGTCCTTCACCGGCTCCAGGCCATAGAGACCCCGGACAGCCATGATCATTTCCTGAGCGAAGAGCGTCGCCATGCCCGCGTCCAGCACTCCCGCCATCGTGCTTTCCCTGGCTGCCAGCGGTTTTATGTGCTGCTCAAGAACGGCGTTCATGTCGCCTGCGGTCCTCACTTCAAACCCGGTCATGGAGAACAGGAGCGGGAGAAAGTAGGCCGTATCCGGAAATTCGACCGCGCAATTCGCTCCTTTTTCGTGAACGATCTTTTGGACAAGATCGTCAGCCTGTTGCAGATAATGATGCAGGCCCTGCGCGGCGCCTGCAATGATGACTTCTGACATGAAAATCCCCTGAGCAGCGTGAATGATTCCGGGTTATCCCCGTGCCTTTAAGAAACCCGGCAGCTGGTTTGCTTCGCGCGGTCCGACCGTGATCTTCCAGCCCGGCAGCTTTTCCTCCAGCGCCCCCGAAATAATCGCGACATATCCGGGAATGATCAGCTCCCGGTGGTTGATGTTTTTATCGGCTCCGCTCTCGATGATATACTGCGCGATTTTGCTGGCCGTGAATTTTCCGGCGGCCCATGCCGTCAGAACCGACATGCCTTCATTGTCCATGATGGCAAGCCAGGATGGCACCTTGCTGTTCTCGATCTCTCCGCGGACGATAAAATACGTAAGCGAAAAATTGGTGGTGACGATAAGCGGGGATTTTTCCCCGGCATCGCCCACCTTGTAAATGTTCTGCGCCACCTGCATCGGCACCTGGGGGTCCGTGTAGATGTTCTGGCGGAGCGACAGCAGCGACAGCATCTTCCATTTTTCGATGCTGTCAAGCACGATGATGGATGCGTATTTCATGATGCCGACAGCCGCGGCCATGGTTCCGGCAAGGGTGCCGCTCTCCTGCGCGAAGCTGATTACAGGATAGCCGAGCGGTTTGAAATTCTTTTTGATCGCCGCGCGCCGGATAATCGTATAATGCTGCACCATATCTCCAGCAGTGCGCGCCCCGGAATCGAGCACCAGATCTTCAACACCGAGCCCTTTCACCTTTTCCGAAAGCGCGGCAAGAGCGTCAAGGCCATCAGCCGCCACGACGAGCGGCGTTTTTTTCTCCTTCGCGATTTTGGCCATTGCTTCCGCATTCTCCGCCGTAGCGGCGTAGAGAAGCGGCCGTTTGTCCGCGCAGTGGGCCAGCCCCGCTTCAATCGTCGTTGGGTTTTTGCTCATGAGAATAAGCGGAATTCCCGGCGCCATGTCAGTCGCCTGTTTTACCACGGAAGCGAAGGCAGCGCTGTCGCCGCCTTCGTCTGATACCGCGATCGCCTCCACCCTCAGCTTCTGACCGACACGGTCGATCTCCGATGCCTTGACCGCTTCGATTTTTGCCGCAGCGGCATCGCCCGTCTCGGAGGCCTTGATCGCCACGGCGAGCACGCAGGGATTGAAAAATTTCTTTTCATGCCTGAACAGGCAGATCTCGTCGCCCGCCTTGACCGCTTTCGCTCCCGCGCCGATGGTAACGGATCGGATCGGGGGCGCTGCCGCTTCGCCCAGAATTTTTTTCGCCTCTTCAGAAGCGTCCGGACAGGCATCAAGATTCGCCTGCTTGGCGGCAAGCTTCATGGCAAACGCCAGACAGGTGGGATGACCGCATTTTTTGCAGTTGGTTTTCGGCAACAATTTGAAAATTTCAATACCGGAAAGCGCCATGTCATGTTCCTTTCAGAAAAAAGCTTACCCCAGCAATTCTGTTATCGTTTCCTTTGTTTTTGCCACCGCGCCAGGATGGCGCATGATCAGCAGGTCCGCGCCCGCAACCAGCATGGCCGAAGCAGTGACCGCCTCCCACGCAAGTGCACGGTCTTCAAGAAGACCCCACTCCGCCGCCTCGGATTCCGGCGCGATGGTTTCCTTGACCTTCCAGACCTGCTCGCCGATATCGCAGACAATGGGTGTCTGCATCATCTGGTCGTTTTGCAGAAGCGCGGCCAGACGGATGCGTTCCATCACGCTGTAGGTATATTCAAGACCGTATCCGAGCGCCGATGACATCGGATCGATGATGATCCGCTCTTTGTCGAGCCCCAGCTGCGTCAGCAGAATGTTGAGCTGTTTTGCCAGATTCACATCGAGCTGGCTCATGGCGATCAACTTGTGGTCGTTTGCCATCGCCGCCGCGGCCACGGTCTTGTAGTTCTCTTCGACCGCCTTGCCGATCGCACAGTTTTTGCCGCGCGTGGCCGCTGCCGCTGCCTGGAGCACCTGGCCGTCTTTTTCCGCGTGGCCGCTGCCGAGAAGAATCAGGGGAATGT
>CAZYEF010000029.1:0-21892 GCA_964646375.1 uncultured Nitrospiraceae bacterium | reverse complement strand
CAGCTGCAGCAGTTTTTGCTTTTCCTCTTCGCCGGCCGGCGCCCGGTTCACAATCAGCACCGTCCGCTTTATCTGCAGCGTGAGTTCACCAGTAAGCGCATGAATGCGTCCGGCAGTCGCGATTCCCCGGGCAGTGGGGTCGCTCACGACAATCAAGAGGTCCGTGTCCCGCGTTGTCCGGCGGGACAGATGCTCCAGCCCGGCCTCGTTGTCCATCACTGTGTAGGGATACGAATCCGCAAGTCTGTCCGTATACTTGCGGATGATATTGTTCGCGGCACAGTAGCAGCCCGGACCTTCGGGTCTGCCCATCACAAGAAGATCAAAACCTGCTGTCTCGACAAGCGCCTGCTGGATCTGATAATCAAAAAGCTGCTCCATGCTCATCCCGCCGGGGCGGGGGGCTGTTGACCTGACCGCCTGCAGCGAATCTTCGCGGAGCCCTCCCACAGTGGCATGCACATTCACTCCGAGTACTTCGTGAAGATTCGCATTCGCATCCGCGTCGACGGCAAGCACCGGACCGCGTTTTTTTTCCATTAAATATCTGACGGTGAGACCGCAGAGGCTGGTTTTTCCCGTTCCGCCCTTGCCCGCAACCGCTATTGAGAAACCCATTCCCGCCTCGCATCATTCCCGCCGCTAAGATTGTAAAAGCGTCCGGGGGAAGAGGTGAACATATCAACACCGCACGCTCCGCGCATGCACACGGGAAAACTTACCGCTTTACGCCATATTTTTTCCGGACCTCGTCGATCTCGCCGCAGGTCATCGTTCCCTCCGGACAGGCGGCAGCGAGGCAGCCGGGGCCTGCTTTGGAGAATATGGTCGGCGCAATTCCCTTGACGATTGCGAGCATGCGCTCGGACATATTCCGGATTTCCCACTGTGCCCGGTTGCAGCACCGCACGCGGAAAAAATGCAGAAGCTCCCGTGCGTTCATGGTGATGATGATCTTCGTTTCTGCCGCGTTCGGCAAAAGATACCGCGCGTCCTGCTGGCCGGATTCACCTTTGTACCCAAGTTCCTCAAGACGCTTCAGAACCTTTGTGTAATTGCTCTGGGCCTCGGCCATGTATTTTTCGAACTCTCGCGTCAGATCCGGGTCTTTCTTGATGCTCGGGGGGACGATATAATCAAACTGGTCCGCTTTTACATACCGCTGGCTCTGCTGGGAGTATGATGCCACCCGGTGGCGCACCAGCTGGTGCGTGCAGGCCCGCGAGATTCCCTCGATGCCGAAGGTAAACGATATATGTTCCACCGGCGAAAGATGGCCGATGGACGCCAGCCGCTCCACAAACGTCGCCTGGTCCTTCGCCTCGATTTTTTCCTTCAGCTCTTCCACCCCGGCAGGACTGTAGCAGAGCTTTGCGGCCATGGCCACGACTTCCTCAGGTTCCGGCGTATGTCTCAGAAGAACTACGTGCAGTGCTGTTTCCGGCATCGTTTTTCACCCGTTTCCCCGTTTTTTTCGTATTCCGCGCTATATATAACAGAATTTTTTTGATGAAGCAATTGCTATTTGAACGACTGCTCTTCAGACGGAAATTTTCCGCTTTCCACGTCCTGTTTGTATTCCTGCACCGCTTTCAGCGACTGGTCTTTCAGCCGGGCGTACTGTTTGACGAATTTCGGGGTGAACCGGTCGAACATTCCCAGAATATCGTGCAGAACAAGGACCTGCCCGTCGCAGTCCGGTCCGGCGCCGATGCCGATGGTCGGGATGTGCAGGGTTTCCGTTATTTCTTTCGCCAGAGAGGACGGCATCGCTTCCAGCACGACGGCGAATGCGCCCGCGTCCTGGACCGCCCGCGCATCAGCCAGTATCTTTTCCCGCGTAGCCTGGTCTTTGCCCTGAACCTTGAATCCCCCCAGGACATGGACGGCCTGCGGCGTAAGCCCGATATGAGCGACCACCGGAATACCTGCATCCACGATTGCCCGGATCGCGCTGGCCACCGCTGAACCGCCTTCAAGCTTCACGGCTTCCGCGTCTGCTTCTTTGAGAAACCTTCCGGCATTCCGGACTGCTTCTTCAATACCTGCCTGGTATGAAAGAAACGGCAGATCACCCACGACCATGGAGGACCGGGCCGCGCGCGACACCAGTTTTGTATGGTAGAGCATTTCCTCCATCGTGACCGGAAGGGTGCTCCCCAGCCCCTGCACCACCATGCCGAGGGAATCTCCCACTAGAATTACGTCGATACCGGCCTGGTCGACGATCTGGGCCGTCGGGAAATCGTACGCCGTGAGCATTGTGATTTTTTTCGCCTCGGCTTTTTTCTTATATAAATCGAGGACTGTGATCTTTGCCATGTTTTCCCTCCCTGACTGCAGTAAATTAACTCGTTCCTATGCCTCCCGGTGACGGCAATATCTACCATAGTATAGCGTATTCGGGACTTTATCGTTCGTCCGGCGCATGTTCCGGCCGTGGATACAGGCCCGCATCCTTGACAATCTTTTCAATGGCTGTCTCCCATTCAATGGCCTGAATATGGACCCCTCTGATACCGGGAATTTCGAGGGCCTGATGAATCAGTTCCACGGCAATCCTGATGCCTTCTTCCTCCTGCAGCTGTTTTGCTTTCTGCTTGTCGCCGCCGGCCGATTCTTTGACCCTGGTCATACGGTCCATCAATGATTGCGGGACCGTGACGCCCGCCACGGACGTGTCCATGTACTTCAGCATCATGGCGCTCTTCGGCACAATAATGCCGGCAAGAATAGCCGTCTGTTCATGGATGCCGAGGTCCCGCGCTTTTTCCATCTGCGATTTGAAAAGCTCCATGTCGTAAATGCCCTGGGTCTGAATGAAGTCTGCTCCTGCGTCCGCTTTTTTCTTCAGATTATAAGGGCGGAAGTCCATGGGGTCCCCTAACGGCGTCCAGGTAGCGCCGATAAAGAATTTCGGGGGCACATCGATCTTGTCGCCTCCCTGCTGCAGGCCTTCGTCGCGCATCTTTTTGAGAATGCCGACGAGCTGGACAGTATCGACATCGTATACATTCTTCGCTCCCGGATGCCCCTTCATCTTTCCCGCGGCCCCGAATTTCTGATGGTCTCCGGCGATACACAGGCAATTCCTCAGCCCGAGGGCCGCCGCGCCCAGAAAATCGGCCTGCATGGCGATGCGGTTTCTGTCGCGGCAGGTCATCTGTATGACCGGCTCAAGCCCCTCCCGATGGGCAAGGACGGCCGCGGCAATGCTCGACATGCGCACGACGGCTGTCTGGCAGTCAGTGATATTCGCGGCGTCGCAAAATCCTTTCAGCAGATGCGCCTTGCGGACGACCTCGTCCGGAGAAGCGCTCAGGGGAGGCCCGAGTTCGGCGGTCACCGCGGGCTTCCCGCTTTTGATGATCCGTTCGAGATTGCTGCCTGACTTCATTGTTTCCCGCCTTCCTCGTTTTTCATCACGGTCTGTTCCGTCGCCGCGGCAATGTGCTCAATCACGATCCTGCGGGGGCCGCCGTGGCCGGCTGAAGCCCAGTCCTTCGGGGGCTGGATCTCGAAAAGTTTTTCGAGCTTCCCGAGCTTTTTCATGCGCTCCACGATCAGATACCATGCACAGTCCGTATCGGGCCCGACCTCGCATTTTCCCTTATGCGTCCCGCCGCAGGGACCGTTCAGAAGCGACTTCGAACAGCGCGCGACGGGGCAGATGCCGCCGGTAAGATGAAGGACACAGT
Source organism: uncultured Nitrospiraceae bacterium (assembly GCA_964646375.1). Taxonomy (GTDB): domain Bacteria; phylum Nitrospirota; class UBA9217; order UBA9217; family UBA9217; genus JBAZLV01. The sequence goes on along the minus strand of CAZYEF010000029.1, from coordinate 18,194 downwards.
TGCCGCAGCCTCCGCACGCTTCCATAAAAACTCCGGTCTGGGGCACGGCACCGTAAAACACCGTGTTCAGACCGGGGTAGACCGGGACCGTGCAGAGCATGTCGGACAGGAGGTTGACGCCCGCGCCGCAGGCAAGGGACAGCACCAGTTCATGTCCGTTCAATTGCTCGGCATGCGGCTGTATAAACTCCTGCTCGCACTGTCGTTCGCACGCTCCGTGCTCCACCGTCATTTCTGCGCCTTCCTGCGCGGCCTTCATGCGGATGAGCGAGGCAAGAATCTCAGCCTCCTTCGCGCCCCCCGCGTGGCACACCGCGACGCAGGTATTGCATCCGAAAACCTTGATGCTCCGGAAGGATTTGATCATTTCCCAGATTTCTGAAATTGGTTTCTGCACGCCGACGATCATTGTTTTGCGACCCTCTTCATTACCGTTCGTTTTTCTTTTGCAATCCGCAGGGGAGACGGACCGAGCTTTTTGACCCGCTCCGTAAACTCAGCGCAGATGGCGGCCCATCGGGGGCCCTGGGAGCCGGAGAGATTGTACATCTCCAGCCTGCCGGGATCGATGCCCACACTGGACAGGAGCTTCTGAATGTGTTTCACCCGTTTTGCGGCGTTCGTGTTTCCCTCAAGGAAATGACACTGCCCCTCAAGGCAGCCAGCCACGAAAACGCCGTCCACCCCCCGCTCAAATGCTCTCAGAATATAGACGTGGTCCAGTTTTCCAGTGCAGGGCATGCGGATGATCTTGACGGTGGTCGGATACGCCAGGCGCATGACTCCCGCCAGATCGGCCGCCGCGAACGCGCAGTAGTGGCACGCAAAGGCAAGAATGTCCGGCTTGAAGTCCTCCGAAATTTCATGCGGTTTTTCCACGGACGAACCCGTTTCAGTTTTCAAGGTATCAGAACCTGCCGGCAAAAAATCTCTCCTTGTTCCTGACTCAAATGGAATTGCGCATCCCGATATCCCTTAACCGTTTTCTTCGCATTCCCCCGCCGCGTCAACCATGGCGAGCATCTGCTCGTCCCGGAAGCCGTTCACCTGGAACGCTTTTGCCGGGCATACGCCCGCGCACAGACCGCAACCCTGGCACATGACCTCGTTGTGGCTGATTCTGCCTTCCTCGTCGATATACGGAGAACCGAAGGGGCAGATCCTGAGACAGCTCAAACAGGACATGCAGAGATCGCGCGCGTGTTTCGCGATAAGTCCCGAGACCGCGAGGGTCTCATGCGAGAGTACGGTCCCCGCACGACCTGCGGCGGCAAGGGCCTGACTGATGGTTTCGTCGAAATTCTTGGGAGCGTGCGCCAGGCCCGCGACGAAAAGACCCTCGCTTCCAAGATCAACCGGCCGCAGTTTCATGTGCGATTCCAGAAAATATCCATCCGCTGTGCGTGTAATCTTGTATGTGCGTCCTGTTTCTTCAGCGGACGGATGAGGCCGGAGCCCGGTTGACAGCACGAGCCGGCCGGCATCCAGAATCACTTCCCGGTTCAGCACCGGGTCCCTGACAATGACACGCAGCCCGTCTTCCGATTCCTGTACGACGGGTTTTTTGTCCACTTCATATCGTATAAACAGCACGCCCATATCACGAGCTTTTGCATAGTAATCTTCGCGCAGCCCGTATGCCCGCATTTCGCGGTACAGAACGACAACCGGGACCTTCGGGTTTCTTTCCTTGAGTCGTATCGCATTCTTCAGGGCGTCCTGGCAGCAGACGCGCGAGCAGTACTGCGCGGGTTCTTCGCGCGAACCGACGCACTGGATCATCACATATCGCAGGTCTGATTCCGGCTGAAGGCCATCCTGGATTTTTTTCTCCAGTTCCCATTGTGTGATGACATGGCTGTTCTTACCATAGAAATACTCCGTTGGTTCATATGCAACGCCGCCGGTGGCAATCACGACGGTCCCGTGCGGGAACGTCGAACCGTCCGTGAGCAGGGTCTTGAAGTTGCCCACAAAACCTTCGGTTTTCTTCACCCCGACGCCGGTGTGGACCGCAATACGGGGGTGCGACATCACGCGGCCTATCTGCGACTGCAGGAAACCCTGAACATTGCTTCCGTCCTGCATATAGTAAAGGCTTCGCGCGAGGCCTCCCAACTCCTTCTCCTGCTCCACGAGGTGAACGCCGAACCCCTGATCGGCAAGAGACAGCGCCGTTGTCATACCGGCGACTCCTCCGCCCACAATAAGGCACGCGGGCACGACGCTCACGGTTTCGGTTTTGACCGGCTGCAGCAGCCTCACCTTGGCAACCATCATTTTCACGAGCCGGACCGCTTTTTCAGTCGCCTCTTCCTTCCGGTCCATATGGCACCAGGAGCACTGCTCCCGGATGTCCGCAAGTTCAAACAGATATGCGTTTAAACCCGCTTCTCGGATTGTGTCCTGAAAAATCTGGGTGTGCGTGCGCGGCGTGCATGACGCGACCAGCACGCGGTTGATACCTTTTTCGCGGATCAGCTGTTTGATCTTCTCCTGGTTGTCCTGTGAACATGAATACAGAAGATTCTCCGCGTGAACAACAGCGGGAAGGTGCTCCACTTCCTGCACCACCTTTTTTACATCAATCGTCCCCGCGATGTTAAAACCACACGAGCAAACAAAGACCCCAAGCCGCGGTTCCTCGCCTGCAACATCCTTCTCGGGAGGGAGCACTTTCTGAATAGTCTCGCTCCACCGCGACCCGCCCAACAGGGCCATTGCCTGTCCCGCCACGGCACTACCCTGCATCACCGTGTCGGGAATGTCCTTGGGTCCCTGATAGATGCCGGTGACGAAAACACCGGGGCGGTTCGTATCAACCGGGGCGAACGTCGTTGTTTTGGGAAAGCGGTGGCTATTTAGTTCAATCCCGCAAATTTCCGCGAGCGGCGCTGAGTTCTTTCCGGGCTCCAGTCCGATTGAGAGAACGACCATGTCGAATACTTCATCAACCAGCGAGCCGTCTTCCCTGACAAAGCGCAGCAGAAGATTGCCGGTCTCCGCTTCCTCGCGCACAGCCGATACCATGGAGCGCACATACCGCACGCCGTATTCATTCTTTGCCCGCTCCACATATCGGTCAAAATCCTTTCCATAGGCCCGCATGTCCATGTAAAAAACTGAGGGCTCGATCTTTTGGTCGTGCTCTCTGGCAATGACGGCCTGCTTCGTGGCGTACATGCAGCAAACTGAGGAGCACCACGGGTTCGCGTTATGCGGGTCCCGTGAACCGACGCACTGCAGCCAGGCGATCCTGACCGGATGCTTTCCGTCTCCCGGCCTCCTGATCTCGCCTTTGTACGGACCCGACGCGGAGAGGATGCGTTCGAACTGGAGGGACGTGACCACATTGGGCCATCGCCCGAAACCCAGTTCCCCGCGTGCTGCGGGGTTGTACGGTTCAAGCCCGGGGGCGAGAATGACCGAGCCGACATTCAGCGCAATCTCTTCCACGGCAACCATCTCATGGTTGACTGCCTTTGCCTGGCACGCGGACACACACAGCATGCACTCGCTGCAAGCGGCGCAGCTCAGGCAGCGGGAGGCCTCTGCGACTGCGTCTTCCTCGCTGTATCCCCGCGCAATTTCTTTAAAATTGCCTTCACGTTCCGCAGCGGAAAGCATTGGCACGCGCCTGCGGCGGGCTTTTTTCAGGCCGGTCAAATCCTTGACCGCCTTGATTCGCTCAGAAATCTTCACGCGATTTGCCGGAGGACTGGTCCCCCTCAGAAAATGATTGATTGATTCCGCTGCCCGTGCTCCCGATGCAATCGCCTCGATTATGGTTGACGGACCTGAAACGGAATCTCCGCCCGCAAACACCCCTTCGACATTGGTCCTGCACGTGGCGGGATCGGCGTTGATTCTGCCGCCGGGCAGCACATCGAGCATCTCTATGCCCTTTTTAAAAGAAGCATCAACACTCAGTCCCACGGCAAAAATGACGGTGTCTGCTTCGAAAAAATTCAGTGCACACTCGTCGTACTGCGGATTGAAGCGTTTGTTCTCATCAAAAACCGAGGTGCAGCGCTTAACGTCGATTCCGGATATCCTGCCTGTCTCCGTTCTGATTCCGCTTATGCCCCAGGAATTATCGATGATGACGCCTTCCTCGCGCGCCTGTTCGAGTTCCCATCCGTGAGCAGGCATCTCATCGCACGCTTCGAGACACACGATCCTGACCGTTTTAGCGCCGAGCCTTTTTGCCGTGAGCGCCGCATCAACAGCCACATTGCCGCCGCCGATAACGACGACCTTGCTTCCCACCGAGATCCTTTCTCCCAATGCCGCCCTGCGCAAAAAATCGAGACAATCGTATATTCCCTGCGGGTTGTCGTTTTCTATCGGGAGTGTTGCGGCCTTCTGCGTTCCCACGGCGAGAAACACTGCCTTGTATCCCTGCCGCTTCAAATCGTCCACGCTGAAATCGCGACCCAGGGCCTGATTATAACTGATATCAATGCCGTGTGCCAGGATGGCGTCAATCTCTTTCCGCACCACATCCCTCGGCAGACGGTACTCAGGAATGGCAAAGCTGAGCATGCCGCCCGCCACCGGCATTTTCTCGAAGACCGTGACCCGGTATCCTTTGAGCGCGAGGTCCCGGGCGCAGGTCATGCCTGCCGGACCGCTTCCGATTACGGCAACCTTCTCAAGCTTTTCTCCGGGCAGTTCAGGTTTTTTGAATCCTCCCTGGCTGTCTTCCCAGTCCGTCAAAAACCGCTTTAAATGGCAGATCGCGACAGGTTCATCCAGTTCGTTTCTCCGGCAGCCGTCTTCGCAGGGATGAGCGCAGACCCGTCCACAGACGGCCGGAAACGGATTGTTTCTCCTGACCACTTCGAGGGCCTCGCCAAATCTGCCGCGGGCGATGAGCGCCACGTACGCATGGGCGTTTACTTCTGCGGGACATTCAATCCGGCACGGGGAAACGCCATCCTTGTCGATGGCGACGGCACCGGGCACTGCCTGCGCATATCTGCGGCTGATGGCCGTGCATTTTACCAGATCCTGGTTGAATTCGCTGGCGACGGCCACCGGACACTTCTGTACGCAGTCCTCGCAGCCGGTGCATTTTTTGAGATCAACATACCGCGCCTTTTTGCGGATTGTGGCGGTAAAGTCTCCGGCCTCCCCCGCAAGGCTGATCAGTTCTGAGCAGGAATGAATATCGATGTTCAGGTGCCTGCCCACGTCCACCATTTTGGGTGAAATCATGCACATGGCGCAGTCGCCCGTGGGGAAGGTCTTGTCGAGCATGGACATGATCCCGCCGATGGAGGACTCCTGCTGCACCAGGTGCACTTTGAGCCCGCTTTCCGCGAGGTCCAGAGACGCCTGCATCCCGCCGATGCCGCCGCCCACGACCAGTACCGATCCGCGTTTTGTAGGCTTTGGTTCGCTCACGCAGCAGTCCCCTGCATTCTTCCAAAATAGCACATGCGGTAAAAGTAGTTTTTCATTTGAACATCATTCATGCAACAGCCTCATGGCGTCCACGATATGCCGGTCCACCTGCATCTCCACGAGATCAATTCCGAGAGAAGCGCCGATCAACTCCGTTATGAAGTAGACCGGCAGTCTCTTTTCCAGTCCGTACTTCGCGTTGATTTCCTCCTGATACGCGTCCATGTTGAGCTGGCAGAGCGGACATGAGGTGACCAGACAGTTCGCCCCGCGTGCAGCCGCGTCCTTCAGTATCCGTGACATGAGAATCAGCGATTGTTCTTTATCGTTAAAAACCGCGGACGCGCCGCAGCAGTCCGTCTTGTAATTCCAGTCAGTCGGCTCTGCGCCCGTTGCCTCACAGATAATCTCCATTGCTTGGGGATTTTCCACGGAGTCGGCTACATCTATATCGCACGGAAACCGGGACAGAAGACAGCCGTAATAACAGGCCGGTCTGAGACCGGAAAGTTTCCTGACCACCTTTGTTTGAAAATCGCGCGTATCAACCTTCGGGAGCAGAACTTCAAGAATATTCGACACCTTAATTGAATCGACAACTTTATGGACAAATCCGGCATTGATGGTTTCTCTGAGTGCTTTATCGGACTGGAGCAGTTTCCGGGCAGCCATCGTCCTGCTGTAGCAGGACGAGCAGGGAATGAGCAGTTCCGGGAGTCCCGTGGCATCGGCAATGCCCAGGTTCCTTGCCGGAAGCGCCGCAGCGAGGAAAGCATCTGTCTTGCCCGCGGATGACGTCCCGCAGCAGCTCCAGTCTTCGATCTCCCGGAGTTCGATCCCGAGGCGCTTGCACACGAGCCTGCACTGGATATCGTACAGCTTCGAGGACGCATGCAGCGAACAGCCGGGATAATACGCGATTTCCTGTATGTCGTTTTGCTCGACTTTCATCAATTTTTTACCGTATCATCTTTTGTGTTTCTGAAATGTTGTTTTTTTGATCTGTCCTGCCTTTGCGAACAACGTTTTTATTTCGGACCGTCTTTTGATTGCGGTCTGGCCCGTGTGCATTCTCTTTTTTTTCAGCATTGCCATGCCGAGCCGCACCTGGCCTGCCAGATCGTCGAAAATTGCCCGGAAGCGGCCCCTGGCCAGTTCACGTGCCGTAATTTTGGCCTGATAAGCAGCCATGCTTTCAATTTCGTGAAAGCGCCCCCGCCGTTTGAGCGATGCAAGAAAAGTGTCGTGAAAATCCGTGATGCGGGGCAGCGGGAGCTCCCGACCGGCCTCCCTTGCCATCTGCTTCAGCGTCTCGGCAACACGCGCCGTCTGGATCGCGTTCGGACATCTGGTCCCGCACGTATAACAGGCAATGCATTTTACGATCAGAGGATCACGCAACGCCGCGTCCCTGTCCCCCAGCAGGATCATCCTGATCAGCCTGTCCGGCGCGGTCCCGATTTCCCCTCCCACCGGACATCCCGCCGCGCACCGCCGGCACTGGTAGCACGCCGTCAGGCGCTGTCCTGAACGCTTCTCGACTGCTTCCGTCAAGAAACAGTTTGCCCCGGCCTCAGGGAGTTTACGTGAAGACATCGGCAAGACTCCTTACTCTTTTTGGGTTATGCCCTTGGGAAAAACGATGATGAACCCTTGTGAAACGGGGGAAAATTGGCAACAAGGTTCTGACGCACGGCTGTACGCGATCTACGGCTTGTGCTTTAAAAGCTCCAGCATCTCCAGCCGTGTGGACTCCTTCGAGCGGAACACGCCGCGTACCGCCGATGTCACAACATGCGACCCCGATTTTTTCACGCCGCGCATGCTCATGCACAGATGTTCGGCGTCGATTACCGCCATGGCGCCTTTGGGTTTTAAATGGGCGACAATCAGGTCCGCGAGTTGGGCCGTCAACCGTTCCTGCACCTGGGGGCGTTTGGCAAGTATCTCCAGGGCTCTTGCAAGAGCGCTTATGCCCACGATTTTCCCGTCCCCGGGAATGTACGCGACATGCGCCTTTCCGATAAAAGGAAGGAAATGATGCTCGCACACCGAGTAGAAGGGAATGTCGCGGATGATGATCATCTCGTCGTGGTTTTCGCCGGACATGGGCTTCAGCAGCTCATCGGTGTTCGCGGAAATGCCGGAAAAAATCTCAGCATACATCTCGGCCACACGCGCGGGAGTGTCCTTCAGCCCGGGGCGATTCGGGTCTTCTCCAATGCCTTCCAGAATAAGCCGTACGCCTTTTTCAATCTTGGTTCTGTCCATATGTTTCTGCAAACCCCTTAAAAAGTCTGGCGAAGCTCAGGGAAACGCCGTCTGGTTCCCTGTCTGCTTCACAGTGATAATTCTCTTCTCGGTTATTATTTTCCGCACCGGACAATCATGCGAATCCACGGGAATCCGCGGCAGTATCTGCACTTCAAAAGCCAGTCCGACTGCCGGCCCCTGATACCGGGCAAGGAGCCGGTCATAGAATCCCGCACCGTGTCCCAGCCGGTTGCCCAGCTCATCAAACGCAAGACCGGGCACAATCACGATATCCACGGTCTCAAGAGCTACGGGGTTGTCCCCGACCGGTTCCGGAATACCCCACACCCCCGGAGAAACATCCTTTTCAAGGTCCTCTATTTCAAGCAGCGCCAAGTCCCTGCCCCTGACCTTCGGCAGCACAACCCGCCTGCCCATGGCAAGCGTTTTCCGAATCATCGGGATGGTGTCAACCTCGCTCCGAAACGACGCAAAGAACATGACGGTTGACGATCTGATAAACTCCGGCAGCCCGAACAATCGGTTTTCGATTTCCCGGCTTCCCGCCTGCCGTTCTTCCCGCGACAGAGCATTCCGCGCCTCGGTTGACTGTTCTCGTAGTGACGCTTTCACAGACGCTCCTGCGACAAAAGCGCGTTTATAATAGCATGGTACCTGGCAACATTCCACTTAATTTTTTTATACTTCCGCTCGAAACAGGGCGGTCATAGCCTGAAATCAGCGGTCCTCCCGGGAAGGGAACAGACATCGTTTTGGCCGCTTTTTTCGCTTCCGCGGTTTATGTCAATCTTGCTTTTACAGAACAAAGATGTTACATTTTGAAAGCCTGCGGCTCCTTCCGCAGAACACGGTTAATGCAGCCAACCGGAATATTTGGCGCGAATCCCTTGAAGGCATACAAAATCCCGTGGCCGGTTCAAAAATCAACATTAAATCATTGACCTATGAGAATCTGCAGACGCGTCTGCTTGAACTCGGTCTTAAAAAATTCCGGACAGACCAGATTCTTCGCTGGATATACCTCAACCATGTCCGCTCTTTTGAGGAGATGACGAATATTGCTAAACCCGAACGGGACCTTCTCTCGTCGGTTTTTTCCATTTCTGCCCCCGCGATTTGCAGAATGGAGGTTTCGAAAGACGGCACCAGAAAAGTTCTGTTCAAGCTCGCGGATGAACACACGATCGAAAGCGTCCTGATCCCTGACGAAGACCGCATGACGCTCTGCATATCTTCGCAGGTCGGCTGCCGGCTCGGCTGCGTCTTTTGCCTGACCGGAAAACAAGGTTTCCGCCGGAACCTTGCGGCTCATGAAATCGCCGACCAGGTGCTTGAGCTTTCACGGGTGCTGGATTCGGAGGGTGCGGGAGAAATTACCAACATCGTCCTGATGGGCATGGGGGAACCGCTCTCAAATTTCGAGGAAGTCGTAAAAGCAATACGGATTATTACCTCGGATAAATACCTCGGTTTTTCTCCGCGCCGCGTTACGCTTTCCACGGCCGGCCTCGTTCCGGAAATGGGCGCCCTGGCGAAAGCAAACACCAGGGTGAATCTCGCGGTCTCCCTGAACGCGACAACGAACGAAGTCAGAGACGATATCATGCCCGTGAACAGACGCTATCCGATCGAAGATGTCCTGGCCGCCTGCAGGCATTACCCCCTTGAGCCGCGCCGGCGCATTACGTTCGAATACGTACTGTTAAAAGACAAAAACGATTCAGAAGCCGATGCCCGGCGTCTGGCGCAGCTGCTCAAAGGCATCCGGTGCAAGATAAATCTCATACCATTCAACCCCTTTCCCGGGAGTTCTTTAAAGAGGCCCGGGGAAACAACGGTTCGGCTCTTTCAAAAAATACTGCTTGACCACCATTACACGGCGCCTGTCCGGGAATCGCGCGGCGGTGACATCTCCGCCGCATGCGGCCAGCTCAGAGAGCGTGACGACGCCGCAGCGCATGCGGGGAGGGAACGACAATGAATTTTTCAGGATACCGCCGTCCGGACGGCACTGCAGGCCTTCGCAATCACGTCCTTGTCATTCCCTCTGTTGTATGCGCAAACAGGGTCGCCCGGGGAATTTCGCAGCAGGTCGATGGCACCATTTGGGTTGAGCACCAGCATGGTTGCTGCCAATTGGGAGCCGACGCGGAGCTTACCACAAGGATTCTTGTCGCCCATGGTACGCACCCTAATGTCTATGGAGTGATTGTCGTCGGACTCGGCTGTGAAACGCTGCGGGCGCAGGACATCGCCGCGCGGATTCAAGAGCACTGTCCGTACAAACCGGTCCACACCGTCATCATGCAGGATCTCGGAGGATCAATCAAGGCAACCGCCAACGGAGCAGCCGCAGCACGGGAAATGACAAAGACCGCGGCCACGCTGACCAGGACGCCGATTGCCGTTTCGGAACTCATCCTGGGAACGGAATGCGGCGGATCCGATGCCTGTTCAGGAATTTCCGCAAACCCCTCGCTCGGCGTCGCGAGCGATCTGCTGATCGATGCGGGAGGCACCGTGATTCTGGCGGAAACAACCGAGTTGATCGGCGCAGAACATCTGGTCGCCGCCCGGGCAGCAAATAAACAGCTTGCCAAACAATGCTATGAGGTCATTCACCGGTGCGAACAGGCGGCAATGGCGATGGGCGTCGACATGCGGGGCGGACAGCCGACCCCGGGAAATATCGAAGGTGGATTGTCGTCCATCGAAGAAAAATCTCTCGGCTGCATACGCAAAGCGGGCAGCAGGCCTCTTCAGGACATCGTTGATTACGCGATGCCGGTCACCAAAAAAGGCCTTGTCTGGATGGATACGCCGGGGCATGATATCGAACAGATCACCGGCATGGTGGCCGGAGGCTGCCATATCGTGGTCTTTACCACGGGGCGCGGCACCTGCTGCGGCTCTCCCATAGCGCCGACGCTGAAAGTCGCGTCAAATACGCAGCTCTTTGAAAGAATGCTCGACAACATGGACATCAATGCGGGCACCGTCGTCACCGGAGAAGAAACCATACAGCAGGTGGGGCAAAAAATCTTTAACGAAATAATCCTTACCGCATCCGGCAAGCCCGCGAAGGCAGAGGTGCTGGGTTTCAATGATTTCGCGATCAGGCGCATCGGGCCGACCATGTAACCGGTGCGCGAAAAAGAAATGACGCTCTTTAAGGAGTTTGACAATGTCGAGGATTCGGGCTATTGTAATGAAGCTTTCAGACAACACGGCGACGGCAGTTGAAACCATCGAACCCGGCACCGGGATCACCCTGGATGTCGATAGGCAGCAAATCCGCCTTCATGTCACGGAAACAATCCCGTTCGGACATAAGCTTGCGGTACGCGATATAGCCAAGGGTGCCTCGATCATTAAATATGGGGAAACCATCGGGACCGCCACACGCGACATCAAAACCGGCCAGCATGTCCATGTCCACAATATGGAGAGCAACAGGGGCAGGGGCGATAAAATCCAATAGGAGCAGTCGTGGCAATGCCGTCCGTTTTGGGTGTGCCCCGCGAGGTGAGTTCTCTGCTTGACCCCACGGACCTATTCCTATATGATTCAGGAAACACCAACAATATCATAATGACCATGACGAACGAAAAATCAATATTCGGCCTCCCTTTCGAGCCGGACGACAGCCACCGCCCCACCCGGGAGCAGCTGGATGCTTTTCTGCAGTCCCCCTGCTCGGCAGGCGGAAAAGATCTTTACGGCAGCGACCTCCTGCTCTACCGCCAGCTCTTGGACCAAACCGCGGTTTCTGAACAAAAAAGCCAGCCTGCGTCAACGGGTGAGGACATCAGGGACCAGATTTTCTCAGGCGTTCTTCGCAGCTCCCGGTTTGCGAATCAATCGCTTCTCATGGCGGTGGAACTGTATAAATACCACCTGCACATGATGACGCTGCTCGATTTCGACACCCCGACATCCTTCATCCAGGCCGCCGACCAGACAATAGCCAAGCTCAACAAAAAGAACATTGATCACGTGGTGCGGATCCTGAGGCTCCAGGAAATGGTCCTTGAGCGGAAAAAAATCATCAGAAAACTGGAGCACTCATTTTCCGAACTGGCGGCTGAACTGCTCCGCATTGCGGCGTATATCAAAAGCAACCTCTCCAGAATGCAAAAACACTGCGAAGCGTCCATCACCATGCTTTCGGACACCGGCATCACCGGGAAAAAAGAGCGTCAGATGATCGAGGACATCAAGGACCGCCCCAAGAAGGCGTTGCAGTCAGGCAAAATCACGATGCAGGACCTCGGAAAAGCGGTCAAGGAAGTCGGGTTGATCGCGGCGGAAATGTCCACCGCGGTCAGACGGGATATCAACGCCACGACAAACCTTTACGCGACCCTGCATGAGCATTTGAAGAACACAAGACAGGCACTGGATGTCCTGCAGGCGGCGTTCAGAGAAAAAAAAGACAAAAGCATCGAGGACCAAAAACAGCTCCTTGCCGGGGCCGAATACGCGCTCATCTCGCTGTTGTCGTCACTGCGTCCCGACCACCAGATACCCGGCATGCGCACGGCAACGGCGTACGAAAAATTCATCGCCCGGAAAAGAAGTGAAATGCTTGAGTTCCTGTTCGGCGTGGTGCAGAAGGACCGCAGGCTCCTGTCGGACCGCAGGACATCAAAACCGCGCAGAAAGAACGCGGCCCCAGCCAACTATAAAGGGCCGAAACGAAGAAGCGGTCTGGACCGCAGAACCGGGAAAAACCGCAGAAGTCTGTAAATGACCATTCCGCAAATCTCTGCAGCGACAGCCCGGAGCGGCTATGCCTATCGCCCCGGTCAGGATGAACAATTGACCAGGAGCTTCCACGGAGACGACCATGTTTTATGATCTGACCAATCTGCGATTATTTATCCACGTGGTGGAAACAGGAAGCATCACGAGAGGTGCCGGCAGGGCCAATATGACGCTGGCATCCGCAAGCGAGCGCATCCGCGGCATGGAGGATATTCTGGGGCTGCCTCTTTTTGTCCGGGGGCGGCACGGGGTACAGCCCACCCCGGTGGGACTGGCCCTGACCCACCATGCCAGGACCGTTCTGCTGCAACTGGAACGAATGCAGGGCGAGCTCAGCTCATTCGCAAAAGGACTCAAGGCACAGATACGGCTCTTGTGCAACACCGCCGCGCTGGATGAATTTCTTCCCAAAGCGCTCAGCTCATTTCTGGTGTCGCATCCCAATGTAGACATCATCCTGGAAGAACGGCTCAGTTTCGAAACCGTCCAGGCAATCGTTGAAGGAAAGGCGGATCTCGGCATTGTGGCGGATTCGGTTGACATCGCGGGTCTGGAAACCTTCCCCTTCCGGCTTGACCAACTCGTGATCGTCACGTCACGAAAAAATCCGCTTGCGTCCGGCCAGGCTGTCAATTTCGCCGAGCTGCTCGACCGGAATTTCGTCGGATTGATCAAGGGGAATCCGCTTCAGGATCATCTGGACGGACACGCGATCCGCGCAGGAGCTCACTTGAAATACCGCGTTCGGCTGGGCAGTTTCGATGCGGTCTGTCTCATGGCGGGACAGGGAATAGGGATCGCCGTGGTTCCCGAGACGGCCGCGAAACGGTGTCAGAAAACCACGGGTATTCGCATTATCGGCCTGAAGGATGCCTGGGCGTGCCGCAAGCTGACCATCTGCGTCCGGTCTTTTGAGGAACTGCCCACCTACACAAAAAAACTGATCGAGGAAATCAGGGCGAAATAGCCCTTCCCGCGCCGGATCGCGGAGGCTGAAGTCTCCGGGCAGCATGTCGAAGGATTGAAAATAAAACAGCCACAGCATGTCCCGAAAAATACCCGTAAAACAATGCTGTGGCTGGGAGATTGAAAGCAGCATGAAGCCTTACCGAACCTCAACAGCTGCTATGCTCTTTTGTTGATTGAACAATACCTCGTTACCCTCCATTTGTAAATGCGGAAGATATTGAGCTTCCCTCAGGAAGAAGCGAAGGCTGAACAATTTTTTTTGCGCAATGCGGCGCCCTTCCCCGGGGTGGTGCTGAACACTCAGCCGTACTGCCCGCGGATATTATTCTACCGCAACTTTTTTCTCAACCCTGCCGGCACTGCCATGAATGTTGCAATCTCCCTCCGCCTCGATAACCAAGGGACCATCAATGGTGTAAGTCACTTCGCGGGTAAACACCTCATTCTCCGGAAGGCTGTGAAAAGAATATTCCCATCGCTTGATTTCCTTCCCGTTCACTTTCACGAAGGCCCAGTCGGTATGATGAATAAAATTGTTGCCGCTGTGCGTAAAAGTAAGTTTTATTTTTATAACATCTCCTTTTTTTGCCTTGTCCGGAACATCAATCGCGGCGGACGTCTTGTTGGCAAACGCCGGTGTTGCCGCCAGACACAGTGAGAACAGGACCATTGATGCAATGACATATTTTTTCAACATACTATTCCTCCTTGTACGGAACGTGATCGGCCACTCCTCTGCGGCAGCCGTAAAATTTACCAGCGGTTCGTGTGGATCCGGGAAGCATCAAAACGCTCCACCGCCTCTTTCACTTCATTCGGGAAGCCGAGCGGCACGAGTGAAAAAGCCAGAATATGCTCCGGAAGGCTCAACAGTTTTCGAAAATGAAGCATCCGGTCATCAGTTGGGTATACTCCGCACCACACGGCGCCGAGTCCTTTCGCGTGGGCCGCGAGCAGAAGGTTCTGTGTTGCCGCCGCGCAGTCAAGCACCCAGGACCCCTTGTGCTTCTCGAGTGAAACATCGCCGCATACCAGAACAGCCGTATGCGCCTGCTTGATCATAGCGGCATACGGGTGGAATCTCGGTATTTCGTCGAGCATCGCGCGCTCGGTCAAAACAATAAAATGCCATGGTCGTTCATTCCCAGCTGAAGGCGCACACATGGCCGCCCGCAAAATGTCCTGCATCAGGCTATCGGGAATGTGCTTCGATGTGTACTGCCGTATGCTCCTGCGTGAATAGAGCGCCGTCATCGCATCCATGATTACTGCCTCCTTCCTCCGAAAACCTGAGGCGGCTTCCAGAGCCATGATTTTTTCAAACTTGCTTCCTCAGCAAACCGGCCGCCGCCCTGTCAACAAACCAGAGAGCGCTCCCTTTCGCAGGACGAAGCAGGCCGGCGGGATATTCCTGTGGGGTTCTTTTCTCAATTATCTCCTGAATCACCTGTGCCTTTGACTGCCCCGATGCAAGCAGCAGAATCCGCGCTGCATGATTTAATACAGGAAACGTGAGCGTCACTCTGCTCAGTTTCGGCGGCTCCAAATGCACGGGCGCCGCAAGATGCTCCTGATCAAACACGGCTGCCTTGTTCGGGAACAGCGATGCGGTATGTCCGTCTTCGCCCACACCAAGAATAAGGAGATCGAAGGATGGGATTCCTGTCGTGTCGAAAAAGGCGCGGAGTTCCTGCTCGTAACGCCCCGCTGCCTGCTCCGCACTGTCCTCCCCCGCAATCCGGTGAACATTCGATTCCGGAATGTTTGCGGGAGCCAGAAGCGTATTGAAAATCATTCCATAATTACTGTCCGGATGGTGCCGGGGGACGCATCGTTCATCAACCTGGAAGATATGAACCCGTTTCCAATCAATCGCCTCGCGATAGTGCGAGGATCCCAGCAGTTCATACAGACGGCGGGGTGTGGAACCTCCTGAAATCGCGGCTGCGAACCGGCCCTGCTGCAAAATGACTTTTTGGGAGAGTAAACGAAAAAATTCCGCGGCATTCCTGCTCACATCTTCGAGGTCGGCAAATACCCGCACCTCCGGTGGAGGGGTGCCGCTCACAGCGGCCTCCAGGCGCGGTTGTCCCTACTCATCAGCCGGTCGGCTTCATCAGGCCCGGCCGAACCTGAGGGATAAAATGTCAAGCCTGCCCGGTTGTGCGATGACAGCGCATTCAGCACCGGCGTAAGCGCGGACCACGAAAGCTCCACGCTGTCTTCCCGCATGAACAGCATGTGATCTCCCAGCATGCAGTCCAGCAGCACCCATTCATACGCGTCGAGCAAAACTCCCCGCGGGTAGGAATACTGCATCTGCACCGGCCCCAGACAGACCTTTGTTCCGGGTTGCTTTGTCTGAAACACGAGGCTCATGCCTTCGTCCGGCTGGATTTTCAGAACGATGACATTCGGTTCGATCGGGCCCCCGACGGAATCAGGAAACATCGAGTGCGGTACTTCTTTGAAGTGGATGGAAATCGTCGTCTCCCGTTTCGCAAGCCGCTTGCCCGAACGGAGATAAAAAGGCACACCCTGCCAGCGCCAGTTGTCAATAAACACTTTCAGAGCGGCATACGTCGGCGCTTCTGAATTCTGCGCAACGCCTTTTTCGTCCCGGTACGCCGGCGCCAGGCGGCCGTTGATTGTTCCGTCATCGTATTGCCCGATCACAAGATGGTCATGCAGCTTCTCCCGTGGAATCTGCCTCAGGGAACGAAGGACTTTTGCTTTTTCATCGTGCACCCGACCGGCGGCAAAGGCCGCGGGAGGCTCCATCGCAGTGAGGCAGAGCAGCTGGAGCATATGATTTTGAAACATGTCGCGAAGCACGCCTGCTTCCTCGTAGTACCCGGTCCGGTGCTCCACGCCAAGAGTCTCCGCGGCGGTGATCTGGACGTGATCAATATAGCGCTCGTTCCAGAGCGGTTCAAAGATGGAATTCGCGAACCGGAACATAAGGATGTTCTGCACGGTTTCTTTCGCCAGATAGTGGTCAATCCGGAATATCTGGCTTTCCTTATAGTAGGCATGCACAAGCCGGTTCAGTCTGCATGCCGAGGCGAAGTCATGGCCAAAAGGTTTTTCAAGCACCACATGACTCCGTCCTCTGTCTTCTCGCGCCAGGCCTGCCGCGCCGAGGTTATGCACCACGAGTTCGAAAACCGCAGGAGGAATGGCGAGATAAAAATTGCGGTTTCCTCCGGTCTGATGTTTGCTTTCCAGTCCGGGAAGGAGGTCCCTGAGAGATCCGGCGTACGATGCGGGGTCGGCATAGTCAAAGGGTGAATAGTAGAGATGGGGCGTGAAAGCGTCCCAGACCTTCTGGTCAAAATCTTTTGGAACCGCTTCCCGCACCGCTTCAAACATGGCGCGGCGAAACTGGTCCGGGCTCATCCTGTTGCGGCCCGTGCCAAGGATGAAAAAATGTTCCGAGAGCATTTTGTTTTTGAAAAGCCGGTAGAGTGACGGCAGCAGTTTCCGCTTCGCGAGGTCTCCCGAGGCGCCGAAAATAATCAATGCGGTCGGTTGCGGGACCTCGATTTCGCAGGTATTCACGGTTCTGTATTCCGGACCGGCGCCCTGATCATCAGGACAGTCTTCGCCGGTTTTCTGAATTGCAAAATTGTTCATAGGCCCTCGTGCTGGTCAAAACGGTCTCTGCGCGAACGGAAGAGAATCTCTCCCGATGATGCCCGGCGTGCGTGTTTTACTGTTTTTCCCCGGCCTCATGTCCGCCGAATTGGTTCCGCAGTGCTGAAATGATCTTTCCCGTGTAGCTTGGTTTTTCCTCTGATGCAAGCCGGAAACTGAGCGCCCCTTCAATGACCGGCACCGGAATCCCGAGTTCCTTCGCGGCTTCCACCGTCCACATGCCTTCCCCGCTCTGTGCCGCGGTGCCCGAAATCCCCTTGAGATCGGCGCCGTGCTGTTCGTAGGCGTTTTCAAGCCATCCCACCAGCCGCGAAGTAATCACGCTCTGATGGTTGTACAGGTCCGCGATTTTTGCAAGATCAAGTTCGAAAGACGATTCCTTCATGACTGCAAAGCCCTCTGCCAGTGCCTGCATCATGCCGTATTCAATGCCGTTGTGGACCATCTTCACGAAGTGGCCCGCGCCGGACTTGCCCATATAGCCATACCCCTTGTCCGCGGACAGGTCTCTGAACAACTGTTCAAACTTTTCATAGACTGACCTCTTCCCGCCAACCATGATGCAGGCGCCTGTTCTCGCGCCTGCCGGACCGCCGCTCGTTCCCGCGTCAAGAAAATCGATGCCGCGCCCCTCCAACTCCCGGCCGCGCCGCATGGTTTCCTTGTAGGGGGAATTCCCTCCGTCAATCACGGTATCGCCAGGCGAGAGGTATTTCAGGAGTTCCGCTAAGACATCGTCCACTGCCTGGTACGGGACCATGATCCAGACCAGCCGTGGAGGCGCCAGGGACTCGACAAGCGTCCGGAACGAAGCCGCCGCCTGGGCGCCGCGCGCTGCGATCCGCCGGACCGGCTCCGCGCTCCTGTTGTACGCCGCGAGCTGGTATCCCTTGTCAAGAAGCAGCTCCGCCATGTTGTAACCCATTTTCCCGAGACCAATATACCCAAGCTTCATACGCCCTCACGCCGGGAACGGCAGCCGATCCTCGTTAAATTGCCTGTTCCCTGTTTTTTTTTCATGCATTCCTGCTCTATCGCGGCGACCTTTGCGAGCCTCCTTACATGCCGCTCTGCTCCCGAAAAGGACGCGGACAAAAAGGTGCGCACAATCTCCTTCG
>CAZYEF010000028.1:0-22240 GCA_964646375.1 uncultured Nitrospiraceae bacterium | reverse complement strand
GGGACCGACGGTTGCCCGATTCGGACAAGGGCCTCGATGGCTGAATTCCGCGTTCCCGCATTGTCCTGCGCGCTCAATGCCTGGAGCAGCTCGTTTACAACACCTTCACCGCCTATTGATATGATGGCTTCAACCGCAGTCTTCCTCACCCGCCAGTCCGCGTCCGTCATGGCGCGAAAAAGCAGGGGAACAGCGGGCTCCCCTCCCCGGCCAAGTTCCAGGGTTGCTTCGCGCCGCTCCTCAGCGTTGCTGCTCACGAGTTTCGCTCCGAGCCGCTCAATCTCCGTCATTCACAGCCTCCGCCAGCGCTGACCCTTCCTGCTGGCTCAGGATTTTACTGCAGTCAAGAAGGACAATCAGACGATCCCCTGTCTTGCCCATTCCTCCAATGAACTCAACATCACGGCCGACCGCGCGAGGCGGCGCCGGATTAATATCTTTGCGGGACAGGGGGAGTACTTCCTTCGCCTTGTCCACAATAAAGCCTACCAGCTCTCTGGCTGTGCCTGACAAGGCGGGAACAGCCCCCCGGAGAATGACCATGCGCATGGTCCTCGGATTCGGAACAGCCGCGCCCGGCAAAAAACGTTTCCGCAGGTCAATGATGGGGATGATGGTCCCCCGGAGATTGATCACCCCTTCGACAAACTCCGGCATGCGGGGGAGCGGTGTGACCTTGAGCGGACGAATGATCTCGGTTATAAACTGGATGTCGAGTCCATACTCCTCGGCGCCTATCTGGAAGGTCACGACCTGCATTGCATCGTCCGGTGTCGTCGTTTTTTTATCACTGGTAAAAATACGTTTCACGGTCCTCGCCTCTGCCGCTGCGGAAGGTTTCTGATCCCCGGGGCCGGTGTCGCCGCTCGGGATTCAGCAGCACGCTAGCCTGCAGTGTCCGTTTCCTGGATTTTTGCAAGCAGCTTCCTGACACCGTCATACTCCTCATCACTCGCCGGTTCAAAGCCGGAGTAGTTTGGATTCAAGCTGCCCAGAATTTCCGCATGCGCTGCTTCTTTCCGATTCAGGGCGACCAGGGCCTGCTTGATCAGATCGCTCGTATTGCGGTCCAGTTGCCTGGAAACGCAGATATTTTTTTCCGGGACATCAATAGATGTTTTCAGAATAACAAGCCCGCGGTCTTCAAACATTTTCGCCGCGGATTCGGACATTCCGCCGGCATCATATTCTCCGGCGATGACGGCTTTCGCTATGGCTTCCTGCTGGCCGAGAAAGGCGAATTCCTTCAGATCGTTGAGCGTGACTCCCGCCTCGGCAAGCATGGCCCGGGGAATCAGGTGGGTCAGGGTGGACTTCCTGCTGCCGAAAGCGAACCGTTTTCCCTTGATGTCTTCCAGGCGGCCGAGGGGACGGTCAGCATGGGCCACGATGGCCGCATGGGTATAGGGAAGCCCGTTCTGAAGCGCCTTGACGAGAAGGAACACTCCGGCTTTTCTCTGCGCCTCGAT
The DNA here is from genome assembly GCA_964646375.1 of uncultured Nitrospiraceae bacterium. GTDB lineage: Bacteria > Nitrospirota > UBA9217 > UBA9217 > UBA9217 > JBAZLV01. The sequence continues at coordinate 20,771 of CAZYEF010000028.1, read as the reverse complement.
ATACAGGGAAGGCGTAAGAAACGCCAGGTCAACATTATCCTCCTCAAGATCGGTCAGCATTTGTGCAAAGTCCATGGCAACGGAGAGCTCCACCTTTCTGCCGAGCGCGCGGGAAAGATAGTCGGCGACCGGCGTAAAGCGGCGAAGCATCTCGGCGGTGTTGTCAAGGGGGACAACGCCCATCTTCAGGGCGCCTCCTTCGACATACCGTTTTCCGCGCCGCACCGTCATGGTGGCAATTTCCTGGTTCAGCAGCGCGGCCTGCTCTCCAAGAGTCGCGACGGAATCGGCCATGCTTTCCACACGGCGGGCGCTCTGGCGGGGAAGGTCCTGGATCCGTTCCACGGATTCCTGGATTTTGGCGACGGACTGGCGCTGTTCCCAGGTGCCGGCAGCAATGGATCCGGCGTGTGTGGTCACATTTTCTGCCGCCGCGGCGATCTGCTTGCCGCCGCGCGCCTGCTCAACCATGGCGCTCCGCACCTGACGCGCGATGTCCCGCATATTTTCCGCACTCTGGAGGATCATCTCCGCACCTTTGGTCTGGGCGTGCGTCGCGGTCATGATCTGCGCCGACATTTGCTTTACATTCGCAATGGCCTCACTGACCTGTTTGATACCCCGCGCCTGCTCAGTCATCGCCCGCTCGATCAGGGCGGCCATCTCCGAGGAATGCGCTGAGCTTGCCAGGATTTTGTCCAGCGCGGCACTGGCCGCCCGGGAGCGCTGCACCCCCTCGTCGACCGCTTCCAGGCCCTCCGCCATCGCCGCCACGGCGTCCTTGGTTTCCTTCTGCACCGCGGCAATGAGTTTCTCAATGTCCCGCGCGGAAACGGCCGTGCGGTCGGCAAGCGCCTTTATTTCCTCGGCCACCACGCTGAACCCTCTGCCGTGTTCTCCGGCCTGTGCCGCAAGAATGGAGGCGTTCAGCGCCAGCAGGTTTGTTTTTTCCGTCACTTCCACGATGACGTTCAGGATTTTACCGATTTCGTTTGACCGCTGTCCGAGTTTTGTCACCAGACCGGAGTAGCGGTTGACGGCGCCCTTGATCGTGTCAATGGCCTTTCCTGTCTCCTGGATGGATTTGACACCTATCTCATTCGCTTCGCGGGAGACCAACTCGGACAGTGATGCCGACTCCTTGGCCGTCCGTTCGACTTCGCGGACTGTAGCCTCTATCTCGACAGCCGAAGCCGATGTCTGCTCCGCCGCCGCGGTGAGGCTCTCCACATGGCCGCCGACCTCGCGGATGGACGCGATCATCTCCGCTACCGACGCGGTCACGTCCTCCACGGATGCAGCAAGCTCATTCGTATGGCTGGCGACCTCCTGGTTCGACGCATTCATCTCCAGAATAGCGGATGACGACTCTTCCGCCGAGACGGACAGGCTTTCCGCCGTCTCCGAGAACGTCTCCAGGGACGCGGACATCGCCGCAACCGACGAGGACACATTCGCAATGGCTTCGGCCGCTCCTTCCGCGTTTTTCTTCGCTTCGCCCGCTTCCCGGGTTATCTCGGGGCTCACCTTGCTGATCCGCGCGGAAATATCTCCCATCTCCACGATAAATTGTTCAAGACGCTCAATAAGATAATTTATTCCATTTGCGAGTTCGCCGATTTCATCACGGCCGTGCGCCTTCACGCGCCGGGTAAAGTCCTTCCGGTCAATCAGCTCTTTTACGTCGCTGCCAAGTTCCTTGACCGGTTTGACGATGGAGCGCGTTATGAACAGCGTCAGTATCAACGCCAAAACAAGAAAGATGAAAAAATTTTCCGCCAGCGCGCTCAGGGCATATATTTTTAGCCGGTCGCCCATTCCCTCCGGGTAGACCGCCATGCTGACCTCGCCGAGTTTTGTTTTATCGAACAGTATCGGCAGAGGACCGACTGCGATGGCATTGTTAGCGGCTGCCTGTTTGGTGACATATGCGAGACGACGTCCCTCTCTGTCGCGAACGGTAATTTCCATAACATCGGGTGTGCGCAGAAATTTCTGAGCGACGGCGAGCAGACCATGAATATCCGATGCCTGCATATACGGCACGGCAATGTCCGCCATGAGCTTGCAGGAGCGTTCTCCTTCCGCGCGAGTCATATTCAGAATGACCTGTTTTTCCATGAAGTACCGGTACGTTCCGATCACCGCCATGGCGACCACCAGTACGGAAAAAATTAAAACGATCAGTCTCTGTCGTAAACCGATATTCACAGGGCCTCCCTTGCAAAACCCGCCGGCAGTCAGGACGCCGGAACACGCGAAACCATGGTCGTAAAATACACCTGATCGGATTGATTATTGCCGGTCCGATGTCCGTGACCGGGCCGTTCTGCACCCGCTGTGCTCTTTTCTAATATTTAAAGCCGTCCAACTCAGCCTGAAGCGCAACCACCTTTTCTTTAATCACCTGTACGGCCATTTCCATTTCAATGGACACATCCATGCTGTCCCGGGTGATCCCCTGGATGCGGTTGATGGTTTCGCTGATTTGCTGGGTCCCCATGTTCTGCTCCGCCGTCGTGCGGGCGATCTGGCCTGCCTGTGCGGTCACTGACTCCACCGCATCGGCGATGTGTCTGCCGCCCGTGGTCTGCTCCTGGGTTGCTATCGTTACCTGACGGGTGACTTCACGCATGCGTTCCGCGGCCTGAGCTATCCGTTCGCTTCCGGCGCGCTGCTCCTGCAGGGCGCGGGCAATTTGGTCAAGCTGCCCCGCTATCCCCACCGATGATTCCGTAATCTGCGATACGCTCTTGGCCTGTTCGGCGGTGGTTTTTTCAATTGCGCGGGCGGTTTCCGTGGACTGCCGCGAACTATCCGCGACCTGCTGCAGCACTTCGCTGGCCACATTCACCAGGGAAACACCCGTCTCCACGGCCTTGAGCCCCTTGTCCATCGCATGGACGCTCTCGGCGGTTTCCTCCTGCACCGAGGCGATAAGGCCGGCGATCTCCTGGGTGGATGATGCGGTGCGCTCCGCCAGGTCTTTAATTTCATCAGCGACAACCGCGAAGCCTTTTCCCCGGTCCCCCGCTTGCGCGGCAAGAATGGCGGCGTTCAGGGCGAGCAGGCTTGTCTGGTCGGTCACATCGTCAATGACTTTCAGGATCTGGCCGATTTCCTGCGAACGCGTTCCGAGACGGTTCAGCACCGACGCGGTGGCTTCTACGGCCTCCTTGATATGCTGCATGCCTTTGATTGCCTCCGCCGCGGCAACCATGCCCCGTTCCGACGCATCCTGAGACACCTTTGCCGCCAGGCGGGCGGAATCCCGCGCACGCTGCTCAATCTCCTGCACGGAAACACTCATCTGGGTGATAGCCGATGATGTCTGTTCGGCGGACGCGGCGACCGCATCCGTATTTTCGGACACCTGCTTGATGGAGGCGATCATCTGGCCGACGGAGGAAGCTGTCTCTTCAACCGCCGAGGCAAGCGTTCCCGCGTTTCTGGCAACCTCCTCGATAGACGACGCCATTTCCGTTGCCGACGATGATGCGTTCGTGGCCGCGTGGGACATTTCGTCAGCGCCCCCCGCAACACCCCGGATGGACGTGACCATTTCATTGACGACCTTCGCCGCCTGGTCGGTCGCCTCCTGCTGGGTCTGCGCGCCCTTGCTCATTTTACGCGCGGCCCCCCCCACCAGGTTCATTGCATCGTTCAGACCGATGCAGGTCGTTCTGATTTTCCGGAGCATTTCCTTGAGGTTCGCCGACATCGTGTTGATCGCGTTGACCAGGTTGGTGACCTCTGTCTTCCCCTTGACCTCGATGGTGCTGGAAAGATCTCCAGCGGCCATTCTGCTGGCGCTTTTCGCCATCTCAACAATGGGCAGGATCCCCCGATTGGTAAAATAGTACACAAGAGCCATGGCAATCACAAAGCTGATGAGCCCCACCAGCAGCGACCGCAGGAACATGCTTCCGGCCGGCCGGTTTACCGCATCTTTTTTTATCCCTATCACAAACACACCGATTTTTTTCCCGTCCGGGCCGGCCAGGGGAATGATTTTTTCATACCGTCCTCCGGAGCCGTCGACGTAATATTCCAGCTGCGATGCATTTGCTGCAAGCGCCTTTCTGCTCGCGGGATCACCTGGCACCGTGTTTTCAAGGGCTTGATTGCTGGCATAGAGCACCTTCCCTCCCGCGTCCATCACCAGTGCCCCCGCAAGGTCCGGGTCTTCGGCTGTCAAAGCGCGCAGCCGCGTCCCCATCTCCTCCAGTTCGTTCAAAGGAGTGCCGTCTGCTGTCGCTTTTGACACGTCTTTTCTGATCTCCTCTGCAAGCACCGTGGCCCGCGCGATAAGAGCCTCCCGGTACTTGTTTGTGGCGGCGGTAATGTTGACCAGGGTATTGAACACCAGAACAAGCAGGAGAATCCCCGCTGTCAGCAGCACCGCGCGTGTCTTGAGATTCATATCAAGTAATGTTTTCATAGGCTCACCTTTGCTCCCGCGTCCGCTCCTTTGCGCATTGAGATTGACAGGCCGCTTTCCCTTCCCTGCATCGCACTCCATTCCAGCATGCAAATTCTACCATGCAACTCACAGGACCTCTCCATATGTCACGGTGCCACCGCTCTTTCCAGGTCCAGAAGAATGTACAGCTTCTCGTCCTTGCGGACGATTCCCTGGAGAAATGCTGCTCCCTGTTCGACATGCTCGGGAGGCGGCTTGATCGCATCAGGCGGAATTCTCAACACCCCCGTCACACGGTCCACAACAAGCCCCACATCTTCTTCCGAAGAACCCACAACGACAATTCTGGATTTTTCGTCCCTCTCACCGGACACAAGTCCGAGCCGCACGCAGAGGTCGAACACCGGCAGCACCGTGCCTCTGAGCGTGGTCACGCCGAGAATATACGGCGGCGCGTTCGGCACCGGCGTCAGGGAACGGATTTTCAGCACCTCCCGGACATCCTTCACCATCACCGCGTACGCTTCGCCTCCCAGACGGAACGACAGGAGGTCTATCTCCGGAGACTGCTCTTCCTGCCGGTCGTCCGGGGCGTCCGCTTCCTCCGCCTGTCTTCCCTCTTCCGGTTCAGGACTGCCGGAGGTCAACGCGCTCCTGTCCGCAACCGGGGAGGACTCCGCCTGCGGTTCAACCGGCTGAACGGTTTTTTCCTGCGGCTGCGGCGGATCGGATGGCTGCTCCAAGTCCTTCTTCCGGCTTTGTTTCTGTTCGGCCGCTTTCTTTCGTGCTTTTAGTATATCCATGCAACGCGACTCCGGCGCCGCAGATCTCTCGGCGCCCCCTGCTCTTCGATTATTCCATGATCACGTTCTCGATGATCTCCGGACCGATAATCCCCGCCCCTCTGCCGAACCCTTCCAGCAGCGCATTCCCCGCAATAATATTAATCAGGCGGGGGATGCCTTCCGAATATCTGCACAGAAGCGCAAGTGCTTCTTCGCTGAACAGCGGCTGTTCCCTGCCCGCGACGTTCAGCCGGTGGCGTACATATGCCTCTGTTTCCTCCTGATCAAGCGGGCCAAGATGATACTGCATGCTGATTCTTTGCCGAAGTGCCCGGTAGGGGCTGCGCTCCAGGCGTTTTCGCAATTCAGTCTGTCCGATCAGTATGAGCGCCGTAAGATTCCGATCGTCAAGCTGAAAGTTCGTGAGCAGTCTGAGTTCTTCAAAGGTTTCCCTGCTCGGAATAAGCTGTGACTCGTCAATGATGATGAGCGGCCGCTTCCCCGCCTCGTACAGCTCATACAGCTTTGCATTGATCCCCTCAAGAATGTCGTTCCGGTACCGTCCCCCACCTTTTGTGCCAAGCCGGAGGGCCACCGTCTGCAGAAGTTGCAACGGCGAAAGCCGGGGGTTCACAATCAGCACAGGTTGATAGGAGTCATCCAGCGAATCGATCAGAGTGCGGGAAAGCGTGGTTTTGCCCGACCCGATCTCACCGGTGAGCAGGACAATGTCTTGCTCCTCGACCGCATACTGCAGCCGCGCCAGTGCTTCAGCGTGTTTTCTGCTTTGGTACAGAAAACGCGGATCCGGCGTTTTGTTAAACGGTTTTTCGGTCAACCCGTAAAACTCTTTATACATAGCAACCCCGTTAAGCGGCAGTCTGCAGCCGTAGTCCGCAAGCGGCAAAACATTGTGTTGTTCACTATTCCCGGCCGGCGGCAGCCGTTCTTCTCAACGATCCTTCTATCAGCGATTCCACATCAAGAACAAGCACCACGCCCCGCTGATCACCCAGTTCGGTGGCGCCTGCGATCCCCTGCATCTCGGAGAAGCGTTTTCCGAGCGTCTTGATGACGATCTCATGCTGGTCCCGGAGCCCGTCCACGATAATCCCGAGGCGCCGCTCCGCCAGCCCCACCAGAATAACATAAAATGTGCTGCGCTCCCGGTCCTCAGGCAGATTGAATGTGCGGGCGAGCCGCAGGAGCGGCACGGTGTTTTCCCGGACAGCCATCACTTCGCGCCCCTCCACCGTCTCGATCTGAGGCGTGGTCACCTGTAGAATTTCCACCACGGAACCGAGAGGAATGGCAAAGATATGCCCTCCTGATTCAACAATAAGCGCCTTGATGATGGCGAGCGTTATCGGGAGGAACAGGGTGAAAATCGTTCCGTTCCCGGGCTCGCTGTAGATGTCCACGATTCCTGAAAGCTTTGCAACGTTCCGCTTCACCACATCCATGCCCACTCCGCGCCCGGACATTTCGGTCACTGTTTCGCGGGTGGTGAACCCCGGCAGAAAAATCAGGTCCAGTATTTCTTTGTGGTTCCGTTCGGGGACAAGACCATGGTCGGGTTTCAGCATTCCCTTTTCAACGGCGGTGCGCAGCATCCGCTCGGGATCCATCCCCGCCCCGTCGTCTTCAACCGTGATGACGACCTGGTTTCCCCGGGGAAATGCCGACAGCCGTACCACTCCCCGCTCCGGCTTTCCGCGTTCCCTCCGGACATCCGGAGGTTCTATGCCGTGGTCAATGGCGTTCCTGATAAGGTGCATGAGCGGATCCGCAAGGTCCTCGATCATAAGCTTGTCAAGCTGCGTCTCTTCTCCGGAAAACTGAAGATCAATTTCCTTGCCGGCATCTCTCGCGTATTTCCTGACCACCGGAGAGAAGCGCGTAAATATCTGGCCGACGGGGACCATCCGGGCCTCCAGAATCCCGGACTGCAAATCATTTAGTTTTCTCACCAGACTGCGCTCCGCCTTCTGCAGATCAACTGAGTGGCTGATGAAGCCCTCCCTGCTGCGCAGTTCCTTGGCGATACGGCCCATGATGTTCCTGATCTGATGCAGTTCACCCACGATGTTCATGAGATTATCGAGCTTGTAAATATCCACCCGCACGGTATTGCTGACGGATTTCAGTCCGCCGGCGTCCGGTTTTTGTTCTTCGGTCTTCAGTTCATCCCGGTACGCAATCTGGTGGACCGTTATATTCGGCATCGGAATCGCCGATGCGAGCGGCTCGCGATTTTCCGTCGTGGCAAGAACAATGGTGAAGCCGATCCCGGCTCCGCCTTCCCCGCCCGCCGTCGGCAGCGTGCAAATGCTTTCCCCGTGTTTTTTCAATGTCGCGGCAAGCTGTTTTATTCCGGTTTCAAAATCGTTGAGCTGGAACACCACTTTGATCTCAAACAGATTTTTCCGCTCCCGGACGCACTCCCGCAAACGGTGTTCTTCATATTCGGTGAGAACCTGAAAGATTCCCTCATGCAGACTGATTTGCTCATTCAGCGGCCGGTCTGCGTCCATGCGGACTTTTGCCGCGAGGGCGCCATCAATCCGGTTGAGGGCAGCTGAAATATCTTCGGATTCCCGCCCTGCGCCTGCCTGGTACACCAGCCGCCCCAGCAACGCAAGAGTCTCGGAAACGGTGTCGAACGTTTCCCGATTCAGTTTCGCCTTGCCCAGGCGAAGTTCGTCCAGAAAAAACTCCAGCTTGTGGGAAAGAGCCGACGGTTCTTTCAGCCCGAACATCCCCGCGAGCCCTTTGAAGGAATGAACGGAACGGAAAAGCGCATTGACGAGATCGGGATCGGTCCTGCCCGCACCCATGGCGGTCTCGATTGCGAGCAGCGTCTGGTTTGCCGCCGTCAGAATATCTTCCGCTTCGGAAAAAAAACCTTCCAAATTTTTGTCCGGCTTCAAGGGATCACTCCTTCACGAGTGCTGATACGAGATAATGACTTTGCCTGTGCATCCTGGGCGCGATGCACCTCACGCGATCGTCTCTTTCAGGACAGCCGTCACCATGTGTCTGAGTTCTTCCTTGGTGAATGGCTTTACCACGTAACCGGCGGCCCCGAGGGCCAGTCCCCGTTTTTTGTCTTCCGCGCTTTTTTCAGTGCTTACAATGATAAGAGGAATATCACGATAGGTCGGATTGGATTTTACGTACCCGATCAGTTCCAGACCGTTGATGTCGGGCATATTAATGTCGGTGATAATAAGGTCGAACCTGCGCGTGGGAAGTGCCTTCAGGGCCTCGAAACCGCTTCCAGCCTCCACAAAAAAATAGTTGCCCGCTTCTTCAAGTGATACCCGCATCATGGACCGGATGGATTTTGAATCCTCCACAAGCAGGACGTTTTTCATCACTTCTCCTTCTGAAGTTCGGCCAGTCTTTTTGCCAGCAGCGCTTTTTCCAGGGCCATTCCCGCCTGGTTCATGAAAATCTCAAGTGTATCAACACCCCTGATCGGTTTCCGCTCCGGCACATTGTCGCCGTACACAATCAAGGCGACCTTCCCGTCCACGATAAGAGGTATGGCCAGCACCTGCTCCGCCATCACACCGCCGAGTTCATTCATGAGATAGTTGCCTGTTTCATTTGCTTCAAGAGAGCCGACGTAACTGGTGCGGTTTTCTATGACCTTTAAAAAAAGAGAGGGCTTGTTCAGGGGAATTCTGATGTTCCGGACAACCTGGTCCGCGGAGCGTCCGGCAAGCTCCATGCCGAACTGGCCAAGACCGCGTACTTCGTCTTTCTTGACCATGAAAAGAACCGCCCGGTTCACCACCTCGCTGGCATACCGCAGAATGAGCAGGGTCACCTCGGCCGTGGCCGTGGGAAACCGCAGTTCATCAAACATGGATTTCAGCGCGGTAATTTCCTGCCGGGGCTGTTCTGTTTCGATCCGGGTCCTGAATTCCTCGCGTGCAGGGGGTTCGTGATCAGCCTGCTGTGGAGAAGGTGCAGGTTGGGGGGGAGAAGGAGGGGGCGTTGCGGCTGCAGGAGCCGGCATGTCCTTTTTTCGCTCATCAAGGAGCCGGGTCCCTTCCATGAGAAGATATTCAGCGCTGATCCCCGATCGCAGCAAAAACTGCTGCGTATCAACCGCGATCTTGTCCTTGGGGGCGATCTCACCCAGCTCGAAATTAAAGAAACCTTCTTCCCAGCCAAGCAGATCGTAGACAATTTCCTCAATTTGCCTGCGGATGACCGTCTCAAGCGTCTGCGCGGACACCGATCCCATCTCGACCAGAATCATGCCGAGCGGTTTGTCAACTTCCGTTTTCTGGAGCGCCAGCGCCTTTGCCAGTACGGACTCGGTCAACATGCCTTGCGATACCAAAATGTTGCCCAGGGAATCACGGATGCTGTCGGACGCGGCCTGGATCACCTGGCCGTCCTTGAATACGACCATCCCCGTCCCTTTGCGGCTCCGTGCGATTAGTGTCCCTGTTTTTTTACTCAGACTGATAATCTGGAAGATGTCAGGCAGTGCAAGATCTTCCAGTCTGCCCACAAGGCTCATGCGTTTTCTCCGGCAAACGGTATCGAAAAATTATATCAGTTTAGACAAAAAATGCAAGTTTAATGCTTTCCTTCCCCCGGTTTGCACGGTAGAAAACGGCACCGGGTCCTGCAAAATAAAAAACGGCCAGCATCCGGAAGGAATGACTGGCCGTCACGACAAAATCGGACGCATGATGCAGGATTTACCCGGCAGCAATCCTGCATCATGGTCCGGTGTTGCAACTAGGTGCTCCGGTAATTTGTAAACTGCAATTCGAGGTTGAATTCCTTTCCTTTCAAAAGCTGAATAACGGCCTGAAGTTCGTCCCTGTTCTTGCCCGAAACGCGAACCTGGTCCGACTGAATCGAGGCCTGCACTTTCATTTTGGCGTCCTTGATCGCCTTCACGATTTCCTTGGCCTTGTCCGTCGGGATTCCCTGCTGGAGCGCCAGCCGCTGACGCACGGTTCCCGCAAGGGCGGCTTCCACTTTTCCGTACGACAGGTTTTTGATGGGCACCCCTCGCTTGACAAGCTTGGTCTGCAGAATATCAATCACGCTCTTGAGCTTGTATTCATCGTCGGAAATGATCACCAGGGCGTCCTTTTCCTGCGTGATGTTCGATTTGCTTCCCTTGAAATCAAAACGCTGGCTGATTTCCTTCATTACCTGACTCACCGCATTTGTGACCTCGGCCATATCTATTTTCGAAACGATGTCAAATGAATTTTCCGCAGCCATACCAACCTCCGGTTTTATATAATCAGTATTCTTATGCCATGGGGTGGGCTACTGTTCGATGATCTCCGTCCCCTTGGGCGGCTTGAACACGAAAGTCTGATCGTCAATGCCGATGTTTTCCCGCACGTCGGAAAATTGAATTTCCGTCACGTTTCCGGATTTGTCGAATATGGTCATCTGCAGGATGCGGCCCGTTTCATCGGTCTGCAAGTTCAGTCTCTTCATGGCGGCGCCCGGTTTCAAGGGCAGAAGTTCCAGAACGCGGGGGGCATTCGCATCTGGCTGGCGCACGCTGAAATCATCCCGAATATGGGCGGCGCCCAGCAGGAAGGACACCGGAATATTCATGTGCGCGAAATCCGTAAACGCCTTTTTGATCACCTGCTCGCTCTTCTTGGAATAAAACAGCGCCGTCTTTCCATCGATTACAATCAACTGCCCGTTTGCATACTCAAGCCGAAGCTTTCCTGGTTTTTTGATCTGGAGTTTTCCGTCGAATTTTTGCGTTCTGCCGAGGGACTTCAGGGCAGTCTTCTGCATCACGCTGGCGATAAGATCATTCGTATCGCGGTAGTGGTTCTCGACGGCCTGGACCACCTCGTCTTTTGCCCCGTCTGCAGATGCTCCCGCTGCCAAAGCGACCGCCGGAGACAGGCCTAAAAAGCAGACTGCACAAAAAAAAGAACCGGCAAGAACGGCCAAATGGAAGATTCGCATGCGGTGCATCATATCATAAATACAGTGGGCTGAAAAGATAGAAAATAGCCCTGTTCTGGCTGCTGTTACCGGCATTGCCAGAGAGTGTATGTTTTTTCAGGACTTCGTTCTTCGACTAGAACAAGAAAACCGTTTTTGGGATGCTTTACCACCAGAACACCGTAGTCCTCCAAGTGCTCCTCCGTCGCTTTTTTCGAGGCAGCGCTCCAGGCAGCATCGAGCGTCTGCACGGATATCTGTCTTGTTTCCGTGAAACGCTGCCTCGCGTCACTCTGCAGCCGGACGATGTGGACATGGAGCTGGTCCTGACTCCGCTTTCCTGAGGGGTTGACAGCCAATCCGATTGCGGTTTCATCCAGAATTCGTTTTTTGGCCTCTGACCAGGCAAAGCTCCAGATGCCGTCCGGTTTTCCCGGGTCTTCGATGCCGCGCACCCTGTTGCGGGGGATCGCGAGACCGTGGATAAAATCAGCCGGGCAGCCGCACATCTTTCTGTCACGGATGATGACATAGTCAGCGCTTTCCCGCCAGACGTCCGTTGTTGCTTTGCATTCGCGGTCCACGGCACAAGAGCTGCCGGCGCGGGGTGCCAGACACATACCGCAGTAATTCGGCGCACTGGCGTCAAGGCAGTCCGTAACAATATGCAGCAGCATGTCTCTCGGTTCCGCTGCAGGCACGACCGACAGGAAAAACACGGCAAGTGCAGCCAGGGGAAAGAAAACAGAAGCACGGCATTGCGCACGGAGATAAACGTTCATGGGTGCAATCCTTCACGATGAAATAAACAGGCGGTTCGGGCGAAGCGGTCATTTTTTCAGTTTCTCGATCATCTCCTCGACTTCCTCGTAGCCCTCCCTGTAGAAGTTTTCTTCCTCCGGATCCAGTTCGCGCAGCAAACGAAGGAACTCTCCGGCATGTTCCTTTTCCTCGTTTGCGATGTCGGTGAGAACCGCCTTCGCAAGCGCGTTGTCGGTGCTCTCCGCAGTCTGCTGATAAAGCTGTATCGCCTCATACTCCGCGGCAATCATAAATCGAATCGAACGCACCAGCTCTTCAGAAGTCAGTTGCCGGTCGTTTTTTAAAACGGTAAACGGGGTGGAAAATTCTGGCATTATGTCTTCCTTTCAGGGTATGAATTTATTGCCGGCCGGCGCACGCAAAACAAAACATTAACGTGCCGTATCTATAGGAATGTGTTTGTATGCTCACGCATCCAGATCCCGCACGGTCCCGTCCATGTTCTTGCGCACCAGTACCTGGCGAGGCTTGGCGCCGTCCGCGGGTCCGACGATGCCATCCTCTTCCATCATTTCTATCATGCGCGCCGCGCGGTTGTAACCCACCCGGAGCCTTCTCTGAATAAAAGATGTGGATGCTTGTCCGTTCATCTGCACAAGCTCCACGGCGCGGTTATACAGTTCGTCTCGTTCACTGTCTTCTGCGGAGGCGGCCTCCGCCTCCACAATCTCCTTGGCACGCCGGGCAAGCAGTTCATAATTCGGCTTTGCCTGTTTTCTTACGAATTCCACCACCCGCTTGATTTCCGCCTCAGACACGAAACAACCGTGCACGCGGATGAGATGGGCAGTCCCGGGCGGCTGAAACAGCATATCGCCCATGCCCAGGAGATTTTCCGCGCCGTTGGCGTCAAGGATAGTGCGCGAGTCCGTTTTGGAAGAAACCTGGAACGAAATGCGCGCCGGCAGATTGGCCTTGATCAGACCGGTGATGACATCCACACTCGGGCGCTGTGTCGCCACAATCAGATGAATGCCCGCTGCGCGCGCCATCTGGGCCAGACGCATGATGGAGTCCTCCACCTCGCGCTGCACGGTCATCATCAGGTCCGCCAGTTCATCAATGATCACCACGATGTACGGCAGGCGCTCAGCCTCGGTCACTGCCTTGTTGTAGGAATCGATGTTCTTCGAGCCTTTGTCGGCCAGCTGGCGGTAGCGCCGCTCCATCTCGGCCACCAGAGCGCGCAGCGTTTCCGCAGCCCGCTTGGGCTGCGTGACCACGGGGGTCAGAAGATGCGGAATATCGTTGTAGAGAGAAAGCTCCAGCATTTTCGGGTCGACCAGCACCAGCTTAACCTCGTTCGGCTGCGCATTGTACAGCAGTGCGAGAATGATGGAATTGATGGCCACGCTCTTGCCCGAACCCGTCGCACCCGCAACCAAGAGGTGGGGCATTTTATCGATGGAGCTCAGGACCGACGCGCCGAAGATATCCTTTCCCAGCGGCACCTTGAGTTTTGATTTATGCGCACGGTACTCGGACGATTCGATGATCTGCCGGAAATAGACCGTTTCCCGGGTGTTGTTCGGCACCTCGATCCCCACGGCGGCCTTGCCCGGCAGCGGCGCAACGATGCGCACGCTCGCGGCCTTCATGGCAAGCGCCAGGTCATCGGAAAGATTGACGATCTTGCTCACTTTTATACCGGGAGCGGGTTCGTATTCGAACATGGTGACGACCGGCCCCGGATACACCTGCGTCACCCGGCCCTCGATGTCGAAATCCTGCAGCTTGCGGGCAAGCAGCTCCGATTGGGCGAGCATGTCCTCCTTGGAGATTTTTTTTGCCGCAGGCGGCAGCGGGTCAAGCAGTTCGGGGACCGGAAGCTGATACGCTTCTCCGGCGGTATTTGCATCCTTTGTCTCCATGAATCCGAATGCTTCCTGCACAGGTTTTTGCGGTTTTTCCGGCCTGACCACGCGCGGCTGCATGGCAGCCTGCTGCGGCTTCTGGGCTTCGACGATTTTCGGCGGTTCGGGAGGAGGGGCTGCCTGTTCCCGCGCCTCTCGTGCTTTTTCCTTGCGTCCCTGATGAACAGCGAGAAGGAGCTCCAGGTGCTCGGACAACCGGACATACTGCGCGCGAAGCCAGGCAAGGGCCTTCAGAGGCGAGAACGGCGTGAGCAGCATAAGGGAAATAATGACGGCGGTAATGGTAATAATGTGCGCCCCGACAGCGGAAACCCCGCCTACAAGCAGGCGGGCGAGAATACCGCCGAGCATGCCTCCCGACAGAACCTCTTCACCGAATAATTTGACGGTTTCGCTCTCAAGACCGAAAAACGCAGACAGAGAAATGAACAGCACAACGCCGCCGATTTTTTTGAGATGCGGGTGGACTGCCTCTTTGCCGAGCATCAGAAACACGGCATATCCAAAAAAGAACAGGGGAATAAGGTAGGCTGAAACTCCGAAAAGCCGGAGGAGAATGTCCGAGAAATAGGCGCCGACCAGCCCGATGGAGTTTTTGATCTCCCCGCCGGTGCTCGCGACGCTGAAACAGGGGTCCGCTGCGCTGTAGGAAATGAGGCTGAGCATTATCAGAAGGCCCAGGGCAAGCAGCAGCAGACCGGCCATTTCATTCCAGTGCTTATGTTTGACAATAGAGACTGCCATAATGTCCTTTGCTGCAGGATATTTTCATACTGCGTGCGTTCACGCTGCTCCGGGCTGTACGGAATTTTCTACGGCAATTACCGCACAACCAGCAAAAGCATGACGGCAGCAGCCAAAACCAGACGATATCCGATGAAAAGGTTTAAAGAATGCCTGTTCAGATAATGGAGTAAAAATTTTATGCACAGGTAGCCGACCAGTGCGGAAAAAGCGGTTCCGAGCAAAAACGGGGTCAGTTCTCCGGGGGCAAGATGCACTTTCGCCAGTTTTAGGACCGCGGCTCCGGCAATCACCGGCGTGGACAGAAGAAAGGAGAACCGCGCCGCGCTCTCGCGCGTGTATCCGGCCATCAGGCCCGCGACAATGGTAATGCCGGAGCGGGATACTCCCGGCACCAGCGCAAGCGCCTGCGCGCACCCGACAAACAGTGCATGGCCAAGTGTCATCCGTTCAAGATTCGCGAGCTTTGAAGAAAAGCGGTCAACCACCCACATTAAACCGCTGGCGACAACAAGGGTAACTACGATCAGCACGGGGTTTCTGAAATATTCCTCGACCATGTGCTCGAATTTCAGACCCAGAATCCCGGCGGGAATCGTCGCCAGGACAATGAACCATACGAATCTGCCTTCTCCGGTTTTCCAGGTGCCGTCACCCAGCCCGGCAAAAAACTTGCGGAACAGATCCAGCCAGTCACGCCAGAAATACGCAAGAATTGAAACAAGCGTCCCGGCATGCAGCGCCACATCAAAGGTCAGGCTGTCTATTAATGTGCCATGCCATCCAAACATCCAGGGGAGAAGAATCAAATGGGCTGATGAACTGATCGGCAGGAATTCAGTAAACCCCTGCACAATCCCCAGCAGTATCGCTTCAAGAAGCATCATCTCGTGTTGGCCTCCGGCAAAAATCACTCTCTCAATTTTGTAATTTTGTTATTATTTCACAAAGCAATCAGGATTTCAAGCTGTTTCGGGACTGGCGGTAAAACCGCGGAAATCGAGATTGGGAGAACGGAGCTGCGCCACGCTCCTGCTGATTGTGGGAGATGAAGAATACTGTTCTTCAGTGCTTCAAACCTTCACAATAATTTTTCCGAAA
This sequence comes from uncultured Nitrospiraceae bacterium, assembly GCA_964646375.1. Classification (GTDB taxonomy): domain Bacteria; phylum Nitrospirota; class UBA9217; order UBA9217; family UBA9217; genus JBAZLV01. The sequence continues at coordinate 5,064 of CAZYEF010000028.1, read as the reverse complement.
AACTGTCTGCTCAGCAGTTTTTCATACGCCTTCTGCGCGTCCTCGAACTGAAACACGGAATCAACAACCGTCCTGAGTCTGTGCGGAAACAGTTTAAGATACTGGGGGACCGCAGCCCTCGGCCCGACATAGATTCCGTGAATCGTGATGTTTTTCCCAAACAGATGCCTCAGGCTGACGGAGACATCATTTCCGGAGGTAGCACCAAAGGTGACCGCCCTCCCTCCCCGCTTCAGGCAAGAAAGGGATTTATTGAATATGGAAGCCCCGACGTGATCAACAACGATGTCCGCAAGACTTCCTCCGGTTATCCTCTTTACAGCCGTTTCAAAATCTTCTTTTGTGTAATTAATGACGAAATCGGCGCCCAATGCTCTTGCCTTCGGTTCTTTCCATGCATCGCCAACGGTGGTGATGACCGTGGCATGATATAGCTTCGCAATCTGGATAAGTGCCGTACCCGTACCGCTTCCGGCCGCATGGATCAAAACCGTGTCCCCCTGCCTGATGCCCGCACGCGCGACCAGCGAATTCCAGGCCGTGGCATATGTGATGCAGATGCCTGCTGCTTCCTCAAACGAAAGACCCTCCGGCTTTTTAAACAGGTTTGCGGCGGGAACCGCCGTATATTCCGCAGATACGCCGTTGCTGACAACACCGAGATTGGAAAAACTGTTGCATTCGTTGTCATGTCCGTTTATGCATTGCTCACAATGCCCGCATGACATCCCGGGGAAGATAATCACTTCATCGCCCGGCTTGACATGCCGGACATTTTTACCCACCTCCTTTACAACCCCCGCCGCATCGGACCCGAAAATATGCGGCAGCGGAATCCGGACCGGATAGGAGCCGTTCATCACCCACACATCAAGATGGTTGAGCGAAAAAGCCTTCACCCGCACCAACGCTTCGTGTTCTCGTATTTCCGGAACCGGAAAATCCCCAATTTTAATGCCTTCATGTCCTTTCAATTCATCATAATACAGGGCCTTCATCATCAGCCTCCCTAGCAGAATTCTTTGATGGAATTTCAGATATTATATATTTTATCAAGGATATTGCGCTATTTGACTTGTTTTATGTGATTTTATGAGGACGTACTTCAGCTCTACAGGAAGGCATGGTTTCTCTATTTTCCCTGACTTTTGCGAAGTGATGTCTGCTTGATGTAAAATGAGTGTGTACGGCTTTCTCCGCAAACGATTACTGTTTCTTGTAGGTAAGTTTCAGCAGCGCCATACGATTTTTGCACAGGTCCTGAACCGGGCTGAAAGTCAACTCGTTGCCGTTCACCGTATAAGTATAAAGTCCGCGCGTGGCTCCACTGCCATCACCTTGTGAGCAGGAATGGATGCCGCCAGTGTCTGTCAGTATAATCACATTACCGCTCAGTTCAAGGATGCCGCTGAATCCCGGAACTCCCGTTTTGTTCATATCACCTGTATAGGTATTATCTGAGTTGAAAACCAGTGTATGTCCTTTGTTTCCCCATGTTCCGAAAAGCGGACTTTGAGCAGCAGCGGTTTGACTGGCTGTGCCTGATACGCTGGTTTGGTCCGGTACAATTTTGGCAGGATTATTATCCGCACCGGCGGATGCGGTCGCAGCATTCATATTTGCTGTTGCGTTTGTGCTGTTCGCCGTTGTACCAAGCGGCAGCCTGCGCGTTCTCCTGCCCCATTGCGACGCCACAAATGCATTCGGCGTATTTGGAATGGGAATCACTTTTTTTTCCGCTATTGAACCGTTATCCCGTTTTTCCGCACTTCCGGATATATCCGTCCTGCCCTGCGCGCCGGGATTCGTGTTTGTGCTGCTTCCTCCGCTGCATGCGAAAAGAAACAACATTAAGATTATTCCTGCGACACCCGATAGATACATGACTCCTCTTTTCATCTGTCTGTCTCCTGCAAACGGCCGCTGCAATATCGTTCCGGCACCCCGGCGGAAAAAAGCCGGGGCGACGGTAATCGTACTGACAATCATGCAAACACAACCATGTTACTGTATCACGAGAGGTCTCATCATATCATGTTCTTCATGCTCAAGTATATGGCAGTGCCATACATACTCGCGGCCGCCGGTTCTTGGGCTTACCGCAGTCCGCATTGCTGCGGTGGGCAATTGCGGAAGATCGAACTTCATGACGATTGTGGTTATTTCTCCCGGGTTCATCCTGGCGGTTTCTTTCCAGCCGACTTCGTTCCGGTCCGGTGGGACCGGAGGACCGCTGTAACTCCAGTTGTTGGGATCCCCTGTGAACGGCTGGCGCTGGACCACCTGGAAATTCACCAAATGCATGTGTATGGGATGCGTATCGCCGGTGAGATTCATTATCTGCCAGACCTCGACGGCCCCCGCAGCCGGATTTTCCGTTGTAGCTGAGAGATACGGCAGCCCCCAGGTGGGCAATCCCTGGTTGTTTACACCATTCTGGGTGAATGTCCCCATTGTCTGGACAAGCCTGCCCATATCGTCAAAGTCTTCGTTCAGTGACAGCGTTCGTGTCGGTATTCCGGAGAACGGGAAGGCCGGTACTGACGGATCTCCGTTGTTAAAGAGCAGTCCGGGCTGGTTCCCTGTCAGGAAATTGGTTTTCAACTGGGAATTCATCATGCCCAGCCAAGCCGGAGTCGCAATACTGTCTCCTGCGCCGCCGGTAACGACAATTTTCATAAGGGTCCTGGTGTTTGGCCCATGCCCGGGCAGTGTGGACGGCGCGCCACCCGATGCAGTCTGGTCCGGCGCACCTGTGTAATAGTCATTTCTCGGTTCGCCCATGGGGAACGGTGCCGGCGCGTCGCTGTATAATATGAAACTGCTTCCTGCAGGCACGCCATTAAAGTCTATGACGACATCAGCGCGTTCCGCGGGAGCCAGCAACAGGTTAAACGGTCCACCGGGAACAGCCGTGTTTCCGGTTGGATCCATGGCGAGATCAAGCGGCATCGGCGTTGTATTGTCATGGACTGCGACCTGCGGGAGGAATCCTCCTTCATTGCCCACCTGATATATAGCAGGCCCCGGCGCACCCACCCGCGCTTCTCCGGGATTTGACAAATCTTCCGAATACAGATTCAAATGGAAGAAGCGGGCCTGGGCAGCGTTCAGTATTCTGAATCTGACCCTCTTGGAAGGCACGCTGACAGACGGGTAAACACCGCCGTTCACAAGAATTGTGTCAAAGAACGATTCAGGCACAATTGAAACCGGAGGCAACGGCATGGCAATCTGGGCGGGAGGTGTTACCGTCGGTCCCCAATCCCAACGACCTTTCGGGTTGGCAATTCCGCCTTCGAAAACATTCACTTCATATTCATGGGGGTACCAGAGACTGCCGGGAGCACCCCATTTCCAGGTGGGATCCTGCGCAAGGATGTTGCTCGGAACAAACCCTTTATCCTGGATAATCAGCGGAATTCCGATAAGATCAGGGAGAAGCCCCTGAGTCACCAGGTTGTTCTCAAAATCATCAACAATAACGTAGGCTGATGCAATCCCCGCATAGGCATTCAGCCGGGTAAGACCCATTGCATGATCATGGAACCAGACGAGGCGGGCACTCTGTTCATTGGTATAATAGTAGGACCCCACACCCGTAGCAACGGAGAAACCTGGTACGTTCTTGAAACTGGGGCCGTGTGTTCCGGTTGGAGTATACCACTGGCACGGCGTTCCGTCGCTAAACCATGGAGTAAAACCGCCGTGGAGATGAGTCGTTATGCGATTTACAGGAAGATCTCCCGTCATCACCCCGTTCGGCCCCGCCATGACCATGGGATCAACCGGAAGAATATGCTTGTTCGGAAGATTGTTTTTTACCGTAAGCAGGACCGGCGAACCCTTTTTGGCAACAATCACGCCGCCCAGATATTTTTGATCATTGGTAAATCGGTCGTAATAGCCAAAGAACCGGGTAGGTCCAGGAATGTCGGGATGCATCTGCTGAGCAAAGGAAGTGACACCAAGTTCATAGCTGTCTGTTGCCCGCCCTGCGAACCATGCCTGCGTTTTTGTTGCCAGCGGGATGTATTGTCCAATATTATTCGCTCCCGTAGGCCCCCCAGGCCCGGCAACGTCGTAATGAACTTTCTGATGGTTGCCGGGCTCTGTGCATACGCATAGGCTCGCGATGCACCGAATTTCCATGGCAACGCCATTGTGACTCCGGCAGCCATACCCGCCCGAGCTGCCATTCTGAGGAACTTTCTTCTACTGAGTGTTTTCTTCATAATAGTGTGCCCCCCGTTTTAACGCAGCATGTGTTGATTGAGCATTGACTCCTTACGTCCCAAGTTGCAACGAAATCAGCAGTTCATACACAACCACCTCCTATCAAAAAAAAGGCCGGACAAACCAAGGATATCAATCCTTCGGCAGCCCGGCTGTCTGTTCAAAACAAGACCCGGTGCTTTCCATCATCCTTAAGATTCAGGACTCCGGCTTTATCGGGATGAGTAATCGCTGCTATTATATTGTGATAAACAGAACAAAAGCATTACTAATGAATGCATAATTCCAGGAACTCATCGCAAGCACGTTGTCGTGCACTTTTGCTATTCAGAAATTAATGGGGATAATGCAAAACAAATACCATTTTTTATTCAAGTCAGAAGAGGGAAAACAGCTGGAAAATACATGGGGTGAAATGAAAAACGCCGGGAAGAAATGAGAGGCAGTCCATTATGGTCCATTCATTCTGGCCGCCAGATAATTTTGCATGGAGGTGGATCTAAAAAAGTTAAGCACTGCTTAACGCGCTTTATAAACACTAAAACATCGTATTTATGATCTCCGGCAGTACTTCTCCCGCGTTTTCCTTGAAAAGCAGCGCTGCAATGCTGTCGCAAGGAGTCTCCGTGCGGTTTATGAAGATAAGCTTCGCGCCATTTTTGTGCGCTTCATGCGGAATCGAGGCCGCGGGCTGCACCTGGAGAGAGGAACCGATCATAAGAAAAAGATCGCAGGACGCGGCGTAACTGAGCGCCTGGAGCATCTCCTCCTCGGGCATAGCCTGTCCGAAGGAAATCGTTGCCGGCTTGATGAACCCGCCGCACGCGC
>CAZYEF010000027.1:0-23232 GCA_964646375.1 uncultured Nitrospiraceae bacterium | reverse complement strand
GCATCTCTTTCCTCTTGCAAAATATACTTACTGTTAAATACTGAATTTGTCGCAAGAGTAACCAGGTTGACGTAAGACGCATGAGTGGCGTAGGTGTCATTCAGCGTAGTAGCAGGGTAATCCATATAGTACCCCCACCGACTGCATGTCCCTGGCCCGGAGTTATTGGCTGAATTATTGAGAACGGGAACCTGTACCTGCGGAAGGCGAATGCCTCCTTTTGTCATGCCTAAAGCATCACGATCCACCACCACAGTGGGAGTAAGCTGGACCACGGCAAGCGGCGGCGCAGATACGATCGGAGCCCCGCCATGCGCCCAGGTAATAAGCTGTTCCAGTCCGGCATATAATACATGGTAGAAAGGCACCTTACTGCCGACGGGCATGTACGTGCAGGCCAGAGAATCCTCAACCGCAATATTGTTCATGTCGCGATGTTCAAGAAAGACCCGGCTTACCCAAGCGCGGTAATCGTTGTGTGATGCATTCGGTACTTCCCATGTTACGAACATGTTGTCATCAGGGCGGCGATACCGTGCTTCGCTAAACGTGACAACGTCGTTCTCCGTCAACACTTTCCAAACGGGATTGATGAGGTCAGTACGGATATTGGTTCCGTATGTGCTTTCCAGCGCAAACGCATCAACCACTTTCGCCAGCGGATGGACATTATTTACATACGATGATAACATGACTGCCGATTGTGACTGTCCCATCGCAATAAAGGTCGTCGGAGTGAGACCGGCTAGCGGATTTACACCCACCGGGTGTTTCAATGCTTGCACAGCCTGGGAGAATATATCGAAATGTAAGGCATCGCTCGTGAGTACAGTGCCATCCTTGAGATGAGAAACGTCAAGTGTTGCGTACCGGTTGGTAGCTGTCGGGCTGTTTGTGGCCGACGCCGTGGTCGGAGTGCTCCAGGATATTAATGCATTCACACCAACGCGCTGCGCCGAGACACCGACCCATACATGTCCTTTGCGCATAACGTAGTCATAAATTTCGTACCAGCAATACTCCATGTCCATATTGTTCGTCACGTTGAACCATTCAACAATGACCGTGCCGCTGAAGTTTGCCGGGTTGCTCGGCTTGCGGACAACAATCCGACTTTTATAAGGATGGCTGTCGTCGCGGATCGTCGCGGTCGTCGTTGCCGCCGACCCTGTGGGGATGGTAAAGCGGGTCGCCGTTCCAGAAATGAAATACTCTTCCTCGACATATCCTCTTGCTGCAAGATCGAATTGTGATGAGAAGAAATTAAAATCACGGGTTGCCGGGCTGGTGGTCGCGCCTGGGGCGGGCCTGTCCGGAGCCGCAATCGGCCCTGTCACCGTCGGATTCAGGACTGTCATCGTCCCGGCAGAGACCACGCCGGAGGAATAACTCGACCCGCCGCCGGAACAGGCATTTAATACAAGGGCTGCTATCGCTGCACTGATTAGAGCAAAGACCGATATGGTAGCAAATATTTTTTTCATTTCACCTGGTTCTCCCTTATTGGTTAGAGTTTGCTATTCGTCTTTTAAAATACCCTGTTACAGCCATGAGCAATCAGAATCAGGATAAAACCCAAACGAAACCACTGGCGTATTTTCCACGTATCACCCCCTTTTGGTATCAGATTTACGCAATAAGAACCGGCGGAAATCCCCTGAGTGACTCGCACATCGAACATTTTTTATTCAGGGTTTTCATGGCGGTCTGCAAATAGATCGAGAACTTCGGAAACAGGTTTATGGTTTACAAGCGGACAGATGTCCATCGGGAAAAACTCACACATCGATACGCGCAGAGCGGATGCAAGTTTGTAGATCACCAGCGCGGTCGGATTTTTTTCACCACGTTCAATTTCACCCAGGTATTTGGCGTTAATCTCCGCCATTTCACTCAACTTTTCCTGACTGTATCCCCGTCTTTGCCGCAACGTTCTGATGTTACCGCCGATGTTTGTAAACATGTCATTCCTGACCTCTTTTCATAAATCGCACGGTTAGAGCGCATAGTATACGTGCGCATATATCCTTTGAACACAAGCTATAGACGGTATTTTCTGGTCGATGACCGATAAGAATAACAAGCGAGGCGTCAACGAATCATCGCAATAAAAAATATTGCAATTTTACGTTGCGCATGATGACAGGAAGGACACACGGATTACACACGAGTTTGAAGTTGAATAAAACGCTGATAAACCGGGTATTTTGATCGCTACGTCGACGGTTGAGTTGGATTTATGCTAGTGGTGTGCGCAGATTGTTTGATAAATTTTTTCTGTTTTTGCGGAAGGAGTGATGTCCAGAACGATTCTGAGCCTGGAGCGGCAGCGGTGATAAACAGCAACCGCTTCAGCATCATGACCAAGTTCATGATAACTGATCATGAGACGCTGATAAAACACTTCGCGGGCATCATCAATTTCCAGTCCCCGCCGGAAGCATTCCACAGCCTTTCCGTATTCACGCTTCTCCTCCCAATGACAACCCAGAGCAGCAATAATATTGGTGGTTTTGCTCTTGAGAAGGTCCCGCAGGGAGATGATCCAGGGCTGGCTGTCATCGCCGTCAAGGAAGTGGCCTTTATAGCCCTCCAACACCCGCTCCGTAAGCTGGATGATCTCCTGGGTTTCTGCCTGGTCTATCTTGTTTTTATCGTCCAGTTCTCTTTTGAAAATTCTTTTCCATCTATCTTCAGCTTTTTTGATCAACCGCTGGAATCCCCAGATATCCACGAAGCAATATTGTCCATCGAGGGTCAAGGTCCCGTCCTTATAGTGAACGGCTTTGTCATTGCCGAGCAGTTTGCGAAGCCGGTACAGGGACAGTTCAAAGGAACGGTGTGCGGAGTAACCGTCTGCATCTGGCCAGAGAGCATCTGTCAGCTCTGCTTCCGGAACGGCTCTGCCGCCGAACGCAATCAATGTTTTCAAGAGTAAAATGGGCTTTTGCTGGACTTTTCGGGTGGAAAAAACTTTCTTTCCTTCTTTCACGAGTTCAAACCGCCCCATCGTGTATATCCGGAGCGGATACGGCCAGTTGTCAAGCAGCAATACGTTCATATCCGGAAGAAGCTTGCGTTTCCTGATAATATGCTGCGCATAGCCCGTCTCGATTCCGGATTCGAGCGCTTTTGAACAAAGAAAAGTCATAACGGACGGCCGCCACCACAGCATATTCATAAAACTATTTTCTCGACCCAGAGCCATGGCTTTGCGCAAAACCGCCGACGCTTTCAGTTCGTTACGACAGGTGAAGAGCACATAGGCTTCCGAGATGAGGCACAGGTACTTCATAAAACTGCTTTTCATGTCGTCGGCAATTTGGTGCGCGCGGGAAAGATGATATTCGGCTTTCTCTGTCCTGCCCTGTTTGACATAAATTTCGGAAGCCATGACATAAGAAATCATTATGAAGGGAATGTCGCCGACCAGCTCGGAGATGTTTTTCAGTTCTTTGCAATGCAAGTGCGCTGCAACGCTGTCATCCTCGATCATGGATTTCCAGGTTTTTGCAAAATGATAGTAACATCTGTCGAGCCGTTCCTTCCCGTCGGAGTTGACTTCCATTCTCTTGAACAATATGTCCGCGGTCGCGATATCACCGCTGCTCAGCGCAGCGGCAATACTGTACCCAATGACGTGAGTTTCCCAAACGTATACACCCAGTTTATCGGCCAGCTTGATCATATCAAAAACCAGGTTCTGTCTGTTTTCACGAACTCCCGCAAAAATCTCATGGATTGTTTCCAGGCTTTTGAAAATGAGCATTATAAAATCAGGAGGGTTCGTGGAATTCATTGCGTTCCGGAACAAATTCAGCGCGAAGCTTGCCTTGGTAAAATTACCGTGGCGCAGGTAATGCGCCACAAGATAAGATCCGGCTTTGCAGTGCAGAACAAGATTATAGTTGGTGCGAAGAATGCTCAGCGACCGGTTTTCCCAGATGCTGATGTCAGCATGGTACGGTTGCCTGCGGCAGAGGGCCCCAAATATGCTTATCGTCACGGTCGCCTCGATTTCCGGGGAGGGAAACTGCGGATTTTCGTCAAGCATCCTGTACAGTAGTGAGATCATGTGGTCCAGAGAGCGAAAATCACTGCTGTAGAAAGCATCGTCTACCGCGCCGCCCCAAGCCAGAAACATTCCCGCACGATCACTTCGAGATTCAAACAACTCAAATGCGTGATCGAAATCTTTTTTGCTGGCAACCGAATTAGACGTCATCGTACTGGCGCCGCGCCAGTAGAATAACCACGGGTAGTTTTCGATTACCTCCTTGGGGAATTTATCTATCCAGCCCTTTACAACGAGAACCCGACCCTGGGAAAACATGTCTCGCGCAAGACTGCAGATCAGTTCTGCCGCTTCTGAAAAAATTTCCGACTGCAGAAAAAGCGTTATGGCATCTTCGATCTGTCCATCATCCGCAAGAACACGCGCTGCCTTTTGTCTGAGCGCTTTTATCTCATCGGTCGTGCATGCCTTCGCAGTGTATGCCAGGAGGAATTCACGAAACAGCGGATGATACTGGTACGTCTCCCCAGGCTGGCAATGCCTGATCGTAAAAAAATTCTGCCGGTTCATCTCAGCCAGAATCTGCCCAGCCTCCGCCATGCCGGTCAGATTGCAGGCCGCGCTGGCGGTTATTCTGGGCAGCAACGATGTTTTCACGAGCAATTGCCGTGTCTTGTCAGGCAATCCTTCAAACAATTCGGTCGCGAAGTAGTCGAAAATTTCCTGCCGGTTGTGAATTTCGGCTTGTTGCAGCATCGGCAGTGCTCCGCTGCCACTTTCCGTAATAAGGACCAGACCCGCCACCCATCCATCTGTTTTTTCCTGTAGTTGTTTTAATATTGCATGGCTGAGTTTTTTTTGAACCCGTGAGTAAACGAATATTTCGATTTCCGCAAGCGTCAGTTTCATGTCGTTCCAGCCGATGCAGGTGATCGCGTTATTTGCGCGAAATCTTGTCAACGTCGCAGGAGGTTCATGACGGCTGATGAAAATAATCCTCAGATTATCGGGAAGGACAGCCAGTCCGTCGCAGATGATTTTGTGGAATAACGAATCAGAAGGGATATTATGATAATTGTCGAAGACCAGTACTGAATGCGATTTTAAACAGCCATAAAGTTTCTCAAAAAACCTTCGGGTGAAAATATTGATGCCGGGAAGGTACTCGGGTGTCAGCAGGGGCAATTGTTTCCGGCTTTTTGGGTTGGCGTTCCGCGCAGCACGCCCCAGATAGTAAAAGAACGTGGGAAGATCGGCATCACCCTCATCCACCTGGTACCATAGATGCGGAAACTTGTGTTTGTTCAGATAATCGGCGACCAGGGTTGTCTTTCCTGATCCCCCCGGCCCGGCTACCCAGGTAACGGGTTTCCTGCCGGCAGCATCGAGAAGAGAATAAAGCCTCTTTCGTTGGATAACATCGATAACTTTTGGACAAGTTATTTTTGATATCGGCATATTAATATACTATTTAAGTTACGAAATAGTAACAATTGCTGGCTCCACTGTCAAATGAAATATTATGCAACAGATGAACAACGCCATAAAGACAAGTCTGAGCTGATGCTGGATATACTTGCCCAGCAATCCCTTCGCCAGTTGCCAGAGCAAAAAAATAACTTATATAAATGTGAAAATCATTATTTGGTTTTTCTTGTCCACGCAGAAAAAATATTCAGAAAGTCCAGAAAGGAGGCCCCCCATAGATCAGAGGGTGGATACAAAACTCAGCAGTTTGAAACGCTATCAATCCTTGAGCAAGGCATCCGATGTGCTGCGAAGAATTTACTTCAATTGACTGTCTTTGCTGCCGCTTCGGTTGTACAAGGCTACCGTCTTCTGACTTTTTTCCAGTTCCGATTGGCATTGAACGCAATAGCGGACTCCGGGCACCGCCTTCCGGCGCGCTTCAGGGATGGCGGCCTCGCATTCCTCACAATGAGTCAGGCTTTCGCCGTCCGCCATCCGGCTTCTGGCTAACTGAACTGCGGAATCTACCGTAGCGTCTATCTGCTCCTGCACCGCCCCGTCGCGGGACCAACCGACTGCCATGATCTACTCCCTTTATCCTTATAATTAATTATAAGGTCGTTTGGAAAAAAATCCATATATGTTTGGCCATATCCCTTCTGTCCGGCAGCTACAGGCAAAACGGCCCCTCGCAGATGGTCTGAGCGAGAGGACGCCGATTATTCGGCGTTTCAATCTCCCGCAAATCTTCAGGAAGAGATTCGCGCAAGCCCGGCATTCCCACCGCGATCATCGCCTCCACCTGATACTCATCAGGAATTTGAAGCGTTGTCTTCGCCCGGTTGTAGTCAAACCCTTGCATTCCGTGCGCGACATAGCCGCGCATGCTCGCCTGCAGCGCCAGATTCTCCCATGCCGTGCCGGTATCGAACGAGTGTGTTCGGGCAGGCTTGCCGTTGTGATCGAAGGTTGTTTTCGAAATAAACAGCAGCAATGCCGCGGCGTTGCCTGCCCATCTCTGGTTTGATTTGGTCAGCAGATCCAGAAAAACCGGCCAGTGCTCAGTGTCGCGGCGGGCAAAGAGAATGCGCCACGGCTGATTGTTGAATGATGACGGCGCCCAGCGCGCGGCTTCAAAAAGCACCATGAGTTCATCCGTCGCAATCGGTTCGCCCGACATCGCCCGGGGCGACCATCGGTCGAGAAACAGCTTGTCGATCGAGTGGTCAGCCCGGCGTTTTTCACTCCCCTTGATCATAGGTCAGCCTCCTGCTAAAGCCATGAGAATAAACACTGAAATCAGAATGACCGGAATCCCTGTATCGGTTTATACCGATACTGGAAAAAGAAGGCAGGTGTTTTACGCCGCTTTTGTAAAAAATAGAAACGCCATGGTCGGCCTTCGGGATGAGACCGAGACGACAAACTGAATGCTCTCGAATATGTATCCCTGCCCGGTCCATTCATTCAGTATCCGCTCAATCTCTTCATCGGTCACTGTGCTCGTTTCGACGACTTTGTAAGCCATGCTGTTATTATAGAGAAAGAACTTCTCTTTTTCAATGTTCGTTCTGCCAAAGTGGGAAATTTTCTGTTGCTATTCACGGTTATCGGCAATATAATCTGCCATGCGAAAAAAGCGAACAGGTGTGCTTTTCGGCCTTGACCGCGCGGAAAAGCTCTGGCCCAGGGACCTGCGTGGCGCGCGCGTGGGGCTTGTGGTGCATCCCGCGTCGGTAAACCGTGTGCTCGACCACGCGACCACGGTCCTGCGCAAATCAAAAAAGCTGGAAGTCACCGCGCTGTTCGGTCCGCAGCACGGCATTTTGGGGCAGACCCAGGACAATATGATCGAATGGGATGGTTTCCGCGATCCGGTATCGGGCATTCCCATCCACAGCCTGTACGGAAAGACCCGAAAACCCACGCCGAATATGCTTGCAGATCTCGACGTTCTCGTCATAGACGTGCAGGACGTGGGCGCGCGCTATTATACCTTCATCTGGACCCTCGAACTCTGCATGCAGGCCTGCAAGGAGCTGAACAAAACGGTTGTCGTGCTCGACCGGCCAAATCCAATCAACGGACGCGTAACTGAGGGTCCGGTGCTTGATCCGAACTATGCGTCATTTGTAGGTCTCAGACCGTTGCCCATCCGCCACGGCATGACCATCGGGGAAATCGGGTTGTATCTCCGGGATGCATTTCATCCCGGTCTGGATTACCATGTCATTCCGCTGAAGGGATGGAAGCGGACGATGTGGTTCGATGAAACACGTCTTCCCTGGGTCCTTCCCTCTCCGAATATGCCCACACTTGACACAGCCCTGGTATATCCGGGCATGTGCCTCCTTGAAGGAACCAATATTTCAGAAGGCAGAGGCACAACGAGGCCCTTTGAGATATTCGGAGCGCCTTTTATTCACGCTGAAACCATCGTGGGAGTACTGGAAGAGTTCAGATTGCCGGGTGTGCTGTTTCGTCCGCTTTCGTTTCAACCGACTTTTCAAAAACATGCCGGCGTTCTCTGCGGAGGCGCACAGATCCATGTGATCGACCGCGAGAAATTCAAACCGTTCAAAACCGGCGTGGCCGTCATCAAGGCGATCCACAATACCTATCCGCGCGATTTTGCCTGGAACCAGCCTCCGTACGAATATGAAGAGATAAATCTTCCCTTCGACATCCTTGCAGGCGGCAACAGACTGCGAAAAGACATAGAGTCATGGAGAAGCCTCAGCGAGATGGAGCCTTGGTGGAAGGAAGAAACAAAGGCATTCGAAAAAATCAGGAAAAGATACCTGATCTACAAATAGCATCACCACAACGCGACCGCTTCATATTTTCGCGGCATTTTTTTACTATCATCCGGGGTAAATTTTATCCGCAGCATCTCCAAGAACGAATATGTCCAAATTCCCCATAAATATTTTTCTTCCGGCTGCAGGCCTCGGCGAGAGGCTCAGGCCGATCACGGGCCATCTTCCGAAGCCGCTTCTCCCGGTCCTGGGCAGGCCGATTATAGAAATGATCCTCGAAAAAATAACACCTGTCTGCTCCGGAACCATCGGCATCAACCTGCACTATAAACCGGAATTGCTCCGCGAATGGGCCTCCAAATCAGCCTACAACGCCCGGATACAGTTTTTTTCTGAAGACCCCATCCTCGGCACAGGTGGCGCGCTCAAGAACGCCGAACCACTGCTATCCCGTGCCCCGTTCATCGTGCACAACTCGGACATTTTGCTCGATATAAATTTTCAGGACCTGATCAACGAGCACCTTTCGTCCGGAAATATCGCAACCCTTGTCTGCCACCGCATCCCCGAACTCAGCAATGTGATCATCAACAAAAACAACCAGGTGCTTGACGTCGAGAACGCGGGCACATCCAGACCTGACCCGACAACCACGGCAAACAAGGTTGCTTACACCGGCATCGCCGTCTATTCACCGGAGATTCTGAAGTTTCTTCCCGCAGGTGTTTCTCATGCGACAGTCGCCTGGATTGCCGCGTCCAAGGCAGGCTTTAACGTGAAGGTTGTGGACGTTACCGGCTGCTCCTGGCATGACATCGGCAATCCCGTTACCTACACAAGAGCAATGCTTGACGCTCTGCGGAATAACGGTGAAACAGTTTACGTCTCACCAACCGCCCGCTGCGGCCGCATCGCGATCGACGGCTATGTTGTGCTGGAGTCGGGAAGCACGGTCGAGGACGGATCGTCCCTCAGAAACTGCATCGTGATGCCAGGCGCGCGTGCATCAGGTGAGCAAGAAAACACAATTCTGGGTCCGAACTACGCCGTAAGCCTTTCGGAAACGGACATGCAACCGTCGTTGCACGCAAAGGAGCAGAAACGGATTTCGCTGTCGGAGCCATTTTTTTCCGCGTGTTTTGATAAAACGTCTTCCGGAGCGGACAGCAGTGTCCCTGTTGCACCCCGACAATCACATCCCGCAATTCTGAAGCAAAAAACGGAAACCTGGTCAGACGCGGTGCTCATCGGTCTCGGCGGATCCGACCGGCGTTATTTCCGCGTGCGTAACGATCACACCAGCGCAGTGTTGATGGAATGTGCCCCCAACGACCCGGACTATGAGCGTCATATCGTGTACACCAATTTTTTTGCGGCCCATACCATGCCGGTGCCCGGACTTCTTGCCGCAGACTCTGCGCACAAACGCGCTTTGTTTGAAGATCTTGGAGACGCGAGCCTGTATGCTTGTATGAAGCCTCCCCGTGATTCCGGATACATCAGTGATATGTACGCCCGCGTGCTTGACATTCTGCTCAAACTCCATACTCGTATCACAAACCACGTGCATGAATGCCCTCTGCTCCGGGAGCGCATATTTGACTATGAATACCTGCGATGGGAAACAAGCTATTTTCTGGATCGGTTCGTCACAGGACTGCGCAGCATGTCCCTGGAAAACCGAAAAGACCTGGATCTGGAATTTCATCGCCTCGCGCAGAAAACGGATGCGTTCCCCAAGAGCGTGATCCACCGCGACTTTCAATGCCAGAACATCATGGTGACGCGCAATGGCATTCCGCGCGTCATCGATTTTCAGGGGGCTCGCATGGCGCCGGCGGCCTATGATGTGGCATCAATCCTCTGGGACCCGTACCATCGGCTTGAGGACAGCGTTCGTGAAAAGCTCGTTGAATATTATATCCAGGAAAGAAAAAAGGACTCTTTAGATTTCGATAAGAAAACGTTCATGGAAAGCCTCGTCCTGTGCCGCCTCCAGCGCCACATGCAGGCGCTCGGCGCGTACGGTTTTCTGTCGATTGTGAAGGGGAAAAAATATTTTCTGAAGCATGTTCCCGAGGCGCTTCGTCTGCTCAAGGACGATCTGTCCGGAATGCGAAACGATTATCCCGAACTTTGTCAGCTTGTGGACCGCCTGCAACGGTGAAAAGTCATTTCATTCGCTTGAGATGCTCCAGCGCTTCCTGCCTGTTTTTGATCATCCCGCCTGCCTGCAGCTCCTTGATCTCGTCGAGAATCTCCCGGAACCGAGGACCCGGCTCAAATCCCCGATGGATCAAATCCTGCCCGTTTATCAGTGGTTTGGCCGCGGCCTTCAGGAACCTCTTGTAATAGTAATCCAGCACTGATGCCATGGTTTTTTCCGTATCGGTAAACTTGTCGCCGGGCATGATCTCCTGTGTCGCCCGAGCGTCGGCCTGCGCAAGAAGGAGACTTTCAGGCAGGGCATTGCGCGCGTCCCGGCAGTACCGATACATTGCGTTGTTGCTCACGCCCGACGCAGTGGCAAGATTGAACAAGCGCATGTGGTCCCGGATCACCCTCTCGACCGCTGATTCCGATTCCCGTGACAGTTTAAGCCGACGACAGAGAAGTCCGGCTTTGCGCGCTCCGAGACTATCGTGGCCGTGAAACCTGACGCGGCCGTCAATATCAGCAAATTTTTCTGGTTTGGCCATGTCATGCAGCAGGCATGCAAGTCTGAGCACGGCTTTCCGGGGCGCCAGATGCTCCAGAGGCTCTTCCAGATGAGCGAGCGCGCGTTCTGCGTGCTCCGGAGATATTTTCGGCAGATCGTCCAGCACACTGTCAAGATATTCGACAGTTTTTATGGAATGCGTCAGTACATCATGCGTCTGATATCTGCCGGGCGCAAAACCGCGGAGAGGATCGAGTTCAGGCAGAAGAGGCGAAAGCAGTCCGAGCGAATCCATCATGCTCAAATATTTTCCTGCGTTTCGCTCTGCCAGAATAAGGAACAATTCGTCGCGCACTCGTTCGGCAGCAGGAATAATTATCAGCCTTGAACGTTCCCGAATCTGCCGGACTGTTTCTTCCTCCAGTCCGAATCCCAGTGTTGCTGCAAAACGCACGGCGCGCAAAAGCCGGAGCGGATCTTCATCCAGCACCTCCGGCTTCACCGTGCGGATCAGTCTTTTTTTGAGATCTTCCTGCCCGTGAAACAAGTCAACCACCGTTGCTGAAGACCGTTCATTTAAAAATTCTTGCAAAGAAACGGCCATGGCATTCGCGGTGAAATCCCTGCGGCCCAAATCGGCATGCAGATCAGGGCCATCAAAGTTTGTGAAATCGAACTGGACGATTCCACTGCTCGCATGTTTCACAACACGCACAATACCCCGTTCTTCATCGAGGAAAAAGAAACTACCGCCAATTTTGTCGGCAAATGCTCGCGCCACAGGCACTGAATCCGCCGGAAGCAAGAGGTCGATATCATTGATGTTCCGCTTTCCAATCAGCAGATCGCGCACAGAGCCGCCGACAAGATAAACCGGTTGAGTGGTGACAGAAAGAAGGTCTGAGAGGCTTGAGAGTATGAAAGGGTCCATGATTGTGAATACTCAGGGCAGGTTCAGGGGAGAGGTGATGTGCGGCACATTGTCAGGGCTTCTCAAGCACCTCCTGCAGCACCCGCTCTTCCCATTCTT
The DNA here is from genome assembly GCA_964646375.1 of uncultured Nitrospiraceae bacterium. Lineage (GTDB taxonomy): Bacteria > Nitrospirota > UBA9217 > UBA9217 > UBA9217 > JBAZLV01. The sequence goes on along the minus strand of CAZYEF010000027.1, from coordinate 11,299 downwards.
TTGTGACGATTACCTCGCCCATTTTCTTCGGCAGCACAAACTTCGTTTTTCCGCCTTCTGCTTTTTTGTCGATCTGCATGGTGTTCATAAGTTCCGCGGCAGATGGCGTCCTGCTGAGAGCCGCGAGTCGGACAGGCAGCCCGTACGCGTTAATGAGGCGCTCAACCCGCGCCGGAACGGAGGCATCACACAGCCCCATGCTGTGCGCGAGCCGGGAAGCGTACACCATGCCGAGTGCGACCGCGTATCCATGGCGCATCGTGTAGCGCTCCGCGGTTTCAACGGCATGCCCCACGGTGTGCCCGAAATTGAGGATCGCGCGCAGGCCGTCCTCGCGTTCGTCCCTGCTTACGACGTCCGCCTTGATTTCGCAGGATCGCCGGATGACATGCTCAAGCGCGCCGGAGTCAAGTGCGAGCAGTTTTTCACGGTTGGCGTCAAGAAAGTCGAAAAACGGTTCATCCCATATGACGCCGTACTTGATCACCTCGGCCATGCCCGCGAGAAACTCTTCCCTCGGCAGTGTGGCGAGGACACTGCTGTCCATCAGCACATTTTTCGGCTGATAGAACGCCCCGATCATGTTCTTCCCCAGCGGATGGTTGACGCCGGTTTTGCCACCCACGCTGCTGTCCACCATGGCAAGAAGGGTGGTCGGAATCTGGATGAACGGGACCCCCCGCAAGAATGTGGCCGCGGCGAAGCCCGTCAGGTCGCCGATCACACCGCCGCCGAGGGCGACAAGGGGGGATTTTCTGTCAAACCTGTTTTTCAGAAGTTCCGAGTAGATATGGTTCGCTGAATCGAGGGTTTTATACTGCTCGCCGTCCGGGATTTCAATCGTAAGAACGTGAAAACCTGATCCGGCAAGGCTGTCAGCCACCCGACGGCCGTACAGACCGCCGACCGTGGGGTTCGTGACAAGGGCTATTTTATTTGCAAGTCCGAGTTTGCTGAGTTTCCCTCCCGCCTGCTCAAGGGCGATGCCGGTTTCTATATCGTAGCTTCTGTCCGCCAGGTCCACTCTAACAACGTGCATAGCGTACCTTCTCCCTGATCTCGCGCACTGCTTCATCCACGGTTTTTTCGGAAGTGTCGACAAGAAGATCGGCCTGCCGGTAGAATTGAGCGCGGCCGTCAAGGATGTCTTTGATCGTTTTCAAGGGGTCTGCGGTCTGGAGCAGCGGACGGTGGGTCTCCTGTTTAATGCGTTCGAAAATAACTTCCGGACGGGCGACAAGGCATGCCACCATGCCGGACTTTTTGAACAACGCCCTGTTTTCATCCCGGATCACGGCGCCGCCCCCGGTCGAGACCACCTGGTTTTCGCCCTCTAAAATCCTTTTGATAATCCTTGCCTCGACGTCGCGGAAGTAAGACTCCCCGTGTTTTTCAAAGATTGCTGTGATGTCCATACGCTGGTCGGCCTCGATGCACGCGTCCGTGTCCACAAACGTGTATCCAAGATCCTTCGCGAGCTTTTTCCCCACGCTCGTTTTGCCGACTCCCATGAACCCTGTAAGAATGATGTTTTTCAACATACGATCTGCACTCGCGGTTGTCTTTCAGACTGCTACTGCTGTTTTTTCTCCCGTGCTTCTTCTACTTCCATCCGTGCTTTCAGGTACGCGTCATACCCCTGATAGTTCCGCTTCATCTCGTCAATGCTGTCTCCACCGAACTTTTCGATGAGAAGGGATGCCAGTTCAAAAGCCACCGCGGCCTCGGCCACCACTCCCGCCGCGGGCACCGCGCAAACATCGGAGCGTTCCACGCTCGCCTTGAACGGTTTTTTGCTCGCCAGGTCCACTGAGCGCAGCGGTTTCATGAGCGTCGGGATCGGCTTCATGGCAGCGCGGAGCGTGATGATTTCACCGTTGCTCATACCGCCTTCAATGCCGCCCGCCCGGTTGGTTTTGCGGTAAAAACCTTCTTTTCTGCTCCAGTAAATCTCATCATGCACCTGTGAGCCGGGACGGTTCGCCACGCCGAATCCCGCACCGACCTCAACCCCCTTGATGGCCTGAATGCTCATGAGTGCCGCCGCGAGCCTCGCATCGAGTTTCCGGTCCCAGTGCGTGTGGCTCCCCAGACCCGCGGGAACGCCCGTGACCATCACCTCGAACACACCGCCGAGCGAATCTCCCGCCGCCCTTGCCTCATCGATCTTCCGCAGCATGCTTTTCTCAGCATCTGCATCAGCGCAATGCAGTTCGGAAGCCTCCGCCTTCTTTTTGATTTCCTTGGGCGATGATTTCGGGACTTTGGCGAACACTCCTCCGATGGTAAGCACGTGGCTCATGACTTCAATGTTGAACTCTTCCAGAAGCCTTTTTGCCACCGCGCCGACTGCTACGCGCATGGCGGTTTCCCGTGCGCTTGAACGTTCGATGATATTCCGGATGTCTGCGGTGCCGTATTTCAATGCGCCTGCCAGATCCGCATGTCCCGGACGGGGACGCGTGACCGGGCCGGCGGAATTCAGAAACATGGGGTCCGGGGACATCCTGTCTCGCCAGTTGTCCCAATCCTTCTTGCGGACAACAAGACCGATAGGGCTTCCGAGCGTCCTGCCCCAGCGTACACCGGTATAAATCTTGACCGTGTCTTTTTCTATTTTCATCCGGCCGCCCCGGCCATATCCTGTCTGGCGGCGTCCCAGATCCCGGTCAATATCAGTTACCCGTATCAGTAGTCCCGAGGGCATCCCCTCGATGATCCCCATCAACAGTTCTCCGTGAGACTCTCCGGCTGTCAGAAAACGCAGCATCGTCAGCCCTCCATATCTATTTAATAATAAAGGAGAAAAAATGATATACCGGCATCCCTGCAGGTGACCGGCACTCGAAAAAACAAAAAAACTCCTGTAAAATCGCGATCATCATAGCAAATTTAAAGTGGAAGTGCAATCAAAAGTATGTTACTATTCAGGGTATTTTTAGGGTATTTTACCGTTTTTTAACAAAAAAATAGACATTTTATTCATGCAAGGAGATGGGTGTGAAGTATAAACAGGGGTCATTGGGACGGGTTTTTGTGCTTAAATTTGAAGACAGGGACGATATCCTCGAAGAAGTCAAAAAAGTTGTGCAAAAAGAAACAATAACGGTCGGCACCATCATGCTGATCGGCGGCATGCGTTCCGCGGAAATGGTCTCGGGTCCGAAAGAACCTATGGTTCCTCCGGAATCGCTTTGGGTGAATTTCAGCGATGGCCGCGACATGCTTGGGATCGGCACCATCTTCTGGAAAGACAACGAACCCGTTATTCATATTCATGGAGTCATGGGACATGAAAAGAACGTCCTGACGGGGTGCCTTCGCAAAAATAATTCCGTTTTCATCGGAATTGAAGCGGTCATCACGGAAATCCTCTCTGTTGATGCCCGAAAAGCATTGAACGAAAAAACCGGGCTCGTAATGCTGGAGCTGTAAAAATAGCAGAGGGCCGTCGTTTCAAAAAATCTGAAGATTTGAACGTTTGGAAGACCGGCAACGAACGTGGTTAAGGGAGTATTTGCATGATCGCCCTGCTCTGTTCCGTACAAGCTGAAGCGCAGCTTCTTCTCGACCGTATTGCAGCAACAAAATCGAAACTGCTGGGCTCCAAATCAATAATTGCAGGGACGATCGGGGGCAAACAGGTGCTGCTCTGTGTCGGCGGAATCGGCAAAGCGAATGCGGCACATGCGGCGACGCTACTGCTGTCTCAGTTCACCCCCCGCGCCCTGATTATCTTCGGCATCGGAGGGGCATACCCTTCCTCCGGCGCGCAGATCGGGGACATTGCCGTTGCGAAGGAGGAAATCGCGGCTGATGAAGGGGTGTTAACCAAGGACGGTTTCAAGGACGCCGAATATATCGGCATCCCGCTCGTCAAAACAACTTCTTCAGTGCTGTATACAACGTATCCCGCACCGGATGACCTGCTGAAGCGTTCCTTGCAGGCACTGAAATCACTTCAAAACTCCGGCAGACCTAGGGTGCATTCCGGCACCTTTGTCACACTGTCGACCTGCACCGGAACAGCGGCCCGGGCGGCCGAACTGGAACAACGGTATCACGGTTTGTGTGAAAACATGGAAGGCGCGGCAGCAGCCCAGGTCGCGGAACTGCACGGCGTCCCCTGGCTTGAGCTGCGCGGCATATCCAATATCGTGGAAGACCGGAACATCGCGGCGTGGGATATTCCACGCGCGGCGGATGCGGCGCAGAATGCGTTACTTCAGGTCATGGATGTCTCCGGGACGTAATCAAGCAATGCAAAGAAATTTTGCATCCACAGCGTCACGACCTTCCACCCTTTTCAGCTTACAGTACAAAATTTTCTGATTCGCTCTTAGCGTATGATATGACCAGAACATTGACTATAGGTTATTCCCCCTGTCCGAACGATACTTTTATTTTCTACGCGCTGGTTCACGGCAAAGTACAGGCGTCGGGCATCGTTTTTCACGAACAGCTTGAGGACGTCGAAACGCTGAACCAGCTGGCGCTCGCGGGAAGGCTTGATTTCACCAAAATATCGTATCACGCCCTAGGCTGTTTGCGGGAACACTATGCGCTGCTCCGTTCCGGCGGCGCACTCGGAAGAGGATGCGGTCCTCTGCTTGTGGTGAAACCGGGGACCAGTCTCCAAGACCTCAGAAACGGGATCGTCGCTGTTCCGGGAAAACTCACGACTGCGTATCTGCTGCTTCGCCTTTTTGAGCCCACACTTAAAAACGTGATCGTCATGCCATTTCACCGCATCATGGACGCGGTCGCGCAGGGCCAGGCGACGGCAGGGCTCATCATTCATGAAAGCCGCTTCACCTATCAACTTCATCATCTCGAAAAACTGCTGGACCTCGGCGAATGGTGGGAAAGCCGCACCGGCCTGCCGATTCCCCTGGGCGGCATTCTCGGGAAACGCGCTCTCGGACGGGACATGCTGCTGAGCGTGCAAACAGCCATTCGCGAGAGCCTGCTTTATGCCCGCGCACACCCTCAGGAAGTCCTGGAATACTGCAGAAGACACAGCCAGGAGCTGGACGAAACGGTAATGCTGAATCATATCAACCTCTACGTAAATGACTTTTCTCTCGATATCGGTGAGCAGGGCCTTGCCGCCCTTCAAAAACTTTTTTCGGAGTCCGAGTGCCGGGGCATCCTCCCTCACTCCGAGAAGTCTCTCCTGGCTGAGGACGAACGCAGCTGACCGTTGAAAATCCGGGCCGGCGGCGTGCTGATAAAAAAAATTTATTTACTACAATAAAAAATGTTTCATGGTATAATACCGGCATTGCGTCGCCATTACGCGGACAGCTTTTCAACGTTCATTGAAGGAGGAAACATGGTCGGTTGGATTCTACTCGCGGTGCTCGGTTTATTTCTGGTCTGGCTTATCATGATCTACAATGGTCTGGTTTCCCGGCGCAATGATGTCCAGAGCGCCTGGAAGCAGATTGATGTCCAGCTCAAGCGGAGACACGATCTCATTCCGAACCTGGTCACCACTGTAAAAGGGGCGATGGAGTTCGAGCAGGACACTCTTGAAAAAGTCATTTCAGCGAGAGCGAAGGCGGTGTCGGCTCCCACAACGGCCGCAAAAGCTGAGGCCGAGAACATCCTGACGCAAACTCTCGGGAAACTTTTTGCGCTCATGGAAAACTATCCGGCATTGAAAAGCAACCAAAACGTGATGCAACTGCAGGAGGAACTCACCTCCACGGAAAACAAGATATCCTTTGCACGCCAGTTCTACAACGACCTGGTTGCTAACTATCGGACAAAACTGCAGATATTCCCGAACAATATTGTCGTATCCATGTTCAATTTTAACAGCGAGGAATATTTCGGCGCCGAAGAGGCGGATCGTGCCGTTCCCGCGGTCAATATAAGCCTGAAAAAATAACTCCGGGGGCGGGTCAGCCGCCCCTGCTTTATGCCTGGATGACCTGAACATTGCCGCATGCCACTGACTTTTATCGATATAGAAAAGCAGAAGACCTGGCGCATCTGGATTTTTCTGCTCGTCCTCATACTCCTGTACTTTGCCGTCATCCTTGCATGCGCCCTGCCATTCTTTCCTCACACGACCGCTGTTTCCACTCAATTCCTGCTCTCCGCATTCCTTATCGCTCTTGTCGTGGCCGGAGTACATTTCTGGTTCTCCGCCTCCGATACCGTTGCCTCGGTGATTCAGGGACTCGGCGCCCAGCCGCCTGATCCAAAAGACGCCGTTCATAAAGTGCTTATCAATATCATGCAGGAGATTCAGGCCGTTACCGGCAACAAGCGCCGCATCCGTTGCGCGGTCATCCCGACGCTTTCCCTGAACGCGCTGGCCGCGGCGGATTTGAACGGAAACGCCGTCATTGCTATCACGGAAGGTCTCCTCTCGCGGTTGACCAGGCCGCAGCTTGAGTCCGTCATCGCTCATGAAGCGAACCACGTTGTCTCGGGCGATTGTCTCGAGACCACCGTGGCCGCGAGCCTGTTCGGCACGCTGTCCGCGTTTGTGGAAAAAATCACCTCTACATCACGCGGCCGCTCGTTCTTTCATCCCGCGTTTTTCCTCGCCTGGCTGCTGCTCCTGAGCAACCTCCTGAACATGTTCATCTCACGGGAGCGCGAATACCGCGCCGACGCAGCCGCCGTCCGCATGACAAGAAATCCGATAGCACTCGCTGAAACACTCTACCTCCTGTCACGGGGATGGCGGGGAGCAGGTTTCATCGGAAATGGATACGAAATGCTCTGCATCGTGAACCCGAAGGCTACCATGCTCGATGAATCCGAAGGTTTCTGGGCTGACCTCTTTTCCACCCATCCGCCGATTCAGAAACGAATTGATATTCTGCTTCGCATGGCTCATATGAGCCTGGCGGGATTGCATGCCAACTCGCCGGCGAAAACTGCTGCCCCCTCCGATTCGGCAGTGCCTTCCTTCTACGCCCTGAGCCCCCAACAGCAATGGCTGGGCCCCTTCAGCCTGCCGGAACTCGGCGCTTTGCCCTGGCTGTCTCCACTCACCTGGATCACAGCCGGTGATAAACAGGCCGCTGAACGCGCCTGGAAACAGCCGCTCATCAATGCCATTTTTGTCGCGCAACTTTCCCAGGACGACAAGACCGCTTCTGATTTCACCTGCCCGGTCTGTCGTCAGCCGCTCAGAATGGAAACCTATGAAGGCACCCAGATATATCAATGCCGTTTCTGCGCGGGCACGCTGGTGGATACGCAAAAAATTACCAGGATACTTGCACGAACAGGGCGCGAGCAGGCCTGTTCTGCGCGAATCAGGTCTCTCGCTCAATCCGTGCAGAAGGAAAACCAGGTCAGGTTCACCCATCAGAAACTGTCGGGCACCGGCAAAAGCCCCGTCCCGCTCTATCCTTGCCCCAAATGCAAAAACCCCATGTATCGCGGCTTTTACAGCGGCGCATATCTTGTTGAAATTGACCATTGCAGCTTCTGCGGCATTACGTGGTTTGACCAGGATGAACTGAACATGCTCCAATGCCTTACCGAACCAACGCCGGCGGGCAGTCCGCGAACGTCATGACTCATTCGGAGAGAACGTATCATGATTACCATTAAATTATTTGCAACACTGAAAGACAAGGCAGGCGCGTCCGAGCTGAGCATTCCCGACACCCCGGCGACAGTATCGGATCTGCTTCAGCAGCTTTCCCGGGAATATCCAGAGATTTCTCATATCCTTTTACGGGGAAGCGTGCTGGTCGCGGTAAATCAGGAGTTCGCAAAACCTGATGCGTTGCTCAAGGACGGGGACGAAGTGGCGCTTATGCCACCCGTTTCGGGCGGTGCGGAACCGTCCCGCAATATACGGATTCAAACAGATCCGTTCTCTCTCGATGATGAAATCGAGCGCATCAAAAAAACGTCCACCGCGATCGGCGCAATCGTCACCTTTCTGGGAACTACGCGCGATATTTCACAGGGCAAACAGGTTGCCAAACTGGAATTCGAGCATTATTCCGGCATGGCGGAAAAGAAACTGCGGGAGATTCGCGAGAAGGCGATTCAGGAATATGGGGCAATAGATGTGTGCATCATCCACCGGATAGGAACAATTCCCGTGGGAGAAAATATCGTGTTTATCGCAACGGCGTCAGGTCACCGCGACGCGGCCTTCAGCGCTTGCCGCTTTTGCATTGACGAACTGAAGCGAATTACTCCCATCTGGAAAAAAGAAACCACCGCTGAGGGTGAGGTCTGGGTGGAAGCGCATCCGTAGACCGCGGATACAAAGCGGAAACATCCTTCCGTTCCGTTTCGCAGCCTGCATTTAATATGTGCTCCAGCCCGGTATTAAAATCGTCAGCTTGTCCATGATCAGCAGCACGCCCATGATGACCAGAATAATTCCGCTTATCATTTTAATGGTCTTGAAGTGTTTTCTCACGATATGAAATGAGGACAGGAAGGTACTGATGGCGATTGACGAAAGAATAAAGGGAATGCCGATGCCGAGCGAGTAAAAGGTCAGCAGCACCATCCCCGTGCCCACAGTGCGTGTCTCCATGGCCAGAGTCAGCACCGATCCCAGAAACGGACCTGTGCACGGGGTCCAGCCCGCGGCGAAAACCATCCCGATAACAAGCGTTCCCGCGTATCCCGCAGGCCTTGTTTTCAGATGCAGCCTTGCTTCCTGCTGAAGAAATGGAATTTTCAGCACGTCCATCACAAAAATACCCATGAGTATGACAAAAATCCCTCCAATAATCCGTATGCTCTCCAGGTGCTGCGACAAAATACCGCCCGCTATGCTTGCCGTCGCCCCCAAAAGCACGAATATTATCGTAAACCCCGCGACAAAAACGACGGCGTGAAGCAGTAAAAATTTTGTATTTCTGCCACGTGAACCGGGGCTCACCAGGTCATCATAGCTGATGCCGGTAATATAGGAAACGTAGGAAGGTATCAAAGGAAGAATGCAGGGAGACGCAAAGGACGTTACTCCCATGAGAAGAGAAAACAGTACGGTGTACAATGTAAGCCCTTGCGCGGAGTCCATGGAGGTTCACCTTGTGTAGAATATAAGCATCATAACAAAGCATCCGCAATCTATCAAGACAAAGTTTTCCCCCTGCTGTATCTCACGCGGGATTATTCTGTTGACAAAAACTGACAATTTCATTAACGTTATGCATCCTAAATCAGGAGGATGCAGTCTCATGTATATTGATCAGCCGATGCGGCACTTCATGGACAAACTCGCAAGCAGTTCTCCCGAGCCTGGGGGCGGCAGCGTGGCGGCATTAGTAGGGGCCCTGTCTGCGGCGCTCGTAAGCATGGTTGCAAACCTTACTCTCGGCAAGGAAAAATATAAAAGCGTCCAGCCGCAGATTGAACAACTTCTCAGGGAATCGGAAAAATCGAGATCAGATATGCAGGACCTGATCCAGAAGGACACTGAGGTCTATGGCACACTGTCCGCTGTGTACAAAATGCCGAAGGGAACTGATGATGAAAAATCCGCCCGCGCTCTGAAGATGCAGGCCGCACTCAAAGAGGCCTGCCGCGTTCCGCTTGAAGTCGCCATGAAGTCTCTCGAAGTCGCCAGACTTACGGAGCGCGCTGCCGCCCTTGGGAACACCGGGGTAATAAGCGACGCCGGCGTTGCGGTGATTCTGGCACGGGCATGTGCGCAAAGCGCCGCACTCAACGTGAAAATCAACATCAATAGCATCAAGGACGATTCATACAATCAAACCGCCTGGAAGCAAATGCAGACCGTGCTGGATCAGTCGGCTGTCCTTGAGAAGGAAATTCTTAAAACCACCTATGCAAAAATGTAGCAACAACATGAGGAGAGCGGAACATGCCGGCAAGGATTTTAACTGGGAAGGAAGTCGCTCAGCACATCGAACAGGAACTCTCGCGTGAAGTGCATGAGTTGAAAACACAGGGAATAGTTCCTGGTCTCAGAATACTGATCGTCGGAAGCGCCGCAGAATCGTTGGCGTATACCAGAAACGCGGTAAAGATCGCTGAAAAATTGGGGATCGCCTGCAATATCGAGCAATTGCCGGCCGATACGCAGGAAAATGATTTCATCAAAACGCTGAGCGAGCGCAACAGCGATCCGGACATTCACGGTATTCTCATTATGCGGCCGCTCCCGAAGCATATCCGTGAAGACGTGGTCAAGTACTCGATAGATCCGGAAAAAGACATGGACTGCCTCAACCCTGTGAACGCCGGAAAAGTTATGGTCGGAGATTTAACAGGATTTCCTCCTGCGACTCCGCAAGCGGTAATGAAAATTCTCCGTTTTTATGAAATCCCTCTCAGCGGCAGGGAGGTCGTGATTGTCGGACGCTCCATGGTTGTGGGCAAACCCCTGGCGATGCTGCTGCTGCACGAAAATGCCACGGTAACGGTCTGCCACTCAAAAACGCGGGATCTGCCTGCCGTGTGCAGAAGAGCCGATATTCTGGTCGTTGCCATCGGCAAAGCAAGAATGATAACACACGAGCACATAAAGAACGGCGCAACAATAATTGACGTGGGCATCAATGTGGAAGGGGGCAAGCTTTGCGGCGATGTTGATACGGAGAACGTTATAAATGCGGCAGAAGCTGTTACTCCTGTCCCCGGCGGTGTCGGGGTCGTGACCACACGGGTCCTGCTCGAACATGTGGTCAGGGCCGCTAAAATGCAGACGCAGCAAATTACTTAAAGCAGCCGCGGCATCGTGCCGCAACAGAGCGGAATTTGGTTTCAATTTTTCCAGCACTCCATGCTGAGATTTTTTTCTAAAAAATAAAAAGCCCCGGAGGAAATCCTCCGGGGCTTTGTGTTTCCGAACATCAGCACATCGCTGTGCTTTTTATACTAGAACTTCAGAGAAAGAATTCCCTGAACAGCATAGCAGTCGGAATTGATTCCTGCTGCAGTGCGGTAAGCACCGCCGGTTGCAAACCAGCCGGCCTGCCAGTTCCAGGAGAGATTCGGAGCAATCTGCCAGTTGACCTTGAGGTCTGTTTCAAAGCCGAGGTCCTTTGAGGGGGTGCCGCCATTCAAAGCTACCCACTCAGTTGCCTGGAACCAGTAAGCATCGAAACCAACTGCAAGGCTCTTTACAACCTGTACCATTGCGCCTGCATTCACGAACATCGTATTCTGCAAACCACGGTTTGTCGCATTCGCAGCACTCCTTAACCGATATTCATAAATCAAGGAGTAGTGCTGGCCGATATCAAGCAGGGTAACAACCTGCGAGTTGTTGGAGGAACCAGGGCGGTTGCCGCTGCCGTATGCTGCGCCGGCGTTGAAGGTCACAATG
>CAZYEF010000026.1:0-23877 GCA_964646375.1 uncultured Nitrospiraceae bacterium | reverse complement strand
TGATCGCTTTGGCATGAAATTTACCGACTGCGCTACCACTTCAAGTTTGGTGCGTTTTTGACCTTCTTCAGTTTCCCAGCGTCGCTGCTGAAGCCTGCCGTCAATCAGAACAGAGTCTCCTTTTCCGATATACTGGCCGCAAGATTCAGCCTGTTTCCCGAAGACGACGATGTCAATGTAGCTGACTTCATCTTTCGTTTCATCGCCTTGCTTATACTTGCGATTAACGGCGATGGCAAAGCTCGCCACGGCAATACCGTTGGGGGTGTAGCGAACCTCGGGATCGCGAGTAAGGTTCCCCAATAAAATCACTTTATTGTAGCTTGTCATGGCATTACCTCATGGCCGCTGTTATTCATGTTCGACTGGTGCGCCGGACTTCTGAAAAAGGGAGATTACCGCCGGGATTTAAGCTTGTGGTTGCTCGGTTCCCGATGTTTTGGCGGCTTCTTTTTTCTTTGGTTTTGGCGGCTGCTTGGTACGCAACTCTTTCTCAAGCTTGACAGAAAGGAACTTGATGACTGAATCTGTCAGTTTATATGTTCGCTCCAGTTCACTTACAACTGCGGGAGTGGACTTAAACTGAAAAAACGCATAGTGTCCGCGCTTCTGTTTTCTGATTTCATACGCAAGTTTCTTTTTACCCCAATCCTCGAACTTGAGCATTTCCCCACCTTGTTTCGTGACGACATCCTGCATTTTCTTGATTATGCCTGTTGTTTCGTCATCCGAAAGATTGGGATTGATTATGAAGATAGATTCGTAAATCGGCATTGCTCTGCCTCCTTATGGGTTATAGCCCCCTGATAATATTGCTGCAGGGAGCAAGGAGTAATCCCGAATATTTCCAAACGGGAATCGACCTTACTCTTTTTGAGGGTTGAACAATAGCACAGGCTGTTTGAAAAATCAAGCCTTTTCTCTTTTTGGGGGAGTTGTTGAGCAGTAAGAGCAAGTGTGTATTCATAAACTTTTTTTGTAATACATTTGGTATATCCATAATTTTAAAAGTCTTTTTTATTGACAAAAAAATCATAGTGTTTTATTATCAATTTTACTTTTTAAATTGAATGGTTAGAAGGCGGGATTCTTGAATAAAAAGGGGTTCATAATGCCTGAGCAGTTTGGCAGAATAAAAAGGTTGCCACCGTATGTGTTCGCCATAGTCAATGCAATGAAAATTGATGCACGCCGGAGGGGTGAGGATATTATTGATCTCGGCATGGGAAATCCTGATCAAGGCACACCTCAACACATCGTTGACAAACTTATCGAGGCAGCCCAAAACCCGAAGAATCACCGCTACTCGGCTTCCAAGGGCATAACAAAACTGCGTTCCGCCATATGTGATTGGTATAAACGAAACCATAATGTTGACCTTGATCCTGAGTCTGAGGCGGTGGTGACCATGGGTTCCAAGGAAGGGTTGTCTCATCTCGCGCTGGCAACGATCGAACCGGGAGACGTGGTTTTTACGACCACACCCGCGTATCCCATACATCCCTATGCTGTAATTATCGCCGGTGGCGAGGTCCGCTCCATTCCCCTCAGGAAAGACGGCGATTTTTTTGTTGATATGCTTGAAGCATATAAGAATACATGGCCCCGCCCCAAGATGCTTATTATTAACTTCCCGAACAATCCGACTACCATGGTTGTCGATGTCGATTTTTTCCAGAAAATAGCCGATTTCGCCCGTGAAAACAACATTATCGTGGTGCATGATCTGGCATATGCCGATTTAAACTTTGACGGGTACCGGGCGCCGAGTTTCCTGGAGGCAACGGGTGCCAAAGACATAGGTGTTGAATTCTACAGCCTGACCAAAAGCTACAACATGGCAGGATGGCGTGTTGGTTTTTGTGTCGGAAACAGGGATATCGTGGGGGCATTGATCAAGATTAAAAGCTACCTGGATTATGGAATGTTTCAGCCGGTTCAGATAGCGTCCATTATTGCCCTGAACGGACCGCAGGAGTGTGTGAAGGAAATATGCACAATGTATCAGTCGCGCAGGGATGCTCTGGTCGAAGGACTCGGCAAGGCCGGCTGGAATATCGAAAAACCAAAAGGAACCATGTTTGTCTGGGCGGAGATTCCCGAGCCATTCAGAGAAATGGGTTCACTGGAATTTTCAAAGCTGCTTATCAAGGAAGCGAAGGTTGCTGTTTCCCCCGGCATAGGCTTTGGTGAGCACGGAGAAGGGCACGTACGATTCGCTCTGGTGGAAAATGAACACCGGATACGACAGGCGGCAAAAGGAATAAAACAGGTCCTGCAGAAGTGACCGGTCAAATATCACAGGTCCCGGGAATGCCTCCCGTGACTTCCTATAACCAGAAGCATACGGAGACGTCATGACACCCAAAAAAACAATTAATGTGGGCATTATCGGTTTGGGTACCGTCGGGACCGGAACAGCCCGCATTCTGATAGAAAATGCAAACATTATTCAACGCAGACTCGGTGCGCCGGTTTTTCTCCGCAAAGTTGCCGATATCGACATTCAACGTGACCGCGGTCTGGACCTTTCCGGAGTGAAATTTACGACTGATGCGCGCGAGGTTGTAAACGATCCTTCTCTTGATATTGTTGTTGAGCTTATCGGAGGATACAAGCCTGCAAAAGAATTTATTCTTGATGCCATCAGGCATCACAAGCATGTCGTTACGGCTAATAAAGCGCTTCTTGCTGTTCACGGCGAAGATATCTATGCGGCGGCTGAAAAAGCAGGTGTAATGCTCGGCTATGAAGCTTCCGTGGCAGGCGGCATCCCCATTCTTGCTGCAATCAGGCATGGACTTGCCGCGAACAACATCAAATCCATTTACGCTATTGTCAACGGGACCTGTAATTATATCCTGACCCAGATGACGAATGAAGGGCGGAAATTCGATGAAGTTTTGAAAGAGGCGCAGTCCAAAGGGTATGCGGAAGCTGATCCGACCTTTGATATTGAAGGCATCGATTCAGCGCACAAATTGGCGATCCTTGCCATGCTTTCTTATGGGACGCCGGTTTCTTTCAATGATATATACACTGAAGGCATTTCCAAAATTACGCCTCTCGATATTGATTTTGCTCGCGATCTTGGCTACAAGATCAAGCTCCTTGCAATCACGAAAACGATAAACGGAGAAATCGAAGCACGGGTGCATCCAACGATGCTTCCGAGGGAGTTCCCGATTGCGACAGTTGATGGCGTCTACAATGCCCTCTCAATCGTGGGAGATGCTGTGGGGTCCACACTCTTTTATGGCAGGGGAGCAGGTGACATGCCAACAGGAAGCGCAGTGGTGAGTGATATCGTGGATATCGGCAGGGATATTCTTGCGGGCTGCTCGAATCGTTCGCCGATCGCCGCGTTCAAGGATCGTTCTCCTCTCGCCATACGCAAAATGGATGACATTACATCGTGTTACTATTTGCGGTTTACGGCTATGGACAAGCCGGGTGTGCTCTCGCGGATTTCGGGAGTGCTCGGCCGAAACAACATCAGCATCGAGTCGGTTATTCAGAAAGGCCGTGGATCTGCAGAGGCAGTTCCGCTGGTGATGATGAGCCATGAAGCCGTGGAGCGCAATGTCCGCATAGCCCTTGAAGAAATTAATAATATGGATTGTGTCGCAGGACCGACAATGGTAATCCGCGTGGAGAATGGCAATAAATAGCGCGGAGCGTAGGAGCATCGGGGCATTTGTTGATGTTTTTTCATATTGCATCAAACGGCAACACCAGAACCGTATCATGAGTGATGATTTTAAAACTGCCAGTAGGCTTGATATAAAAGGTCAGATATGCCCTTACACGTTTGTCCGCTCCAAGCTGGCTGTTGAAAAAATGAATTTGGGAGAAATCATCGAAATCATTACGGACCATAAGCAGGCGAGGGAAGATATCCCCAGAAATTTTGCAAATGAAGGGCAGCAGGTTATCAGAATTGATCAGACTGCAGAAGAAGAATGGCATATTTTTGTCCGAAAAACAACGCAAAAACCTGGGCAAAAGCAGAAAAATACCGATGCAAGATAATGCCCTGATTTGGATTTTTAACTGGTGATTATGGATTTTACTGAAGATCAGATACTGAGATACAGCAGACATATTCTGCTTCCCGAGGTCGGCGGCCATGGGCAGGAAAAGCTTCTGAACGCAAAGGTTGCACTGGTAGGCGCGGGAGGCCTCGGCTCCGTCGCGGGATATTATCTTGCAGCAGCGGGCATCGGTACGATTGGTGTCATAGATGATGACAGGGTGGAATTGTCCAACCTTCAACGTCAGATCGCGCATAACATGAAACGAGTCGGTTTGCATAAAGCTGATTCGGCAAAAGAGACCTTTGAGACATTGAATCCAGATGTAACGATAAAGACCTGGCGGGAGCGCTTGACGGCGCAGAATGCCAGGGAGATTTTTTCCGAGTATGATATTGTTGTCGATGGCAGCGACAATTTCCCGACTCGGTATCTCGTCAATGATGCCTGCGTCATGCTCAAAAAAACGCTGGTGAGCGCAGCGGTATTCCGATTTGAAGGACAGGTGATGACTGTTTCTCCCGGCGAGGGTCCCTGTTATCGCTGTCTGTTTGAAAGCCCCCCACCGCCTGGAATGGTACCTTCCTGCCAGGAAGCGGGTGTTTTAGGTGTAGTCCCGGGCATAATCGGAACCATTCAGGCGGCGGAAGTCATCAAGATTATCCTGGGCATCGGCCAACCTCTTCGGGGGGCGCTGCTGCTCGTTAATGCCCTTGACATGAGCTTTCGGAGAATAAAAGTTCCGCGCAATCGGGAATGCGCACTGTGTGGTGATCATCCAAAGATTACGGAGTTGATTTACTCCGGACAGGTTTGTTCCCTGGAATTGTAATCGAGCAGGGCAACTCAGGCTGAATCCTCTCCGGCACGGAAAGCTTCACAATCTTCGTATGAAAAGACGCGATGGTTCATGTCTCTGTATCCTGTGATGCTGACTATTAAAGGCTCCGACCTCCAGAAGATTTTTTCGCATTGCAACAGCGTACTTCCCGATGAGGCGTGCGGAATTCTCGCGGGCCATGCAGGAATTGTCGAGCAGGTATATCCGATGTCAAATGCGGAGGCGAGCCCCAGCTTTTATCGCATGGATCCGCAGGAGCAGTTTAACGTCATGAAAAAAATGCGTCGGGCCGACCTCGATCTCGTCGGGATATATCACTCGCACACGGACAGCCGGGCATATCCGTCAATGACTGATGTATCACTGGCATATTATCCCGAAGCCGTGTATGTCATCGTTGCGGCGGATGACAGGAAATCCTTTCACGCGCGAGGATATGCTATCGTGGACGGCGATGTTGCTGAAGTTCCGTTAAATGTTCTCGAGGCATGATGACCGATGACCTATGCAAAGTGCTTACGATGTGCAGAATGCGGCAGAGAATATGCCATCAGCCCCATTTATGTCTGTGACTTTTGTTTTGGTCCCCTTGAAGTAACGTACGATTACGACGCCATCAGGACGGATATGACAAAACGGCAGATTGAGTCGCGGCGGCATAATATGTGGCGCTACCGTGAGTTGCTGCCGATCGAAAATAATCCGATTACGGGCCTGGACACCGGGTTTACTCCTCTTGTCCATGCCGGAAATCTTGCAAAAATATGGGGAGTCAAGGAAGTATTTTTAAAAGATGACTCGGTGAACCATCCGACACTTTCATTTAAGGACCGTGTCGCGGCTGTTGCAATCACCAAGGCACGGGAGTTCGGATTTGACACTGTTGCATGTGCTTCAACAGGAAATCTGGCGAATGCCGTTGCAGCACAATCAGCCCGGGCGGGGATGGAGTGCTTTATTTTTACCCCATCCGATATTGAGCTTTCAAAGACGATCAGTTCATTGGTTTATAGTCCGCATCTAGTGCGGATTGATGGCAATTACGATGAAGTTAACCGGCTTTGCGCGGAGATTGCTGCCAAGTATCAATGGGCTTTTATGAACATCAATATTCGCCCCTTCTACGGTGAGGGATCAAAGTCTCTCGGATTTGAAATCGTTGAGCAACTGGGATGGAGAGTGCCGCATAACATTGTAGTTCCCTGTGCCGGTGGGTCACTTTTGACCAAAATATGGAAGTCTTTTAAAGAATTCGAAAAACTTGGTTTTGTAGGACCGGTGAAGACAAAGGTATTTGCAGCGCAGGCTGACGGCTGTAATCCGATCGTCGCGGCCATCAAGCAAGGTAGCGACAGTATCCGGCCCGTTAAACCTAAAACCATTGCCAAATCCCTTGCTATCGGGAATCCGGCTGATGGGTACTACGCCGCCAAAGTCGTGAGAGACACGGGTGGATTCGCTGAGGACTCATCTGACCAAGAGATCATTGACGCAATAAAACTGCTTGCAGAAACGGAAGGTATTTTTACGGAAACCGCCGGTGGTGTCACCATTGCGGCAGCCAAAAAGCTGCTGGAGACCGGTAGGATATCAAAGAACGAGACGCTGGTTCTTTGCGTTACCGGTAACGGATTGAAAACAACCGAGGCAGTCGCGAACAGCCTTCCCAAACCGTTTTCAATTAAACCGAATATGGAGTCATTTGAGAATCTTCTGAACCGGACGATTTAAGCTTCCTGCGTTCAAACCCGATGCCTGTATTTTTCGAGGAATGAATCATGTCAGTAAAAGTAAGAATACCAACACCATTGCAAAAACTCACGAATGGAAAACATGAGATAGAATCCAAAGCGAAAACTATTCAGGAACTCATTGATATGCTCGAAAAGACTTTTCCGGGCATGAAGGATCGCTTGACGGATGGCGGTAAGATCAGGCGGTTCATCAATGTTTATGTAAATGATGAGGATATACGCTTTATGAACAAGGAAGAAACTGTTTTACATGATGGAGACGTTGTTTCCATCATACCTGCGATTGCCGGTGGAGGTCATGCGTGCAGTCGCTGATCGTTGCATCGTCCCGGTGTCGTATTCACAACGTATCCATAAGGAGTCCGCATGGCAATAAAAAGAATTAAATTGATTTTTCCCCAGGAGTTAATCAAGCAACCGGTTATTTTCATGATGGCCAGAGATTTCAATGTGATGCCGAATATAAGAAGTGCACGGGTGACTGAAGATGCAGGGGAAGTGGTGTTGGAACTCGAAGGTACTGATAAAAACCTGGAAGACGGCATCGCCTATCTGAAGAAGCGAGGCGTCAGGGTTGAATCCCTTGAAGGGGACATCATAACGCCGTAATGCTGGCAGGCAGCGCATTCTATTGTTAAGGAGACCGACAGGTAAGCAGAGTCCGCAGCACGTGGTTCTGCTTATTTTAAATACTATGAAATACATTATATTACTCGGCGATGGCATGGCGGACAGGCCTCATAAAGACTTGAACGGAAAAACCTGTCTGATGGCGGCAAAAACGCCGAACCTTGACCAGCTTGCGACGCTGGGAACGGTTGGCATGGTACACACTATTCCTGATGGCTTTCCACCGGGCAGCGATGTGGCAAACCTCTCTGTCATGGGATATGATCCCAGAAAATATTACAGCGGGAGATCTCCACTTGAGGCTGCCAGCATCGGCGTGAACCTTGCATCGGATGATGTGGCCTACCGATGCAATTTTGTCACACTTCGCATGATGGGTGCAAAGGCACCTGTTCTCAGTCCTGGCCGCATGGTGATTCTGGAAGATTTCAGTGCAGGGCACATTTCGAGCGAGGAAGCACGGATCCTTATTGAGGAGATCGATGACAAACTCGGCAGCGACCGCATTCGTTTCTATCCGGGAGTAAGTTATCGCCACCTCATGGTATGGCAAGGCGGTAAAGATAAAATTGAGTGCACTCCCCCCCATGATATTCAGGACAAAAATATACAAGACTATCTGCCGTGCGGTGAAGGCGACGATGTGATCAAATCCCTCATGGAAGAATCCATCGAACTGCTCCAGAATCATCCGATTAATAAAAAAAGGCAGGAAGCAGGAAAGCGGATCGCGAACAGCATCTGGCTCTGGGGACAGGGAAGGCGACCAGACATGCCGACATTCAAGGAAAAATACGGTTTAGAAGGCGCCATGATATCGGCGGTTGATCTCACCAAAGGAATTGGCATTTATGCTGGTTTTGACGTTATCAATGTCCCCGGTGCAACAGGATGGATTGATACCAATTATCTTGGAAAAGCGGAGCATGCCCTCTGGGCGCTCAAAACAAAAGACATTGTATATGTGCACGTTGAGGCTCCCGATGAAGCGGGACATGCAGGTGACCTGAAAAATAAAGTGAAGGCTATCGAGGACTTTGATGAGTTGCTTGTTGGAAACATTATTCATGGAATGAAGCAGTTTGATGAATATCGGATCCTTGTCCTTCCGGACCACCCGACGCCCATTGAGATAAGAACGCATTCGAACGAAGCAGTTCCTTTTATTTTATATGATAACAAGTCAGAGCGCAGAGGTGGACACGTGCCCTATGATGAACGCATCGCTGAACGAACGGATGCGCAGCTGTTTAAAGAGGGTCACACTCTTATGGACCATTTCCTGAAAAAATAAGCCGGAAGCCGAGATATTGACGGTTTGTGTACTTCAGGCTTGTTTGGTTGACGAGTTTATTATTCAAAGTTTTATTTCCGACATGAGGGAGGATGACAATTGCTTATAGTTCACAAATACGGAGGCACGTCCGTAGGGAATCCAGAGCGAATCAAGAATGTTGCGAAACGTGTTGTGCGTGCCAAGGAGCAGGGCCACCAGGTAGTGGTCGTGGTTTCAGCCATGAGTGGAGAGACGGACAAACTCATCAATCTTGCCGGGCAGGTCAATGACAGCCCTGATCCGCGTGAAATGGACATGCTTGTATCTACCGGTGAGCGCGTGACAATTGCCCTGCTGGCCATGGCGATTCAGGCATTGGGACACAAAGCACAATCCTTCACCGGCCGGCAGGCCGGCATCATATCGGACAGTATTCATACCAAAGCGAGAATTGAGCGAATAAATGCAGACCGCCTGACAAAAGCGATTCAGGAGGGTTATATCGCGGTGGTGGCCGGTTTCCAGGGAATTAATGAACAATCGGATGTAACGACCCTGGGACGGGGCGGCTCGGACCTGACTGCGGTTGCAATTGCGGCGGCGTTAAAGGCCGATTTCTGCGATATTTATACGGATGTGGACGGTGTTTATACGACCGATCCAAATATGGTGCCTCAGGCCAGAAAACTCGACAAAATCTCCTACGATGAAATGCTTGAAATGGCAAGTTCCGGCGCCAAGGTGTTGCAGAGCCGCTCTGTAGAGTTCGCAAAAAAATACAACGTTCCGGTACGGGTGCTGTCCAGTTTCAACGACAATCCCGGGACACTGGTAACAAAGGAGGATTCAGAGATGGAAAACGTGGTGGTGTCCGGTGTGGCATATGATAAGAATCAGGTGAAGGTGACGGTGTCGGGTGTTCCGGACAAACCGGGTGTGGCGGGGAAAATTTTTGGTGATATAGCGGACAATGCCATCGTCGTTGACATGATCATACAGAATATCGGTGAAGGCGGATTGACGGATTTGTCGTTTACGGTCACCAAGACCGACGTCAAAAAATGCATGGATGTCATGAAAAAGGTAGTCTCCGAGATAGGGGCAAAGGGAGTGAGCTTCAAGGAAGAAATCGCCAAGATTTCTATCATTGGTGTGGGGATGCGCTCGCATTCGGGTGTGGCTGCGCAGATGTTTTCAGCTCTTGCAAAAGAGGGCATCAATATTATGATGATTAGTACTTCAGAAATCAAGATTTCCTGCGTTATCGACGCAAAGTATACCGAGTTGGCGGTCCGGGTGCTGCATGAAACGTTTAAGATGGACAAGGCAGCATGACAACTCCGTGCCGCCAAAACAGCACCGGGCATTGCATGCTAGACGGGAGAACAGCGTAGTTACCCTATGCAGACCATGGTAAAATTATACGACATTACCCTTCGCGACGGAGCACAGGCAGAAGACATAAATTTTTCTGCTGAAGACAAGATACGCGTTGCGGTAAAACTGGATCAGTTCGGCGTCCATTATATCGAAGGCGGCTGGCCCGGATCAAACCCGCGTGATGCCCTTTTTTTTGCTGAAATGCGCCGCACCAGACTCAGGCAGGCAAAGCTTGCCGCGTTCGGCTCTACACGCCGGGCGAGAACCAGGGCCTCCAGAGACAAGAACATGAAGGCACTAGTCTTATCCGGCGCAGCCGTAGCGACCATCTTCGGCAAAACATGGGATTTGCATGTCCTGAAAGCCCTGCAGACCACGCTTGATGAAAATACCGCCATGATCAGGGATTCCATTTCCTTTCTCAAGAGACATATGGCGGAGGTTTTTTTTGATGCGGAGCACTTTTTTGACGGTTATAAAGCAAATCCCGCATACGCTCTGGAAACCATTCTGGCTGCAGAACGTGCCGGTGCAGACTGCCTTGTTCTATGTGATACGAACGGTGGAACGCTGCCGCATGATGTTGAAAAGATCATCAACGAGATAAAAACAAAGATCACCGTGCCGTTCGGCATCCATGCACATAATGACGCTGAACTCGCCGTTGCCAACACGCTTGCCGCGGTGAAAGAAGGCGCGGTCCTTGTACAAGGAACCATTAATGGATATGGCGAACGCTGCGGCAATGCGAACCTTTGCTCCATTATTCCCAATCTCAAACTGAAAATGAGGATTCCCTGCATCCCGGACGCAAATCTGACGCGGCTCCGTGATATTTCTCGCTATGTCGATGAACTTGCCAATATGCAGCATAGAAAATGGCAGCCGTATGTAGGAGACAGCGCTTTTGCCCATAAAGGCGGGGTGCATGTTGATGCAGTGGCAAAAAATTCCCTGACCTATGAGCATATTTCCCCCGGTCTGATTGGGAACAGGAGGCGCATCCTGGTGTCCGACATGTCGGGGCAGAGCAATATTTTGCAGAAGGCAAGGGAACTTGGTTTTTCTCTTACCAAAAGAAGCCCCGAACTTCTGCAGATTCTGCGCAAGGTTAAGGAATTGGAAAATGAAGGATATGAATTTGAGGGGGCGGAAGCCTCTCTTGAATTGCTTATGCTGCGCGCAGCAAAAAATTATGAATCAGTTTTCAGTATATTCGACCGTATTGATTACCGGATTCTCACGGAAAAAAGAAAGGTTGACCCTGATTCTGAAAGTGAGGCCACTATTACGGTGAAAGTCGGCGGGAATGTGGAGCATACCGCTGCCTGGGGAAATGGACCGGTGAACGCTTTGGACAAAGCCATTCGCAAAGTGCTTCCGAAGTATTTCCCCGGGAAAGGCCTGGAAACAGTCAAATTGCTCGATTACAAAGTAAGGGTATTAACTGCCGCTGAAGGCACAGCGGCAAAAGTTCGGGTTCTGATAGAATCCGGAGATGGCAGGAACAAGTGGGGAACAGTCGGTGTATCTGAAAACGTGATCGAAGCCAGTTGGCAGGCACTTGTGGATAGTATCGAATACAAGCTTCTCCACAAAAAAAGGAACAGATGATGCTCCGCCGGATTTTAACAGCGCAAGTACCGGTCCAGTGTTCCCGCGCTGACGCCGCCGGAGATTGGTTGAAACGGTGATCAGAGAAGAAGGTATTGTTGTCAGTTCGGCAGGTGAGAGCGCAACGGTTGCAATTTTAAGAAAGAGTGCCTGCGAGTCCTGCGCTGCTGCGGGAATATGCCACCCTCAGGACGAAAAGAGATCTTTCATGGAGGCAGCGAATCCGCTCAAGGCTATTCCAGGACAGAAGGTGCTGATCGAACTCAGGCCCCAGATCTATATGCAGATGCCCATTGTTCTTTATGGGATTCCTCTGGCATCCCTGGTCAGCGGTGCAATCATTGCAAAGAAACTGTCCCTGCACGCTGCTGCCGGAAGCGCTTCAGACTGGTGGGCATTTTTTGCAGGGATAACTTGTATGGTCATCTCCTATGCCAGTATTCGAGCGTATGCTCATAAAATTAGGAAGACACCCAAATTTAAGCCGGTTATCCGTGAAATACTTCCCTGACGGGAAGGTTCTTGCTTTCTTGGAGCAATACATATGAGATTGATAAAAAACCTGGATGAAGCGAAAAGGCTGGCAAGGACGATCCTTTCAGATATTGTGTTGTACAATCAGGCCAAAGTGAAGGAGGGCATTGAGAAAGACACCTTATTTGACATCCTGACGGAAGAGCTGAGTGAAGGGAAAAAGTATTATGAAACCATGGTAGATGAAGAAATCCGCAATCGAACCAATTTTTTCAACGAAGCTGTGGTTGACGTGCTAATCAAGCAGGGAGGCAAAATCCAATCTGAAATCTGGTAGATCATAAGATAAAAAAATCACCCTCAAAAAAAGGAGTGTCTTATGAAGAATACTGATGTCAAGGAAGTCCGCAACATTGCAATTCTCTCGCATGGTGCAGCAGGCAAGACCTCTCTTTCAGATGCAATGCTTTTCGCCGGAGGAGCTGTAGACATTCAAGGCAGCGTTGATAACGATGATTCGATATTCATGCATGAACCTGAGGAAATTGCAAGAAAGATCACGATCACCGCGGCACTGGGTTTTACGGACTGGAAAGGTGTACGGATCAATATCATAGACACTCCCGGTTATATTAATTTTCTTGAGGAGACCAAAGGCACCCTTCGTGCCGCGGACGGCGCCGTTCTGATCATTTCCGCGATCTCCGGGGTAAAGGCTGAAACGGAAAAAATTTATAAATTCGCCTGTGACTATGAAATTCCCCGCATCGCTTTTGTAAGCAAGCTTGATAAAGAACGTGCTGATTTTTTTCGCGCAGTAGGGGACATGGAAAAATCCTTCTGCAAAGGGGCATTGGTGCTCCAGCTTCCGATGGCCTGGAAGACAACTTCCGGGGAGTTATTGATCTTATCAGAATGAAAGCGCTGTATTTCGCCAAAGACAACAGCGGCAAAATAGAAGAAAAAGATATTCCGGAAGACATGCGTCAGGACGCTGAAACATACCGGAAAAAACTTGTTGAACAGATAGCGGAAACCGACGACCTTCTTCTCGAAAAATATCTCGAAAAAAGCGACCTTTCCTCGGAAGACATCATTGCCGGTATCAAGCACGGCACACTTGGGGGGGGGCTCCTGCCTATCGTGTGCGGTTCCCCGGTAAAGAACATGGGGATTCAACAGCTCATGGATGCAGTCATCATGTGTCTTCCCTCTCCGCTTGAACGGGCGGGGATTGTGTCGATCAAGGGAACCGACCCGAAAACAAACTCTGAGACAACGAGGAAGCCTTCCCCTGATGAACCGCTTGCCGCTCTTGTCTTCAAGACCGTTATTGATCCTTTTGCAGGCAAACTTTCCATGGTACGGGTGCTGTCGGGAATACTGAAAGCTGACTCAACCGTTCTGAATGCATCAAAGCAGGCAAAAGAGAAAGTAGGTTCTTTATTTCATATTCAGGGCAAGAAACAGATTTCAGTGCAGACTTTGTCTGCAGGCCAGATTGGTGCCGTCGCAAAGCTCAAGGAGACGCTTACGGGCGACACCCTCTGTGCGGAAAACCATCCGATTGCCCTGGATTTCGCAAAATTTGTGGATCCCGTCATGTCATTCGCTATCGAGCCGAAATCCCGCGGTGATGAGGATAAGGTGAGCATCGGTATTCATAAGCTGCTTGATGAAGATCCTACACTTCGCTTTGCCTTTGACGACCAGACCAAGGAAATGATTCTCTCCGGAATGGGTCAGGTCCACCTTGAAGTAACGCTTGAAAAACTCAAGAGGAAATTTGGCGTAGAAGTGAAGATGAAGACGCCGAAAGTTCCCTATAAAGAAACAATCAAGCTGAAAGCAAGCGCCCAGGGCAAGTATAAGAAACAAACCGGCGGCCATGGACAGTATGGTGACGCCTGGCTGGAAATTGAACCATTGCCGCGGGGCAGCGGATTTGTGTTTGAAGACAAAATCGTCGGCGGCGTAATCCCCAGACAGTATATTCCTGCTGTCGAAAAGGGCGTAGCTGAGGCCATGCAGGAAGGCTCTCTGGCTGGTTATCCAATGGTTGATATTAAGGTCAAGCTGTTCGATGGCTCTTACCATACGGTTGATTCTTCAGAAATGGCGTTTAAAGTTGCAGCATCGATGGGGTTCAAAAAAGCTGTAGAGGTAGCAAAACCGGTTTTGCTGGAACCAATTATGAATGTTGAAGTAGTTTCGCCCGATGATACACTCGGGGCAGTGATTGGCGATCTCAATTCACGCAGAGGTAAAGTCCAGGGTGTGGTCCCGCAGGCGAACGGCCAGGTGATCAAGGCCATGGTTCCGATGTCGGAGATGCTGTCGTACGCGCCGACACTTAATTCTCTCACGAGCGGCAGGGCCATGTATACCATGGAATTCTCCGGGTATGAGGATGTGCCGAGCCACTTGTCACAGAAAATTATTCAGGAACGCATTTCGCAACAGACACACGGGGTCCAAAACCAGAAAGAAAAATGATTTTATCCTGAAGGCACCAGGACACGGGGAGCGATGAGGAATTGATTCGTTCTTTGCGTGTCTTGGCGCCTTTCTTGTCATGGTAAGGGATTTCAAGTTATGTACAGAAAAGACACTCTTTGCAACGGCATACGGGTGGTGTCTGAAACACTTCCGAAATCACGATCCGTCTCCATAGGAGTCTGGGTGAAGGTGGGTTCTCGCCACGAACCTCAAAATATCGGCGGTATTTCACATTTTATAGAACATTTGTTCTTTAAAGGCACCGAAAAACGCTCTGCTAAAGATATCGCGATTGAAATCGATTCTCTTGGCGGCACATTGAACGCTTTCACCACGCAGGAGACAACTACCTATTATGCAAAAGTTGTAGATGAACATCTGCCGGTTGCCATTGATATCCTCTCGGACATTCTGCTCAGTTCCCGGTTTGATCCGAAGGAAATGGAAAAAGAACGAAAGGTTATTCTCGAAGAAATTAAAAGCGTTGAGGACACCCCTGATGATGTCATTCACGAAATTTTTACCAACACCGTATGGCCGGACAATGCGCTGGGGCGGCCCATTCTGGGAACCAAGGAAACCATCAAAGCTCTGAGCCATGAAAATATTATTTCCTACGTCACCCAGTATTACAACCCCAAAGAAATTGTCATTTCAGTGGCCGGAAACTTTGAACATGCACAATTGCTGGAATTGCTGAATGGCAGCTTCGGAAAACTGGTTCGTGCAGGCAATCCCAAAAAAGAAGTGCCGCCTCTTTTTACCCCGGCATTGGTAGTGAAGAAAAAACAACTAGAGCAAGTACAAATTTGTATCGGATCCCGAGGATTGCATTATACTCATGAAGATCGTTATGTGCTTTCGGCACTGAACACTGTTCTCGGCAACAGCATGAGTTCCCGGCTATTTCAGGAGGTGCGTGAGCAGCATGCGCTGGCTTACTCCATCTATTCATACCTTACTGCATACCGCGACACGGGACTCTTGACGGTATATGCGGGCACAGATCCTGCCAATGCGCTGGAAACCGTGCGGCTTGTGCTGAAAGAATTCAAGAAAATCAAAGAAGAAGGAATAACGTCTGCAGAAGAAACACGCATTAAAAATCAGATAAAAGGGAACCTGGTCCTCTCTCTGGAAAGCAGCAACAGCCATATGACCCGGCTCGCCCGCCAGGAAATTTACTACGGTAAATACCTGTCCATGGACGACATTATTAATGGAGTGGAAAACGTTAAAAAGGAACAGGTGCAACGATTGGCGCAGCAGCTGTTTACGCGGGAGAATATTGCGCTTGCTGTTCTCGGTCCGCTGACCAAAGCAGATTTGCCGGATACTTTTTTAGAGATTTAGTGCGACCACATGAATATGACCGACCGTATGCCGGATTGCCTAACTATTCAGATTACAACACTTGAAAATTCAACCGGTCTTCCGATTCCTCACTATCAAACGGATCACTCGGCAGGTGTGGACTTATACGCAGCCGTAAATGATGACACTGTCATCGAAGCCGGCAAGTGGAAGCTTATTCCCACAGGCATCGCAGTAGCGATTCCGGAAGGGTTTGAAGGCCAAGTGCGGCCCCGCAGCGGTCTGGCGCTTAAACATGGCATTGGCATGCTGAACGCCCCCGGAACCATTGACGCAGATTATCGGGGGGAAATCGGCATCATTCTTTTTAACTTCAGCGATGTCCCCTATATGGTCAGGCGGGGCGATCGCGTTGCGCAACTGGTTTTTGCTAAACTGGCGAAAGCCGTTTTTGACCGTGTGGAAAAATTGCCCGAAACGAAGCGGGGCTCGGGTGGGTTTGGACATACCGGAATACAATAAAGTTATGGCAGCAATTCAGCTGAGACTATGCATACATGGAGCAATGGTATGACTCTTATCAAAACAATGGCAGCAGTGTGCCTCGGGGTGTTGTGTGCGGCGACAACAACTTTTGGAGCCGAATATAACGTAACCGAACGAATCCTGCCGAACGGACTCAAGGTATTGCTTAAAGAAGAACATAAGGCGCCGGTGGTGACATTTCAAATATGGTATAAGGTCGGTTCCCGCAATGAACGGCTCGGGAAAACAGGACTATCTCATATGCTCGAACATATGATGTTTAAAGGTACGAAAAACCACGGCCTGAAGCAGTTCTCACAAACAGTACAAAGAAACGGAGGAAATGACAACGCTTTTACGTCGCACGACTATACCGCGTATTTTGAAAACTTTGCGGCAGACCGTATTGGAATAGCACTGGAGCTTGAATCGGACAGAATGCAAAATCTCCTGCTTGACGCAAAGGAATTTCTTTCAGAACGAGCAGTGGTGAAAGAAGAACGCCGCATGCGGTATGAAAATGATCCTGTCAGAACGATGCAGGAACAGATGATGGCGGCGGCGTTCAGTGCTCACCCGTACCAATGGCCGGTTATCGGCTGGATGGCGGATATTGATAGCTTTACCCGTGACGACCTGCTTAATTACTACGGCATGTATTATGTGCCGAATAACGCAACGATTGTCGCTGTGGGCGATTTTAATACCGCGCAAATGCTTCTGCTCATTGAAAAATATTTCGGCAATATACCGAAGGGAAAGGACGTGCCAGCTGTCTCTGCGGTTGAACCAAAGCAAATCGGAGAACGCAGGTTGGTCGTAAAAAAGCAGGCGGAACTGCCTGCGATATCTATTGGATATAAGGTTCCGACGCTCCGAAATCGGGACTCGTATGCTTTAAACGTGCTTCAGGGGATATTAGGCTCAGGAAAGAGTTCTCGTTTATACAAGACGCTTGTCTATGAAAAACAGATTGTTCTCCATATTGGTTGCGATTATGACGATATCTCCGCGGATCCGAACCTGTTTACAATCCATGCCGGTGTGATGCCGGGCAAAACGACGGAAGAGGCAGAAAAGGGGATTTACGCTGAGCTTGACAGGTTCAAAATTGAACCTGTTTCTGATACGGAACTGCAGAAAGCCAAAAATCAAATACAGGCTTCTTTTGTCATGGGCCAGGATTCAATTTTTAACCAAGCCATGCTGCTTGGCCAATTTGAATCCGTATCAAGCTGGAAACTGCTTGATGTGTATCTGCACAACATCAATGCGGTAACCAAAGATGACATCCTTCGTGTTGCAAAAACGTACTTTTCAGAAGACAACAGAACCGTAGGAGTTCTTATTCCGATAAAGAAATAAAATCATGAATGGAGTACCTGATGTGGAAGAACATTAGCAGCCAAAGAAGAATAATAATAATTGTATGCTTCGCAATATCTGCATTGCTGCTGTTGGCAACCTCCCGCTCCTATGCGGCAGAACCGATTGGAAAACGGATAGTACTTGTCAACGGCATGGTACTTTTACTGTCCGAAAAACACGATATCCCGATGGTAACAATGAACATCGTTGTCAAAGCGGGGAACACGGCAGCACCGGATGATAAACCCGGTCTTGCTTCAGTTACAGCCTCGCTTCTTATACAAGGGACAACGCGACGTACAGCAGCCCAAATCAGCGAGGAAATTGATTTCATAGGCGGCTCACTGACCACTGCAGGTGGTGACGATTTTTCATCAGCAAGTCTGCGCGTTCTTAAAAAAGATCTTAAAACCGGTCTGGAACTGCTGTCAGATATACTTATCCATCCGCTATTTGAGCAAAAGGAGATAGACCGCAAGATTAAGGCCATGCTCGCCGAAATTCAACGTCAAAAAGATGAGCCATCTGTCATCGCAAGAGAAATATTTAAGAAAACGGTGTTTGGCAGACATCCATATGGAGTTACCGGTGATGATATGGCCGCGTATCTGCCAAAACTTACGCGTAATGATCTTCTGGCATTCCATGCGTCACACTATGGCCCTGAGAACGCAATCATTGCTGTGGTGGGCGACGTAACAGAACGAGAAATCGTGAAGCTTCTGAACGATTCCTTCAAACAATGGAGAAGAAAAAAACAGACTCCCCGCGTAAATCCTGAACCACCTGTCCTGGATGCTGTTTTCATAAAAAAAATCGATAAAGACATTACCCAGGCAAATATTATTCTTGGACATCTGGGAACCACGAGGACTAATCCGGACTACTATGCCCTTCTGGTCATGAATTATATTCTCGGAGGCGGAGGCTTTTCCTCCCGGCTCATGGACAATATCCGTGACAATAAAGGACTGGCCTATGATGTACACAGCGCTCTTTCAGCACAAAAAGAACCGGGCGATTTCAGCATCACCATTCAAACAAAGAACGAATCAGCTAATCTGGTAATTGAAGAGTCTCTCGGGGAAATTCGCCGGATTCAGACTTTCTCTGTTTCCGACAAAGAACTTGCTGACGCCAAAGCATACCTCACGGGAAGCTTTCCTATGCGGATGGATACCTACGCTAAAATCGCCGCTATCCTCACATCTATCGAAATATACGGTCTGGGGCTTGATTATCCGTCGCAATATCAAGCCTTAATCAGTTCAATATCGAAGGACGATATCCTCCGTGTTGCGAAAAAATATCTCCATCCGGATAAGATTGTTATTGTTGTGGTCGCGAAGCAGGACGAGGCAAAACTGCGTACTTTTTAACCGGGATTTTGCTCTTTTGTCCGAGCAACCTTGGTCCCGCTGAATGCTTCGCCTCGAATACGGTTCACTCAAATTGTCGCACACTAAACATCCTTTCAACAAGACGATCTAAAAGATCAATCCCCGCGACATGGATATCCCGACTCCTGTCGGAAAAGAGAACAGTAAGTAGCGGGTAGTCACGTTTATTAAGAGAGTCCCCGGTTCCTGCCGGTGATAAATTCACTTGCAATTTCGTCCGGTAGTTCGGTCTGTTCATCTGCTATCAAATCCGCTGCTGAATTAAACCCTGTTTTAAATTCTTATGCTATAATTACAACATTTTAAGGGGGAGCAATGCGTTCTTTTAAGGAAATAAAACAAAATTATCGCTTTACGGAAGAAGATGCACAACGGCTTGTGCGATTAAAACCGCTCATGGAAGAGCATGTGGACACGGTCATGACAGCACTTGACCATTGGATAGGGGGAACGAAGGGAGCTGCTAAGTTTTTTTTGGAAGATTCGCGCAAACAGCATCTCTATAGGTCTCTTCGCGAATGGTTTCTGGGACTCTTTGCCGGAAAATATGACAGCAGATACAATGACAAACTTGTCCGCATCGGTGCAGTTCATGTAAAATTCAGAGTGGACAGCCATTACATGAACAGGGCCTTTAATCTCATCAAGAATTCGTGTATTGGAATCCTGCAGCAGTCGGATGAAGAACGGGAAGAGGTGACGGGCAATATCATTTCTCTTGAAAAAATTCTTGATATCAGTCTTGACGTTATCACGGCTTCCTATATTGAAGAAGAACTAAAGGCGTACTCGCCGGTGTATAAGGTCAGAAGCCTGCTTATTAACTTTTCGGAACGCTTTTCTCAGGCCACAAATCTTCTTCTGGTGATTGCGCTTATCGGCCTTACCATCGGAGTTGTCTGGCTCTTCGTGTTGGATGTAAAACAGCTTTTGTCCGGAGATATCGAGCGCGGTATTATTTCGGCCCTTGGTTCAATGCTTCTCCTCTGGCTTATGATTGAGCTTATGAATAACGAGATATCCCATCTCAAAGGCGGAAAATTCCACATCAGCATTTTTGTCGGAGTTGCTTTGGTGACCATGATCAGGGAGACGATGATTGCCACTCTCAAACATGAACGACCAGAGTCCATTTATTACCTTATAGCGGCAATTCTGGTTATCGGTTTTGTCTACTGGATTGTGACCAGAGCGGAGGACAGGACGAAACTTTAAATTCGAACATTTAAATATCCAGGTGCCAGTCTGCTCATTCCATATCTTGCCTCGGAAGTGCTGTTGTTTTTTTGCAGAAATTCCACATGAAATATTGCTTGTAAAGTTTAATTGAATGAAATGAGTATACTACAGTTTCAGCTGAAGAATAGTATTCGTACTATCGCCATACGATTACTTAATTGAACAGTAATCGTATAAGAGAGTTTTCTGAATGAACGAGGATGGAGCAGGTTTGCTTGTTTTCATCCAAGGTAGATGTGCAAAATAAGTCGTATATTATAAAAAGCGCAGATAGTTTTACGGCAGCCGGCTTGGTGAGAAGGGGTAAAATTATTTCACTTATGTGGTACTTTATCGTGCTCATTGAGGAAGCCTTATCCGGTTTCTTATCGGATAAGGCTTCCTCTGATTTATTACAACCTGCCTTTTACTATGGTATCAACTATTGATGGGTCGGCAAGTGTTGATATATCGCCAAGATTTTCCAACTCTCCATAAGCAACTTTTCGGAGAATTCTTCGCATGATTTTCCCACTGCGCGTTTTTGGCAAATTTGGTGCAAATTGTATCTTCTCAGGGCTTGCAAGCGGACCTATTATTTCCCTTACATGACTTCTTAAATCTTTGACGAGCGTCGGATTTGGCTCATTTACGCCTTTCAGGACTATGTATGCGTAAATTCCCTCACCCTTGATTTCATGAGGAAACCCGACAACCGCGGATTCAGCCACTAGCGGATGACTCACCAAGGCGGATTCTACTTCAGCCGTGGCAATGCGGTGCCCAGAAACACTCAAGACATCATCGATTCTGCCCAATAACCAGAAATCACCATTTTCATCGACTCTCGCACCGTCTCCGGTAAAATATTTTCCCGGGAATCTGGAAAAATATTCATCTTTGACCCGTTTATTTCCCGGATCGCCATAAGTGCCTCTGAGCATGCCAGGCCAGGGCTTTTCAATTACAAGATAACCGCCTTCATTGACAGCGGCTGGCGTGCCATCTTCTTTAAGCACTTTAGGGATGACTCCCGGAAATGGTTTATTGGCTGACCCGGGTTTGAGGCTCATCGCACCCGGTAGCGGGGCGATCATAAAACCACCTGTTTCTGTCTGCCACCAAGTGTCAACAATCGGGATTTTTCTTTTGCCTATTTTTTCATAATACCATTCCCATGCCTCGGGATTAATCGGCTCCCCAACAGAACCGAGTATGCGCAGGGATGATAAATCGTAGTTTTTTACCCAGCCATCACCTTCCTTCATTAAAGCCCGTATGGCGGTGGGTGCAGTATAGAAAATGTTTATTCTATGCTTTTCAACGATGTCCCAATATCTGCCAGGATTCGGATAGGTTGGAATGCCCTCATACATAACACTCGTTGTCCCACACGCGAGTGGTCCGTAAACAATATAACTATGTCCTGTTATCCAGCCGATGTCGGCGGTACAGAAGTAAATATCTTCCGGGTGGTAGTCAAATACCCATTTGAAGGAAAGGGTTGCATGAAGGAGATATCCCCCCGTTGTATGCAACACTCCTTTAGGTTTACCTGTTGAACCCGAGGTATAGAGAATAAAGAGGGGATCTTCTGCATCCATAATTTCCGGCGCACAATAATTTTCAATGCTTCTTGCGGATATTTCCTGATGCCACCAGAAATCCCGTCCAGAGACCATGTTCACATCGCCATCACACCTTCTTACCACGATTACCTCCCTGACCGCAGGGCAATTTAAAAGAGCTTCGTCAAGATTTGCTTTTAAGGGGACTTTTTTATTGCCTCGTATGCCTTCATCAGCAGTGATTACGAGTTTTGATTCACAGTGATTTATGCGGTCTCGCAAAGATTTAGGCGCAAAACCGGCAAAAACTATATTATGGATTGCGCCGATGCGTGCGCAAGCCAGCATTGCGATGGTCAGTTCCGGAATCATCGGGAGATAGAGGGTGATTCGATCCCCTTTTCCTATACCATGTTTTTTGAGAACATTGGCAAATCTGTTTACTTCATAATACAACTGCTGATAGGTAAATGTTTTATAGTCTCCATTATCAGACTCCCAGATGAGTGCGGCCTTATTCTTGTTAATTCCGGTCAGATGCCTGTCTAGGCAGTTATAACTGGCGTTAAGTTTTCCTCCGATAAACCACTTAACAGACGGTTCATCAAAGTTATAATCCAGTACTTTATCCCATTTTTTATGCCAGAAGAGATTTTCTTCAGCCATTTTTGACCAGAATTCTTCAGGTTTTTCTGCTGCATATTGATATAATTTATTGTATTCCGTCATGCTCTTAATGTGAGCATTTCTGCTGAACTCTTCCGAAGGAAGATACACTGTTCCTTCTGAGGAAAGCACCTGAATAGATTCAGATGACGTATCATGACCGCCATTACCGTTGTTGTCGGGAGCAGGTTTCAAGGTCACGTTGCTGGCATCATTATTTAAACCATTTACAAATACTTCATTGGTCATTTTTGTTTGCATAGCTACGTTCATTTTATTCCTCCGGATTTTCAGGCTGTGCATATAGCCAGCAATTTTTTAATGGTAGAGATGCAATACTTTTCAGTTGCAAGCGCGAATTGCAATTAAGATTAATGTAATATTTAATAGCACAAGGTATGCCATCACTGATTTTTCAATAACTTATGTATTGACAGGC
Organism: uncultured Nitrospiraceae bacterium; assembly: GCA_964646375.1. GTDB lineage: Bacteria > Nitrospirota > UBA9217 > UBA9217 > UBA9217 > JBAZLV01. The sequence continues at coordinate 877 of CAZYEF010000026.1, read as the reverse complement.
AGAATTAATAATGTTAAGTGTGTGTTTTTCCTGTTGGCTATGATGTTTTTTGCATCAATTTTATTGTTTTTATGCTACTACAGAAAAAATGCTTTCTTAAAAGGATGTATTATGCAATTACGGAAGGCACATTATGCTGATTGAGTTGGTAGATTGGCGAGAACAGCGAATCGTTAAAGTATTTTGCTGCAGATAGGGCTCGTGATTATGATATTTTCTTACTTGTTTACCGTGAGGTCAACACGTTTGTCAATAGAATATATTGGATAAATCCTGAAATTTTTTACCCAGGGTTGGACGACAAAATAATCTGCTTTGTGCCACATGAACACCCAGGGCGCAATCTTGACTACACGCTCTTCGGCGCGGCGATAGAGCGCGTAGCGCTGTTTTTCATCAATAGTTTTCTGAGCCGTCTCTATCAACCGGTCAAGTTCAGGGTCGGTGCAACGGGTGCGATTGCCGCCTGATCCTATGCTGGTGGAATGGAACAGTGGAAAAAGAAAATCTTCGGGATCCGGATAATCAGCCCACCAGGAAAGCCAGAATGCGTCAGGTTCCCCCTCATTGATTGCCTGTTTTAACGCACTCCAGTCCAGTTGGATAATGCTGGTTCTTAATCCGATTTTTTCAAGATAATTACTTACTACTTCTATAATATCAAGGATTTCCGGTTCTTCCGCAGTTATATAAATTTTCATCGTTTTTCCGTTTGCACCGGCTTCATGGATTAACGACGCCGCTTTTTGCGGATCGTATTCATATCCCTCCAGCGTGCGCGCCCACGTTTTGTTCTTCCAGAGCCCCGGCGGTATGGGACCATTTGCCAACTCGCCGCGTTTCTCCAAAATGGTATTCAGAATTTTTTTTCTGTCGA
>CAZYEF010000025.1:0-23878 GCA_964646375.1 uncultured Nitrospiraceae bacterium | reverse complement strand
TCTCGGTCAGCATCCTCTTTCTGACAGAGGACACCTTCTTTTTGTCAATGTAGTTAATCTCGCAGGTTCCGTTTCCGGTTGCCTTCATAAAAACATTCCTTATATGAACAGTTGTTCAACTGTATAACATGAAAAAATGCGCCTGTCAAGATGTTTATAATGGTATTACGATGCTCAGCACGATTCTGTCAACCTCTTCAGCGAGCGCCTTAATATCCGCCTGCGCTGAGCAATTGCAGAAATCCGTATCTATCTTTCCCTGGAATTGGCTGACCCTTCTCTTTTAGACGGTTCTTTATATCCCCGTACCGTTTGTCTGTCTCCGTATCTTCAAAGGAGCAGAGAACGCAATGATGTTGTCACTTCAATGGTGTCTTTATCTTTGTTATCTCGTCTGCAACCTGCCTCCTCATCTCCGGTTCGGGGTTTCTTGCTAAGAGTCCCTCAAATATCTTAAGCGCCTTTTTGTCGTCTTTTTTGAAATACCTATAAATAATCCCCATATGGAAAAGGCTGCTGAGATCGTTTGGGTTAATATCCAATACCTTTTGAAATCTCTCCAGAGCTGAATCGAATGCGCCTGTCTGCATATAAAGGCCGCCGAGGTCGCTTTGGATATGGGCACTCTTCGGCTCCAGTCTGGCTGCTTCCTCAAAAACATTTATCGCTTCACGGAACTGTTTACCTTCAAAATACAGATCGCCGAGGGAGACCATAGCTTGTATGTTCTGCGGATTGTCCCTTAAAAAATTTTTAAGTTCGGCGACCCTCTTTTCTACATTAGCGGTTTGTTGAGGGGCCGCTGCAACCTCGGTTTTTCTCCGCTCGTCTTTTGCTGTAAGGTTAATTACAGTCATGACAATAACGACTGTGAGCATCAACCAGAAGAAGCTTATTACTATTTTTTCCCTTCTATGGATTATTATTCTGTTATTTGCAATCTCCATTACTGTTTCTCCTTTTTCATTAAAAGCTCCTCAAGAACCTTGACCCTTTGAGTAAGCTTTCTCTGCTGTCCCGAGACGAATATGAGGTATAAAAATAAACCTCCCCATATAACCATATATGCCCCAACTAAAAAAACTAAGCTCTCCATCTCATTCCTCCGCTAATTGGTTTTCCAATTTTTCAATCTTTTTGTCTAAAAGCAACATGCTTGTCCTGAGTCTGAACAGCAAAACCCAGAATGAGAAAAACGCAAGTTGAGTTATCAGAAGTGTTAAAATCATGGAAGATTCCATATTAATAGAATCCGATTTGATTATCACGGGATGTATTGTCCTCAACAGTCTTGCAGACATAAAAACTATGGGAACATCAACAAAACCTATCACAGCCATTACTGCTGAGAAGGTTGCCTTTTTGCTCTCCTGCTCGATAGAGATGCGCAGAAGCAGATAGGCAACATAGATGAACCAGAGGATTAATGCTGTAGTCAACCTCGGGTCCCACGTCCAATAGGTGTTCCAGATGGGTTTTGCCCATAAAGAGCCTGATATCAATGCCAGGGTAGTAAAAATTACTCCGATCTCTACACTGCTTGCCGCATAAATATCCCACTTTGTATCTTTCTTGTACAGGTATAGTATGCTGTATATAAATGCCATAAAAAAGGATGTAAATGCAGTAAATGCAGATGGCAGATGAAAATAGAATATCTTCTGAACTACACCCATTACCTTCTCAACCGGCGCATAAAAAAACACAATGTATATGGATATCATAAGCAACGCTGCGGTCCATAGAATAAGAAGATTTCCCTTTAGATTTTCCCTCACTGCTATTTCTCCTTTATCACATGTTCAAAAAGCAGATAACTGCTGCCAAAAAAAATAAGATCGAAGGCCCCTGTCAGGTATAACCATTTTGAGTAACTTTCCGCTGCGTCCCCTCCAAAAAGCTCTCCTGTAGCTTTAACTGCCGCCGTAATCAACGGTATCAAAACCGGGAAAAGAAGAATCGGGAGTATTACCTCTGCCTTCCTCGTCCCCGAACTTATCGCAGAAATCAGAGTGCCCACCGAAGAAAACCCTAAATTCAAGAAAAGGACGACAACAACAAGCCCAGGAAGATATCTTGTGAATTCAACATCGTACAGGACAAAAAACAGGGGGATGAGGACAAACTCGGCTAATAGCATAAATATAAAATTTACGGTCACCTTTGCCAGAAATATTGATTCAGGTTGAACGGGGGAGAGCAAAAGACCATCTATGCAGCGGTTCTCATTCTCCTGAGAGAATAACCTGTTAAGTCCAAGAACTGCGGAAAAGACAATAGCCACCCAGAGGATGCCTCCTGAAACTGATATGTCGAGTTTTCTGTCAACACCGGCAGCGATATTCAAAATTACCAGAATCAGAAAACCGAAAAAAATCATGGACACCAGAGATTCTCTCTTCCTCAACTCCGTCAGCAGGTCTTTTTTTATGATAAACAGTGTTTGCTTCATTATATGTTCCCGCTCGCATAATGAAAGTAAATATCATCAAACTTGTCGCCGTTTATCTCTCCTCTGTCTTTGAAGAAGGGCATCCTACCTTTGACAAGAATGCCAACCTTTGTAGCCGCTTCCATTCCGAGCTTTAAATTATGGGTGACCATTATTATGGTCCTTTTCCGATTGTGAAGCTTTATCAACTGGTCGCTTAAGAGCGCTGATGCATGCTGGTCAAGACCGTTATAAGGCTCATCAAGCAGTATTAAGGATGGATCATTTATAAGCGCCCTAGCAATGGTCAACCGCTGCTGCATGCCGCGGGAAAATTTGGAAACTCTGGAATCTCTCCTGTTATAAAGACCCATGAGTTTCAGAATATCTTCTATCCTTTTATTCCTGTCACGAATTCCATAAAGACCGGCATAAAATTCAAGGTTTTCAGCCGCGGTCATATCATGATACAAAAGGGTCTGGTGGGAGATCATGCCGAGGGTTTTCCTGAATTCATCGGGGTGGTTATCCATGTCGTATCCGGAAACCGTTATGCACCCGGATGAAGGTGAAAGAAGTGTTGCTATAATCCTCAGAAGGGTAGTTTTACCGGCTCCGTTAGGGCCGAAAACGGCAAGAAAATCGCCCCTGTTCAGTGTCAGATTGATGCCCCTAAGGGCCTCAACTCCGTCATAGTCCATTTTGAGATCACTGATTGTTATAAAAGCGGCATTATTCCCCTCTGTTTTTGTCTCGAGTGACATCCTGCATTTTCTCCAGTTTTTTCATTATCTCTGCGGCCTTCAAACTGTAGTGATTCCTCAGTTCCTTGTAATCTTCATCATTTATTTTTTTTGAAGTATATTCAAAATCAATGTCCTTAATGGCTATCAAATATGAATCTTTCTTTGCTGTCAATAACGCAACGGATGCATCTTCTTCCGACGCTGTTTCCAGCCACGCCTTCCTGGGTTTCATAAAGGGCGCAAGTACATATACAAGGATAAGGAAACCTATGGCGGCGAATATTAAGATTACAGTCACAATCACTCCTCCTCGAGTTTCTTGAGCTCGTTCTCTATTTTCTTTTTCATCTTTTCATCCATAATATCCTCTGCCTTTTCGTCCGGGACCTGGGGATCGCGAATCTTTCTGGAGGCAGACCATTTCCTAACAATTACAAAGGCCATTACAGCGCCAACGATAAGCCCTATGAAGGGGAGGATATATGCCACAAGGTTGAACCCTTTTTTAGGAGGGAGGGTCAGTATGCCTTCGCCGAACTGCCCGACAAAAACAGCGAGTATTTCTTTTTCGGTCTTCCCTTCATCGATCATCTTTCTTATCGCAGCTCTCATCTGGTCCCCGCCGCTGCATCGGTCGATGTTGAGGGGTTCTCCAGGGCAGGCGTAGCATGTCAGGCTTTCCTCCACTTCGCTTTGAGTAAGCGCTGCCGCGGCAGAAGTCATGAATGTTATGAATATAAAAAAAATGGCAATTATTCTATGTCGCATTTGCGGCCTCCTTCTTTTTTCTGACAGGCACCGCAGCGATTATTCCGCCAATGACCACAATAGCAGCGCCGACCCATATCCAGACCAGAAGGGGATTTACCGCTACCTTCAGGGTGATGACCTCGTCTTTGCCGATTCCCGGCATCGTCACATAGAGGTCTTCAAGAAGACTCCTGCGCAGGCTTACCTCTGTGGTGGGTTGTTCTGCATTAATATAATATCTCCGTTCTGGCGATATGGTCCCCGCAGGCCTTCCATCCTTGAACACAGCGAGGTTCGCAGTATACACTTCCCTGTTTCTGTCCCTGTGCCCCCTGAAATCATCGTAGCGCAGCTCGTAGGCCCCTATCTTCATGCTCTCTCCCGTCCTGAGAGTAGCCTGTTTTTCGAGCTTATAGGCAGAAGAGCCTGTAATGCCTACTACAAGAATGATAAACCCGAGATGTGCAATGTAACCTCCGTATCTGCTTCTCATCCTCCAGAGGAGCCTTGGGAACGCTGTAAGAACGCCCTCCCCGGTAAGCCTCTTTCTTGCCAGGGTCCCTACCCTGAATTCATTAAATATGGTTATGGCAACGAATATCGAAAGAGAGAAAGAGGTCAGGGGATAAAACTCTCTGACCCCGGCGATGAACAGCAGCGCTCCTGCTGCCGCGGCGGAAAGAAACGAGACGAGGAAGTTCTTCCGCAGGTTGTCGGCAGATGCCTTTCTCCAGCCGATAAGCGGGCATATTCCCGTGATAAGAAGGAGCGCAAGGAAAAGAGGTGTATTGACCTGATTGAAAAAAGGCTGCCCGACAGTCAACTTCTTGCCTGTGACTGCGTCTGACAGTAATGGAAAGATTGTTCCGAGTAGCGTAGAGAATGATATCGAAAGAAGTATTACATTGTTAAACAGAAATGTGCTCTCCCGCGATATAAAAGATTCGATTGCATTTTCGCTCCGAAGTGCGCGGTAGCTTTCAAATATCAGATAGAAACTGCCGAGCAAGACCGTGACGAGAAATAATATGAAGTATCCACCGAGTCCCGTGGCTCCGAAGGCATGAACGGATTGTAAAACCCCGCTTCTTACCAGATAGGTTCCAAAGATACAGAGGACAAAGGTAAGGAGAATCAAAAACACGTTCCATACCTTCATCATGTCTCTTTTTTCCTGTATGATAGCGGTATGAAGATACGCTGTTGCAACAAGCCACGGGATAAAAGAGGCATTTTCAACAGGGTCCCATGCCCAGTACCCTCCCCATCCTAATTCTATATAAGCCCATAAGCAGCCGAGAATAATCCCTATGGTAAGAAATATCCATGAGATGAGTGTCCATATCCTTGTCTTCCTGAGCCATGAGGCATCCAGCCTTCCTGTTACCATAGCGGCAATGGCATAGGCAAATGGAATGGTAAAACCGATATAACCAAGCAGCAGGGTCGGAGGATGAAACAACATCCCGGGGTTCTGAAGCATGGGGTTCAGACCCTTGCCGTCCGACGGGATGAAATCAAGAAGATCAAAAGGATTGGAGATCGTTGAAAGTAGGTAGAGAAAGAAGATCAACGTCCCTGTCAGTACAAGATAGATATAGGGGGTGGTTCTGCTTGAAAGTTCATTTCTTGTGTTAAAGGCGACAATTGATGAAAAGATACTGAGTATCCATGCCCATAACAGGAGCGACCCTTTCTGCCCTGCCCAGAAGGAAGTAAGTTTGTAATAAAGCGGAAGCGCCTTGTCTGAATAGGAAGCTACATACTCGACCTGAAAGTTGTCTGTTGCAAAGAGATACGTCATGGCGAAGGAGGCTGCTGTGGTGAAGAATGCAAGACCGTAGATGCCCCTTCTTCCGCTTTCTATAAACCGTGCGTCATTTCTCATCACGCCAAGAAGAATAAAAGCAGTGGCGAGCATTGAGAAAAAGAACGCCGTGAATTGCGATATATTGCCGATCGTCACCATCATTGTTCACCTTTCTCCGTTGTCTCTGAAGCATATTTTGAGGGGCATTTTGCCAATAGTTCTTTAGCAATAAAAAGGTTTTTCCCCGCGTCATATGTGCCTTGCAGGACTACCTCAACACCTTCCTTAAATGCATCCGGGGCGGGGCCGTTATAGAAAGCATTAACAATCTGTGCCGGATTTGCCGTTCCGCTGATTGCAAAAGACAGGATAAGATCCCGCTGATTGTAATCTATGGTTCCTGCAACAACATTGCCGCTGACCCTTACACTCTCACCTTTTAGAGAATCAGCCTTTTTAATTAATTCTTCAACAGTCATGTAATAAACCCCCGTGTCGGATACCCCCCTGAAGATCAAGAAACCCAGGCCGGTTAATATACACAGCACAGGGATGAGAATTTTCTTTCCTGCTTTCTTTGCCATGAACATAAACCTCCACAAAATTGACTTCCTCCGGACCCCGCATAATGAAATAACCCTGGCTGTGTGATTCAAAAGATTGCGATAAAAAAAGTGCAACGCTTTTACTTGCGTCCTGACATTTTTTATCTGTTTTCTATCAGTTTTATAAGTTCCTCTGCTCTCATTGCGCCGCCAGCCATCCTCCCGTCGCTCAAGACAAGCGTTGGCGTGCTTTTAATCCCGAGCTTTAAAGCAAGCCTTATATTTTCATCAACAACCTTCGTATCACACGATGGTTTCGGAATTTCTTTTTTGGCATAGGCGTCCTCAAGGAGTTTGATCGCTTTTTCATTGGACTGCTCACAGACAATGCTCTTTGATTTTTCATATGCCTGAGGATGTAACTGCTGGAGCGGGAACAACTTCAGGTAGAAAGCAATGTCTTTTCTCCTGTCAATTACTCGCTTCATCTCCTCATGAAGTTTTACACAGTAAGGGCAGTCAGGGTCGCTGAAAACTATAATCTTATATTTGGCGTCAGGGTTCCCCATAACGAGGGAATCATCAAGGCGTATGCTGGATGTGTCTACCCGGTTTATCTCATCAAACTTTTTCTTTGTGAGGTTGGTCTTTGTTGCTATATTCAGGATATTGCCTATTAAGATGTTCTTCTTTGCAAAATCAATGTAGAGAATACCCTTTCCTCCCCTGCCGTCTATGAAGACTTCCCACAAGCCGTCTGCTGGTGCAGGTTCCACGGTCAGCACTTTGATATCAGGGTCTAATACCCTTAATGCTTCTATTGCTTCTTCTTTAGTCAGTATGTCCTTGTTTGCGCCAAAAACATCGTATTGAAAGCACAGCAGGGCAAAAAATAAGGTGAAAACTAAAATACAACTCGATTTAAACATTCTCTTCTGTAACATATTTGCGCTCCTTAACATTAATTATATTTTTTTAAGTAATACGATACCGGCAATAAATTCTCATTTATAAGCAACTATCGTTATCGCTGTTCTCTTCATTTTGTTTTACCTCCATTCTATCGAAACTCTGGCCCAACTATATCTGAGAATTATGAAGAGGCAGCGAATGATTGACGAGTAGTTTTTGCTATTTCGCTGCACCATATAATTTTTTCTCTATGCCTATCACGACGAAGGAAATCAGCAGTGCCCCGGCCAGAAGCGCGACCGACGCCAGCACGTTATTAAGCAGCGCCGGCTTTGCAATCAGTACGATGCCGAGTCCGAGCATCATCATGCCGGATACAAGCTTGAGTACGCGGCCCTGCCGCTCAGTCAATTGCCGCTTGCCGAGCGTTACGGTGAACAAGGCGACAATAACTGTGAGCGGTATAACATAAATGATATTGTACAACGCGAGGTAGGTATAGTATGTCGCGGTCGCCAGGTTGCTCAAAGTGAGGATGCGCGTAAAGACCATAGGAAACCCCGCGGTGCAGAGCAGCTCATAGGTATTTGCCGCGATTGCGAGTGCAGTGGAGCCTATTACCATCGAAACAATTGAAGTAGAGCGCATCAGCTTCCGCATGCGATCATAAAGCTTAGGCTTCGCGCTGTCGGGAATGGTGAGCGATACGCCCGATTTAAATGAAAAGAAATCCTTGATGTTGATGCCGGCGATAATCACCGATACGACGCCGGCTATGGTCGTGATAAGCGCAACCTGTCCCATGACCAGAAACAGGTTCAGCCATGCTGCCATAAAAAGAAAATAAATAAACCCTGAAAAAAAAATGAAGATGCCGCCGATGAACACCATGCGGGCGCGGGATCGGGCATGCACCAGAAGACCAAGCAGGGCAAACAGGACAAAAAACGCGCAGGGATTGAAGCTGTCGAGTCCAGCGATTACGACTGTCATGACGGGCAGCGACATTCCAGAGAGATCGAGCCTGCCCAGCAGGGGGACATCTATAAGCTCTTCCTTGCCGTGAGTGTCTTCCTTGCCTGACTTGGTTGCAGTTGCAGCGCTTGGGGCGGGGCGTTGTGATGTAAACACACGTGCAGCGGTTTTCCCGGCGGCGGTTGTTAATGACGGCTTGGAAACCGGTTTTTTAAACATGGTCGAAACGGGCGGAGTAGAAACTGATTCTTTCAAACGGTCCAACGGATCGGGACAGCCGGATTCCGCACATTGTTTCATGATGCTGATCAGTTCGCTTTTCATCGCATTGGAAAAACCCACATAAGCTTTCTCGTTGATAAAGGTGACGGGCACGCCGGACGGACGTAATCCGTATTTTTCCGCAAGCCGGTTCAGCATGGCCGCATTATCACGGTCATGCCAGACCTCGAATAACTTGACCTGCAGTGTTGGGAATTGTCCTGCAATATCTTTGAGGAAATCCTTTTCGTGCTCGCAATAGGTACAACCCTCACCCCAGAACAGGGCAAGCGTAAAAGGTTTCGTTGGGTGTTCTGCGGAGGATGCCTGCCATGCCGGCGACACAGGAGCAGAAGAACCGGCGATGCCCTTGTCGCAGTCGTTCGTCGAAGTTTGCGCATCGGGGCCGCAGATGCCGGGGGTTCCCAGGGGAATGGGCAATGGTTGCTGCGTTGTTGAAACCGCGCCGCTTTGCAATGTGGAACGGGTCGGATCATTGGCCAAGACCGGGGCCGCTGATAATAAAAGCATCATGCAGAAAAACAGAGAAAATATTACTCTTGTCATTGAGCTGAAACCTCCCTTTGCCACTGACCAGATATAACGTGTTTATCAACTGAAGCCACAACAATATCTTCGATTATCCCCCGTTTATTCTCACGAGCGCGTCGGCCATCGAATCTATGCCACAGGTACAGGGGCCTGACAAATAGCTTTTCTCCTTGCAGTACCGGATCATCTTTTCGACTGCGTCTTTCAGTTCTCCTTCCAGGATCAGGAGTTCCTCCATTTTCCCAAAGCCTTTGTATATCTGCTTTGCGAGAAGATAGATGTGCGCGCATTCTCGTGCCTCGTCAAGGAATCCGGCAAGATGAACATCTGATTTCGACGCTTCTAAAATTTCGTTTATCATAGGCTGGACTTTTTTGCTGCTACTTCACTGATTTTTTCCCTGCAGTTAATGTTGATGGCCTGCGCGAACGCCTTCCGCATTAAGATTGCAATAAAGACCGTCGCATTCGCAATCAGCGCATTCCATCTGTATGACCGAATGCTTAACGCCTTCATGCAAGAGTTTGTGTTCGATTTCTTTTCGTACAGCATCAGCTTCGCTTATCTTCTGGTCGTATACCCGGACATGACAGGAAATGGCGGGAATACCATGCCCGATGGACCATACATGAACGTCATGGACATCTCTTACTGCCGGGATCTCAGCTATCATCGTCGAGAATTCCTCTGCATGAAATCCCACGGGGCTGAGTTCGAGGAGTATCCATAACGTTTCTTTAATGACACGGACCCCTCCGACAATGATCATTACCCCGACGATGCCGCTGGCTATGGTGTCGGCAAGCACCCAGCCGGTATAGTTGATGACCAGCCCGGCAATGATTACTCCCGCCGAGGATATCGCGTCGCCGAGCACATGGAGCCAGGCGCTTTTCATGTTCAAGTCATCGTGTTTGTGGCCGAGGACCCATGCCGTGATAAGATTGCCTGCAAGACCTGCAACGGCGATGAAAAGCATGATCGAGGTATTAATTTCCGGGGGCGCGCTAAATCGTTTATAGGCCTCAAAAAATATTAATCCGGCTATGACTACAAGGCTGACGCCGTTGATGAGGGCCGCAATCAGGCCAATCCTCTGGTAACCGTAGGTCGCCCGGTGGTCGGAAGGCCGCTTCATAATAAGGACTGCTATGAGGCTCAGGCCGAGTGCAAAAACGTCGGTAAGAACATGTCCAGCGTCGCTTAGAAGGGCAAGGCTGTTGCTCAGTATGCCGCCGATCACTTCCCCGACGAGAATGCCGACAGTTATGAGAAGACTCAGAAAAAGTCTTTTTTGTGATTTATCGTCCATGTTGTCCTTTCAAAATCCTGATTTGTACCAGGATTGCCGCAAGACTCAGCATCAAAGCCATGCATTCGTTTTTTTGATGTATCGAGATGCGTATCCTTCTCCAGCCTTACGGCCAGGATTTCGGGATTGCTTTTCACTGCAACTTCGACCGGCTCATCGACCATCATGGCAGTCGCGGGTGTACTGACAGCAAAAGAATGAACGCAAAAATAATCATCCGCGTCACGAGAACACCTCACTTTGTTTCAATTAATTGAAAAAAAGGGCGCGAACGCGCAACGACACAACAGGTGACCGAAGTCATTCTCGGCACGTTGCTGTTACATTGAAAAAAGTGGCGGTTAGTTCTGAGGAGGCTTGGTGATGGAATACGAGGGATCTGACAAAGCGACCAGCTTTGGCAGATGGTTCGTTTGACTGATCATGGACGGAGCGCCGCAGCACACATCAACCATTGCAGCGACAATATTGGAACAAACAGGGCAGAGGTTCTGTGCAGTGGCAGTTTCCTGTTGCGCTGTACGAGCGCCAGCAGACGACAGCGACTGGCGATCTGAATGATCAGCTCCATTCGTCAACCGCTGCTGCACATCCTGATGCGGAATGATATCCTTGCAGTCGCCGCAGGCAATCGCGTCCACGACGGGGGCTGTTATGATGCTCACCAGAAGGGACGCTATGAGGAGTATATTCAGTCGCATGGGATGAGGATATTACATCAATTCTTTGTGCAATGCAAGCTCAAATTACACCCCTAACTCTGGCCATGCGGAGACCGTTCGCTACCGCAAGAAGCTCCGAAACCTCGCAGACGAACACGGCGATGGCCACGCTCTTCCTCTGCTTCCAACTCCCCGCCCTGTTTGCGGTCACCGGTGGCTGCCGCATAGCTCGCAATCTCACGACACTTATAATCGCAATATTTAGGTATGACCCCATAATTACTTTTATTGCATGCTGTTAAAACAACGGATGTTCAAAAGAAAGATACAGGAAAACCCCGTATTCACCATGCGATGTACCGATGCCTATGGGGAAAGCCAAGCCCGACACGATCTGAAGACCGGACTTATAATTCATGGCGTAACGCATGCCGGGGTTGACAAAGAAGGTCTGCTCCCACAACCTGCTGCCGTCAGGTTGAACAGCCTCTGTCCTGGTCCAAACAAGCTCTGTCATCAGGTTGAAGGTTTCCGACGTGAGCCAGATAATGCTCGCCCCCAGGTTGAATCCGGTTGAGTCGGCTGTTGCACCGCCCGACTCTCTGGCATTATGAATAAAGGTCATCCCGGCGTTCCAGTGGCTCACCCATCGCTCAGACAGCTCGGCGCTGAATGGAATATTGACCTGATACCCCAATGCCCCATTCCCAATGCCCTTCTTATAATCTCCAGTCGGCAATATCAGCGAAAATCTCGGAGCGAGCGCATAAGGGCCGGTCATGAGGAGTTGATAGCGGTAATTGAGAGCAACGTCGCCGAGTCCCGTCGCAGACTGCCCGTCAGTTACACGGGCAACAGGAATGGTATAGGAAAACTGGTGTGCCTGTTTCGGCACCGGCCATTCCTGGGTGAAGGTATAGAGCCAGTTCCGCGTTTTTTTAATATATTGATACGACTGAATATGCTGAACCACGCCGTCTTCCTGATTATACGCTTCCTCAAGAAGGAAAGAGTTGTCCTGAATATTCTTAGCCTCATCAGCTTCAACCGGACCTGCCATCGCAACAAACAACAGCACCACGAACATAGTTGCAAAACACCGCATTTTTATCCTCCAATCTTGATATTGATAATCATTTTCAATAAGCAACATTATAGTACGCTCTCGGCCGCATGTCAACACCTTTTTTAAAGGCTTTTTTAAGGGCCCTTTCTAAAGAGAAGACCGATCCGAAGCGCTCAAAACCGGCCGGTGTCCAAGGCTGTAACGGGAATCTCGATTCAGAATCAGAGGCAGAGGTTCTGAAGGCTATCTTTGAACTTTACAGAGAAGGCAAAACCATCTCATCGCAACTGACAACAGCGATATCGCAAAAAAGGCCGAGAGGGTTATTAAGGGAGGGCGCTGTTAGAAGGTAGAAGAAATGGTATGCGCGGACGAACCCCCAGTCATCGAGAAAAAATGAGACCGCAGGTAGGGGGGCAAGGACTTTGAAGTCTATCTCATGAGCCGACAGCTCAAAATATCTTACGACTCCCCTCTCATTCCTGTTCAGGGCATGATATAGGTCGTTGCCGAAACCGGGTTGAAACCTGAGGCCGGCATCCGCTGACAATGCCGGTTATCCAGAACATCTTCGTCTCTGTGAAAAAAAACAGGTGCAGCATGTTCGGAACGTGGAATTCTCAGAATTCCTTGAACGTTATCTTGTACCCGATGTTAAAGCCGTAGAGGTCTTCATTTAACGGCTTCCCGTCAGCCTCGGCATACGGATAGCCGAAGTAGTTCAGCGGGCTTCCGCTCTGCGGGGGATTCAGCACCACGTCTCTTCCCGAGCCGAAGGCGATCCTGTTTTCATCCACCGCGCCGAAATAGTATTCCCGATATTGCTTCGCCTGCTCCGGTGTGAGCTTCTGTTCAAGGATGATCTTGCGCACGTCCGCAGGGTCAACAACGACCCAGCCGTATCCGGGAAGGTAAAACTCGGCCCAGCAGTGCTGCGCCCTGGTCATGTCGCCTTCTTTGCCTTTAGGGATTCGGATTCCGAAGACTTCCCGCGCCGGAACGCCTACGGCCCGTGTAAGTGCGACGAACACGGAATGGATGTCGGTGCATTTTCCACCTTTGCTCTCAAGAAGCCTTTCCACCTCGCCGAAACCGCATCCTTTCACATTCGGGTCACGATGCATGTTTTCCACGATCCAGTCATAGATGGCTGTAGCCTTTCCCAGAACGGTCTCCTTGCTTTTTGTTATCTTCGCTGCGTAGTCCCTGACTTTTCCCTCAGTCGGTCCGAAAGTGGTGGCTTTAAGGTAGTTCTTGAATTCATCCTTGGAGAACGGCAGCTCCTTTAAAGGGAATTCTTTGGTGATTCGTTCGGTACGCCGTGCGGTGAATGAGTAAGTCAGCGTTTTTTCCTTTACCGACTCCTTCCACTCGATGTAGAGGATCGTATTCCCGAATTGAGAATTCCGGTATGTCCCCATGTAAGAATAGTTGCCGGCTATATCGACATCCGTGATGTCCTGATTTTCATCCGACATGGGATAGGGGATCCAAAGCTTTACCTTTTTCGATTCGGCAGGCGCGGTCAGATTGACGGCGACGGTTACCCTTGCATGCCGCTCTTTAGCCGGAGCTAGCGTAGGAATGCAGAAGAGAACAAAGAACATGAACACGACGGAGATATCCCTTGCGGTATTCATACCGAAAATCCTCCTTGATATGGAATGAAGTCGAGTATAGCCGTGTCGGAAAAGGGTTGTCCAATAGATAATCATGATACATATGCCTGCAGCTTATAGATATTCTCTATTTTCGTCCGGGCTCTTTCCCTGCTTGTTGCATTGCTCGCAACAAGAGGCTTATTTACTCTATCAGCACCAACGCGAAATAATTCCCGCCGCAGGCTTCCATGAGTGGCCTAACCCTGATTTTTTCTGTTCAGCGCTCTGAGACTCTCCCTGAGCCGCGATCTCTCCGGATGGTCAGGTTGTCCTGCTGCCATCAGGTTGACGGCCGCCATCCTGGTCCTGGCAAGTTCTGTCGTCAGCGGCAGAGGCCAATCATTCACCAAACAGGTCCGGTCGCTCATCCGAGGCGGCAACAAAGCACAATTGCCATCCAGCGCAACACCTTAGCAGACGGCTCATATACATCTGTTCCTATTTAACATACAGGGATCATCATTGAGTCTTTCAACCTGTATCGTAGAATGTTCTATACCGAAGCAATCATGTAAATGTTGCTGGAGTTTAGACAGAAAACAATTGCTGAAGGAATCGCCGACAACAACCAAATGGACTGACAACGCAACTTGTGTCGTACTCATAGCCCAAACATGTAAATCATGTATCTGAGAAACGTTTTCGAGGCCGGTTAAATATCTTTGGATTCCATCGATATCAATGCCCTCAGGAACAGAATCTATGGCAAGATTCATCGAATCGCGGAGCAAAGACCACGTGCCAACAAGGACAATAACCACGATCAGAAGGCTGATGAGGGGATCAACAAACGACCAGCCTGTGACCATGACTATTATGCCCCCTACAACAACGCCGAGTGAAACACCAGCATCAGCGGCCATATGGAGGTATGCGCCCCTAATGTTCAAATCACGTTTCTGCCCGGACGCAAAAAGCAATGCTGTGATAGTATTAATAACAACACCAACGGCAGCAACTACAATAACCGTCATCCCATTAATAGGTTTTGGATCAAAGAATCGGTCAATGGCTTCCCTGGTAATGCCGCCCAGCGCAACAAGCAGCAATGTTGCGCTGGCTAAAGAAGCTATTATCGTTACCTTGCGGAAACCATATGTCCTTTTTATCGTTGTGGGTTTCGTTGCCAGAAAACCAGCACCCCAGGCGAGCAGCAGGCTTAGCACGTCGCTTAAGTTGTGTCCCGCGTCTGCTACCAGAGCCAAAGATCCTGCCGAAACTCCATAGCCTGCTTCAATGACGACGAAAATCACATTGAGCATTACACCAATAGCAAAGGCACGATTGTAATTGCTTATTTGATGATTGTGATCATGAGACATATACATTTCTGCTTTCCGTGACTAATCAGTGGCTGGCCCATCCTTCCAGCAGCTTCGCGCTGAATGAATATAACCCAACATCCACCTATGCTCTTTTATATCACCCGTTGGCAAAACCAATGAAAACCTTTCAGCGCACCCACACCCTTACTGCGCCACCGGGTTGCCATTGACAAGGACAACATAACTGCTTATGCCTTTCATAAATGTCGGGATTCGCGTAGGAAACGTTTTGTATTTATAAACCGGCTTGAATTCCAGCTTCTGAGTTGTGCCCTCATTTAAGGTTATCACAACTTCCCTATGGTACTCATCTTCCGGCAATCCAAAAAATAACTTATGTGAACCGGGACGAAGTCTGATCTTCTTGTTAACAACATACAGGATACCCTCGCCTGCTTCGGGGTCGTTACTCGTTTTCCCATCCACATATTTTGGAAGCTCGTGTTTTCTCCCCTCAGCCTTCCAGAGGACCGCCTGGCCATCTATATTGAACAGAAAAGGATAAGTCTCCTTGCCATGCGCCGATGACCTGGATTCTCCCAAGTAATATCCTTCGAGATGAGTCTTGATGTTTGCCGTGATTAGCACGTCCGCATACCCCGAGGGCGCTGCTTCGTTTCCCGCAACTTCCGTAAAGACATCCGACCTCTCGCTTACCGATCTCTCGGCAATCGTTCTTGCTGCTCCGCAGCCCGAAAGCACCACAAGCAGCAGAACAACTGAAACATATGACATATTTCTCTTCATTTCACTCCTCCTTTTATTACTTTTCTTGCAACAAAGCAAGTTTTTCCTTTCCAATTTTCTCTCTATGGATAGAAAGACCAGCAGTATCATTAAGTATCGAAGGAATAAGCCCCCCCGGCCATCACGGCTCCGCGCGGTTTCATGTCCGCTGTTGGTTCTCGAACGCACCCTCACGACGAGGGTGTTGACGATGCCGGAGCAAAACAGGGAGAAAGCATGGACGGTTATAGTCGCCCATGCTGTTCCAACGGCGTGATCCAGAAAACACCACACCCCGCCGGACCGCAGCCGCCGACGCGCAGCGCCTGTAAGACCTTGTCCACGTCCTCATCCTTGAGCAGAAGGTCCACGCGCATGTGCGGCGTGTAGCCGACTACGCGGTCGCGCACTGAAAGCGCCGGGTCGAATTCGTCCTGGGTACCGTGGCCCTCGACGTGAGTGAAGGTGAAACCCGTGACCGCCGACTGACTGCGGAGAAGGTCGGCCAGGTTCTGCTGGATGTCGGCATGCACTATCAGTGTGAGATTTTTCATAGCGTTTCTCCTTTAGCGTCCCTGATCCGCCACTCAGCCCGCCCCTCAAGCCAGGCGTAGAGCGTGGGCAACAAAATGAGCGTAAGCAGCGTCGAAGTGATGAGCCCGCCGATCACGACAACGGCAAGCGGACGCTGCAACTCGGAACCGGGGCCGGTTGCCAGCAGCATCGGTACGAGCCCGAGGCCCGCAATCAAGGCCGTCATGAGCACCGGTCGCAACCGCCGCTCGGCGCCTTCCTGTACTGCCTGAAGCACGGTGCGCCCGGCCTCGCGCAATTGGTTGAAGTAGCTCACCATGACCACGCCGTTCAGCACCGCTACGCCGAACAACGTGATAAAGCCAACCGAGGCCGGCACCGACAGGTAAAGCCCCGAGACGAACAGACCGACGACGCCGCCGATCAGGGCAAACGGGATATTAAGTATGACGAGCCCCGCCTGGCGCACCGAGCGAAAGGTCAAGAACAGCATGAAGAAGATGAGCGTGATGGACACCGGCACCACCAGCGCCAAACGCGCCGCCGCGCGTTGTTGATTCTCAAACTGCCCGCCGTAATCGATATAGTATCCCTGCGGCAGTTTCACCTCACGTTCTATCGCCGCCCTGAGGTCTTTGACGAAGCTCACCACGTCGCGCCCCTCGACATTGGCGCGCGTCGCAACGTAACGCCGGGCCAACTCGCGCTGGATCAGCACCGGGCCGTCCACCTCGGTGACCCGCGCGACCATGCCGAGCGGGACCATCGCGCCACCCGTGGTCTTGATGAGCAGCCGCTCGATATCCGCGGGTGAGGTGCGCGCGGGCGCGGGATAGCGGAGCAAAACGCCGGAACGTCGGTTGCCTTCGATCACCTCGGTGACAACCTTGCCTCCGACCGCGGTCTCCACGATGTCGTTAACGTCTTCGTTGTTGAGTCCGTAGCGCGCGAGCTGCTCCGACTTGATGTCCACCGTGAGGTAGGCCTGACCGGAGAGGCGCGCGCGGAACACGTCGCTTGCGCCCGGCGTGCGTTTGACGATCTCCTCGATCTGCCCGGCTTTCTCTTCCAGCACCGCGAAGTCCTCGCCGAAGAGCTTGATGGCGACGTCGGCGCGCACGCCGGAGAGCATCTCCGATACGCGCATGTCGATTGGTTGACTGAACCCGTGCTCAACCTCATTTTTCTTGAAGGGTTCAAGTTTCCCACGCAGTTTTTCGTGCAGCGTCTTCAGTCCATAACCCCACTCCTCGCGCGGTTTGGTCTGCAGAAAACAGTCCGTTTGGTAGAAGCCCATCGGGTCGAGACGCAGTTCATCGGAGCCGCTGCGGCAAAGCATGCCTGTGACCTCGGGAATTTCCAAGACCGCCTTCTGGACCGGCGCGTCCAGGGCCAGCGAAGCCTCGAGCGAGATATTGGAAGCCTTCTCCAGGTTGATCACCGGCGTGCCCTCGTCCATCGCAGGCATGAACTCCTTGCCGATGAAGGGAAACAAGGCTGCGGCGAGGACGAGAGCGACCAGCGCGCCGCCGATTGCGGTCTTGCGATGGGCCAGCGCCCAGCGCATCCCCGGCAGATACACGCGCTTGATGGCTCCGAGCACGCGGTCCTCGTTGTGCGCTCCCCCGCGCATCAGGAAACTGGCCAGCACCGGAATCACCGTGAGCGACAGCAGGAGCGAACCCAGAAGCGCGAATACGATGGTGAGCGCGAGTGGCGCGAACATCCGCCCTTCGAGGCCGGTCAGCGAGAACAGCGGCAGGAACACGATGGCGATGATGAGAATGCCGGACAGCACCGGGGTCGCGACCTCGGTCACGGCGCGATATACAAGATGCATCCGGCTCACGCCCTTCGGCGCATCTGCAAGCTGGGAGTGAATGTTCTCGACCACCACGACCGCCGCGTCCACCAGGATGCCGATGGCTATGGCCAGGCCTCCGAGGGACATGAGATTGGCGGTGACGCCGAAGAGCTTCATCATGATGAAGGTAAACAGCACCGACAGCGGCAGGATCAGCGCCACGGTGAGCGCCGCGCGCAGATTGCCGAGCAGCACGATCAGCACCAGGACCACCAGCACCACCGCCTCGCCAAGCGCCTTCTCCACTGTAAGCACCGCGGCGTTAATGAGATCAGCGCGGTCGTAGTACGGCTCGATGGTAACTCCTTTCGGAAGCGTGGGTGCGATGCGGTTGAGTTCCTGCTTTACTGCGTCAACCACCGTGCGGCTGTTCGCGCCGACACGCAGCAGCACCAGGCCGGTCACAACGTCACCCTGGCCATCGGCGGTCGCCCCACCGTAGCGCACCAGTGATCCTTCGCGCACGCCAGCCACATCGCTGACGCGCACGGGCGCTCCGCTGCGCGTCACCACCGTGATGCGGCGGATATCGTCCGCATCGCGCAACTGGCCGAGCGTGCGCACCAGCAGCATGCTGTCCTGGCGGTTGATGCGGTCTCCGCCGGCATTGCGGTTGTTGCGTTCGATGGCGCGCTCAATGTCATCTATCGACAGGCCCTGCGCCGCGAGTTTACGCGGGTCGGGTTGCACCTCGAAGGCGCGCACAAAACCTCCCATTGAGTTGACATCGGCGACTCCGTCCACAGTGCGCAGCCGCAGGCGTATCGTCCAGTCCTGGAGCGTGCGCAGTTCGCTGTTGCTGTAGCCGTCGCCTTTCACGCGGTACATGAAAATATCGCTCAAGGGGGTTGAGATAGGTGAAAGCACCACCTCGACGCCCTTTGGTAGCGCCTCGCGCGCCTGGGTCAGGCGCTCGGTCACCTGCTGGCGCGCCCAGTAGATGTCGGTGCCGTCATGGAAGTCGATGACAATGTTGGATATCGCGTACTTAGTGGTCGAGCGCAAGACCCTCTGGTTCGGGATGCCCTGCATTTCCATCTCAATGGGGAAGGTGATGCGCGACTCGACCTCGGTAGGCGCAAGCCCGGGGGCCTTGACGATCACCTGCACCTGCGGCGGCGAGATGTCGGGATAGGCGTCGATCGGCAGAGCGTTGAAGGACCACAGCCCACCGGCGGTGAGCGCTGCGGCAGCGAGCATCAACATCAGCCGCTGGATGAGTGAAAAACGAATGAGTGCGGCGATCATGGCTGCACCTCTCTTTCCTTCAGCAGCGATATTCCGGCGGCGAGGCGTAGCTCAGCGGAGGCAACTTGCGTTTCCTTGAGCAGTTCGAGGTAGCGCGCCTGTGCGTCGAAATGGGCGTTGATGGCGTCCACAAGCGCAAGGAGGCTCAATTCGCCGGAAGTGAATCCGCGGCGCGTAAGCTCGAACACCTGCTGCGCCGGTTCGAGCAAATTAGTGCGTGTGCGCTGCGCCTGCTCGATCAGGCGTGCAAGCTCGGCATGACTTTGGCGCAGACGCGTAAGCGTGTCGCGCTGCCGGAGCCCGAGTTGCGCCTGCGCCCGCAGCACCTCGGCCCTGGCCTTGGCCACGGGGCCGCTATTCAAGTTCCAGAGCGGAATCTGAAAGCTGACGCCGACGCCAGCGACATTGCGCCGCTCGCCATTGAGGAAATCACGCTCGAAAAATAGATTGAGCGAGGGATCGGCGAAGCGCTGCGACTCGGCCACCGCAACGCCTGCTTGCGCCGCTTCGACTTCCCGTCGGGCAGCAACAAGCAACGGTTGCGAGTCGAAGTTTTGTTCCAGCCCTGCAAGCTCGGACGGCGGTGCAGCGAGTTCAAGCTGCGTCGCATGAACCGCCGCGTCCGCGGGCAGCGCCAGTAGTGATCGAAACTCGGCAAGTGCTTTCTGGTAATCCTTCTCCGCCGCCATCACCGTTTGTTCCGACTCACCGCGCAGTACGTCCAGCCGTATACGCTCGAGCGGCGTGAGGTAACGCACCAGCGGATCGCGTGTCTTGCCGCCCGGCTTGGGGCGTCCATAGCTTTCTGCCAGATCAAGACGGCTGCGAGCGAGCCCGACCCTGGCCTCGGCAAATTGCAGTGCTTGGAAAACGCGCGAGGACTCTCGCTCAAGCAGCAGGCGCTGGTAGCGTCTATTCTCTCTCGCGCTTTCAAGGTTTGCCCCGGCGGCGGTACGCTGACGCGCGAGGCGCCGCATCGGCAATGGCTGGCTCAGCGCGATCTGGGTAAGATCGACCCCGCCGCGGCCGTCCTCCCGCCCGAGTCGGTCATCAACGCGCAGGTCCACAGTGGGGTTCGGCCAGGCGCCGGCCTGGGCCAGTTCGCCGACGCGCGCCGCAATCTCGGCTTCGGACGAACGCATTTCCGGAGCGACCTCCATCGTGCGCTGAACAACCTTTTCCATGGTCCACGTATTTGTTTCGGCCACCGCAATAAGCGATGGAGCTATTACCAATCCACACGTTACGAGCATCCCCGTAACGAGGGAATACAGTTTTCTGTGAAACATTCGACACTCCTTTCAGTACCAGCCAGTGGATACACGCACATCCATTTTTTTTAAAAACTGCCCGTAAAAATAAATATTCGTGTCATAAACACACCTCGTCCTCTTATGAGAAAATAATAACTGTCCAGGGCACATGTAGCTCCCGCTTACCGGGTGAGGATCGCTTAATCGTCGGGAGCAAACCCCGGCGTTACAATCATTTGTGATTGCAACACCTTTTGTGAAGATATGATTCGTCACAAAAAATACATGAAAAGGGAATGTAGACGCGCGACAGCACCGCAGGTAATATAGATCGTTCGCCTGCGATACGGCTATGTGAATAAAGCTATGGGGTTAGTTCTGAGGCGGCTTAATGATGGAGGACAAAGGGTCTGACAAGGCAATCAGCTTTGGGAAACGGCTCTTTTGAGTGATCTTGGACGGAGAGAAATACACGGTGTCCATGACGGCGGCAATATTGGCGCAAACAGGGCAGAGATTCTGTGTGGTGTCGGTTGCCTGTGGCGCAGAACGATCGGCATCAGCTGGCAACACGTTAACGCCTAACTGATCTTCGCTTGTCGTCAAACACTGCTGCATATCCCGACGTGGCACGATATCCTTGCATTTGTCGCAGGCAAGCGCGTCCACAACGGGGGCGACAATGGCGATTACGAGAAGGAACATTATGAGAAGGACATTCAATCGCATGAGCTACGAATATTACACAATTCTTTTGTGCAATGCAAGCGGAAATTCGGGCAGAGAAAATTCAGGGATGATGAGCCATTACAAAGCAACCATGAAAAGGGCCTTACTACTGGCTCTCATAATATCTTTCTGAATGTTCTTTATGCCTCTCCCAGTTATCAATGTATGCCTTTACAAGCTCCGTTGACCTGATCACCAAAAGGTTCTCGGCGTTGTTCGTTTCCGCGGCCTTCGTGAAGTTGAAGCTGCCGGTTATAACCACGGCTTTGTCAATGACCATGACCTTGTTGTGCGCTATGGCGTGGACTGCGTCAATGTAGGTAGGAATGCCCGCATGTGCGGTGAAGTCCGCAGAGCCGTAATTCTTCGTTCGCTGCGACCGGTCGAGAATGATCTGAACCTGCACGCCGCGCTTGTGTGCGTCTATAAGAGCCTTGGCAATGGGTGCGGACGTGAAGGAATACGCCTGGACGAGCACCTCGGTTTTTGCCGAGTGGATGGCGTCGACGATTGCTTCGGTGCATCCGCCGCGCGGACTGAAGTAGACCTGCATCTGGATGTCGTCGCCTGGCGCAGACTTGATTACCTTGCCGTGATCTGCCAAAGACGCGGCTGCTGCGAGAAGCAATACGACTATGAAAATAGCTGCTTTGCGCATGACCATTCTCCTTAATCAGCTGCCCTCTATACGCCACGACAAAAAGATGCAATTTGGTGCATCATATTACAACATTTTGCCTGTATAGAGTAGTGGTATTATTTTGGCCTCATCTATTGATTCAATGGAACGTGAACCGCTTTTCCTTGTATTCCCGCTTGTCGATAATCCCCTGCTCCTTCAACTCCGGCCAGGTCGGGGTTTTCTCTCCATCCTGGGCGAACGGAGAATACCCGATCAGCACGAAAGCGATGAACGCAATTGCGCCCGCGATGATGTACTCCCCCGGCTTTCCTGTCCTGATCTTGCCACCGAACAGGGTGAGGCTCTTCGAGTTTTCGTCGAACACCGGAACGCCCGTGACCGTGAGAGCGTCCATCAACAGGTGCCCGATGCAGACGCCAAGCACCAGTGCCCTCATCTGCGGATGGTTCCAGCAAAGGAAAAGCGTGATAGACCAGAGCGCGACCGAGTGCGTAAGTCCGCGGTGCGCAATCTTGCCCGGCAAGAGCCTCTCAACAAGGTCCGGCAGCACCGCCCCTAACGCGGCGAGGTAATAGTTGAACCCAAAGAGCTTGGCCGTGGATGCGCCAACGACTATATGACTGACCCATGTCATATTTTTCTTCCTCCCATTCTGATTCCCTGAAACATGTAGCGTATTGCAGCGGCGATAAAGAGAAGCTGGCTGAACCCGAGGACCGCGACAACCGCGATCAGAATAACGACCAGAAACAATGTGGCGTCATAGGTGTCCGCGCCCGCGCCGAGGTTCTGCATTCTTGCGTTCTTGAGTCTCACCTTTATCTTCGGATTCAGCCACGAGAACTGAGTGCATCCGATTACCGTACCCCTCGCCTTCTGCATCAGCTCGACCAGGACTGTCATCTTCCGCGAGTCTGCAAGCTTCTCAGCGTTGTCAACGATCAGGTAGTAGGTCTCAGGCAGCGTGCGCATATAGATATCTATGCGCTTGTCGATGTCTTTGCCGAAAAGCTTCCACGCCTTCACCCAGGTGCTCATAGGCTCCAGCGCGTCGATGCAGATGACGTTCTCCCCTGCCCTTCTGAGCTGCTCAGACAGCCGGATGATGAATGATGTTTTTCCCGTTGACGGTCCGCCTTCCACGACAAGGCATTCACCGTCGCGCACGTAATGCCATGTGTCCTTGCCGTTCTGATGCTTGCGGAAATAAACGTACACGCGTTTTCCCGCGCGCGTGACTGTGGACACGACTTTCGGATAGAGCCGCGCGAACATCAATGCCACCTCTTTGGAAACTCAATGATAGTTGGTTTCTGTCCGAGGACGTTCAACGAGTGGGCCTGATACGGAAGAACTCCATAGCTCCAAACCGCAACAGGCCGCACCTGACGCAGCATCTCGCGGTACCCGGCAAAAAATCTATACAGCACGTCTTCTGAGCGGACATCCGGCGGAGACAGCGCAACAGTAGACCCGGGTGGAATGCCTTGAAAACAGTAGGTGTAAGAACTTGCCCCGGCCCACCCTACTGTAGGAACGACAGTAATGCCGTGCTCCTGCCAATACCGGCCAAGCCACCTGCTCCGGTAAACGTTCCACAGATTGACCGAGAACGGCCAGTCGATGTAAAGAGAGAAGTCCGGCGTGAGCACGACCGGAAACCGCGAGAGCATCGGAACATAGACGGACGGCCTGTTCCAGACCCGCTCAAACCGATAGTCGTCAAGGAAGAAGTGGCACGCCTGTCCGTCCGGCAAATCAGTGCTGGTGAACGGGACCAGGCCGAGGATATCCGGCGCTGCAGTCGGCCTGAGCATAGGAATTCCGTAGATGTTGGGTGCTGAGAAGAGCGTGTGCGTGTTCAGCGCGTCCC
>CAZYEF010000024.1:0-23923 GCA_964646375.1 uncultured Nitrospiraceae bacterium | reverse complement strand
TCCACTCCGGATGAAAGCCCTTCTTAGGGTCCTCGTGTTCGTACAGATGGGTCCCATCGAAGTATATGAGTCCGTGTGCGTCGTTCGGAAAGTGCGACGGCACCCAGTCGAAGACCACGCCGATTCCTTCCTGATGCAGCCGGTCAAGAAGCTGCATGAAGTCCTGCGGCGTGCCGTATCTGCACGACGGCGCGAAGTAGCCGGTGACCTGGTATCCCCAGGATCCATAAAAAGGATGCTCCATCACCGGCATGAACTCCACATGCGTGAAGCCCATATCCTTGAGGTATTCAGGCAGATAATCCGCCAACTCCCGGTACGTAAGGGATCGGTTGCCTTCTTCAGGAACCCGGCGCCACGAGCCGAGATGAATTTCATACACGGAGAAAGGGGAACGAAGAGAATTTTTCGCGTGGCGGCCCTTCATCCATTCTCCATCACCCCAGCGGTATGACAGGTCCCATACGATTGATGATGTTTGGGGCGGAGTTTCCCAGAAAAAAGCAAACGGGTCGCCTTTGTCGCCCGCATGGTGGCGGTGCCGGGAGACGATATGATACTTGTACAGTGCACCCTGGCCCACACCGGGAATGAATCCTTCCCAAATTCCGGATCCATCATGGCGAACCTGAAGCTTGTGCGTTTTTTTGTCCCAGAGATTGAAATCACCGATGACCGAGACCGATGCGGCATTCGGCGCCCAGACGGCAAAAAGCACGCCTTCTTTTCCGTCCACGGTCAGAATATGGGAACCGAGTTTTTCATAAAGCCGGAAATGGTTTCCTTCCTTAAATAGATAGATATCATGGTCTGTCAGCAGACTGACCCCGTGAATTACTTTTTCTTTTTTTTGCATGTCCCCGCCTTTCCTGGAACATTTTACAACTGGTTACAGTATAACATACCTGCCTTATGCGCACAGCAAAGCAGGAACGTCTGTTCTGCTTGAACGGATGAAATGATCATTCTCTTGAAAGGAGGATTTGCGTAAGAAAATGCATCGCGAGAATGAAAGCTCAGGCGCGGTATGTTTTTCGTCTGATTACAATGAAAAGGACACCCGCGAGGGCTGTCAATACACTCAGGATCTGGCCCATGGTAAACGGACCGGCAATAAAACCGAGTTGGGGGTCCGGCTCTCTGAAGAATTCGACACTGAAGCGGAAGACACCGTAAAAAACAAGAAACAACCCGCTCAAGACGCCCGGCGTGAGTTTTTTGTTCTTGACGGTCCAGAGAATGAGAAAGAGAAGCACTCCTTCAAGCAGAAATTCGTACAGCTGCGACGGATGCCGGGGAAGCGGACCGCCGTCAGGAAAAACCATGCCCCAGGACACATCGGTCACCCTGCCGAACAACTCACCGTTGATAAAGTTTCCGATCCTGCCGAGTCCAAGTCCGATCGGCGCCGTGACAATCACAAGGTCTGCGGTCTTCCAGAAATCCACCCGGTATTTCAGGCAGCAAAGATATCCCGCGACAAGGCACCCGACCATCCCGCCGTGAAACGACATTCCGCCGTGCCAGACTGCGAAAATTTCGAGCGGATTCCGCACATAGGTCTGCAGGTCATAAAACAGCACATACCCCAGCCGTGCACCCAGCACCAGACCGAGAATAAGGAAGGTATAAAGAGAATCCAGAAAAAGCTGGGAAGGCATTGCTTCAGCCTGTTGTTTTGTTTTTCCTTTCAGGTTCTGGTTTTTAATCTGATATTTGACGAGAAAATATGAGGCCGCAAAACCAAGCGCGTACATCATCCCGTACCAGCGGATGGCAACGGGACCGATGCGTATGATGTCGGGGTCTATGTTCGGGTAGGCGATCATTGTCTGTTGTTCCTCTCAGGTTCCGGTCAGCGCCGTCAATGCTATCAGTGTATTAATTATACAACTGCATAGGCTCACGAGCAAGGTGGGAAATGTTACGGAAAAAGGAACTACTGCACTCTCAGCTTTTGCGTAATCTCCTTCATGTCCCGGGGCAGAGGCACGCTGAATGTCATGGGATGTCCGGTGTCCGGATGTTGAAGGGAAAGAGACTCGGCATGCAGCATCTGACGGGCAATGGTTTCTCCGTCGAATTTTGCCGCTTTTGCTCCGCCATAAACCCTGTCGCCGAGTATGGGAAAACCAATATGGGCCATATGCACACGAATCTGGTGCGTGCGCCCGGTCTTGATCTCCACCTCGACCAGCGTGGCGTTTTGGAAACGTTCCTTCACTTTAAAAAGAGAGACCGCCTCGCGTGCCTTGTGGGTATGAACGCTGATCTTTTTGCGCTCTTTTACGTGCCTGCCGATTCCCGCCTCGATGGTCCCGGAACCTTTTTTAATAACACCGGCAACAATCGCGCAATACCGTTTTTGCACGATGCGGTTTTTAAACTGCATCGACAGGGAGCGCAGCGCTTCCTCCGTCCTTGCCACCACCATGACGCCGGATGTGTCCTTGTCGAGACGGTGCACAATCCCTGCGCGTTCGCGCTCGATGCCTTGCTTTCCGCTTTCGAGGGACGGCAAACTCCCATAGTGGTATAACAGCGCGTTCACAAGTGTTCCGGTATAGTTTCCCGGAGCGGGATGCACGACGATCCCCGGCGGTTTGTTTAGTACGAGCATGTGGGGATCTTCGTAAATGACATCCAAAGGGATCGGTTCGGGGAGCACCTCATGAACGGTCCGTTCAGGCAGATCAAGCGTGACGGACTCGTCGAGCTTTACTTTATAACCTGGCTTTTCGATAATTCCGTTTACGCGCGCACGGCCGTCCTTAATCATGCTCTGGATGCGGCTGCGGGAGATATGCGGCTCGTAGTGTGCGATAAAAATATCGAGCCGTTTGCCGACATGCTTGTCGGTGACAGTGAGGGTCATTTGGGGCATGACAATGGCCGTGGCCGCTGCTCAGGACGCTGCTTTTTTTCTGCTCAGTCTCCACAGCAGAAATGCAGCGCATCCGAACAGGCATATCGCGATGATTTGAGATGTGGACACAATTCCGCCGAAATACACACCGCGAATGTCATCTCCGCGGTAGAATTCAAGAATGAACCTGAGCACTGCGTAAAAAAGTATATACAGCCAAAACAGCTGACCGTCGAATTTTTTGTACCAGCGGAGGACAAGCAGCGCAGCAAAAATAAAAAACTCACCGCCTGCCTCCATAAGCTGCGTAGGGTAGAGCGCCACGCCAAGCGGCGCAAGAGAATGGGGGTCGGTGAATGTTATGCAAAAAGGGCCGTCGCACGGCGCGCCGAAGCAGCAGCCGGCGAAGAAACAGCCAAGCCGGCCAAACGCATGGCCAAGCGCGGCATAGGGCGCTATGATATCCGCTGTTTTCCAGACGGGAAGCCCGTGTTTGCGCACATACCAGATGCCGACCGGTATGGCCGCGAGCACTCCTCCGTAGAACACCAGTCCGCCTTTCCAGATTGCAAAAACTTCCCACGGGTTGTCCGCGTAGTCCGGCAGCGTGGTCAGTACGTGAAACAGGCGGGATCCGATGATGGCCGCCAGCAGAAGATAGACCCCGAGGTCCATGATGCGGTCGGGCTTGATGCCTTCTTTTTTCGCCTGGCGCGAAGCGAGGTAAATGCCGAGCAGGAACCCGATGCCGATCATCAGGCCGTACAGCCGGATCGGGAAGGGGCCGATCATCCAGCTGCCGAGCTGGATTCCGGGAATTTGAAAAAGGATGGGATGCATGGGTTGCGTCTCCGGAGCAGGCCGTGCCGAACTGCGGCAGGCCTGTTTCAGAACAATATCTTTCTTCAGGCTTTTGTCGGAGTGTCTTTTCTGAACAGCATGTCGATGGCCAAAAGCAGCACGGCAATCGTAATGGCCGAATCAGCGACGTTAAACGAAGGCCAGTAGTACGACTGATAGTACCACTGAATGAAGTCCACGACCTCACCATAACGAATGCGGTCAACCAGGTTGCCCAACGCGCCTCCCATAATGAGGGAAAAGGCGAAGATGTGCAGCCGTTCCTGTGTTTTTTTGATGAGTACGATAATTACCACAACGGCGATTATGGTGGCCGTCGTAAAAAAAAACACCCGGAAAGTCGCGGGGGCCGTGGCAAGAATGCTGAACGCCGCCCCCGGGTTCCGTACATGGGTGAGGTTGAAGCATCCCGGAATGACCGTGACCACTTCGTAAAGACGGAGGTATTTTTCGACAATGTACTTCGTGTATTGATCAAGGAGCAGTATGATGGCAACGATCGCACCTGTCCATAAATATTTATTCTTCATAATGCTCCGTTTTTACACTCCGCGTTCAGGCCAGATTTCCCGCGCATCTGCCGCAGACTTCAGCATGGTCTTTTACGGTCCCGACGGTCTCGCTGTACATCCAGCATCGTCCGCATTTAGCGCCTTTCGCGGGCCCTGCGGATATCCTGAGCCCGGGAACCACATCGCTCACGTAGGTATCTGAAGGTGCTTCTGACTCGGCCGCGATCTCCACTGCCGAAACGATGAAGATGAATGCGAGATCATGTCTGTACCTGTCCAGAAAGGCGCGCAATTCCGCTCCGGCGTACAACGTCACCTGCGCGTCGAGCGAATGTCCGATTGTCTTGTCTCTCCGCAGCCCTTCAAGCACCTTTGCCGTTTCGCCGCGCACTGCAAGAATCTTTTCCCAGCGTGCCTCAAGCGCATCATCAATAAACTTTTTTTCCGCCTGGGGGAAGGGCGCCAAAAATACGCTTTCCGTCTGCGCGTCTTTTTTCATGTAGCCCCATACTTCGTCAGCGGTAAAGGACAGCACCGGTGCCATGAGCCGCACCATGGTGGAAAGAATGTTATACATGGTTGTCTGGCCGGAGCGCCGCTCCCGGGACGAGGCCCTGGCGGTATAGAGACGGTCCTTCAGAATATCGAGGTAAAATGCGCTCATGTCCACCGCGCAGAAATTATGCAGCGAATGGAACACTACATGAAATTCGAATTCATCGTAGGCTTTTTCAACGCGCTGGACCAGCTTTTGAAGACGATGCATCGCCCAGCAATCTATTTCGAGCAGCTCATTGCCGGCAACCGCGTCCTTGCCCGGATCAAAGTCAGACAGGTTCCCGAGAAGATATCTGCAGGTATTTCTGATCCTGCGATATGCCTCGGCGAGATGCGCAAGGATCTCCTGCGATATTCTGATATCATCGCGGTAGTCCGCGGCGGACACCCAGAGTCTGAGCACTTCCGCGCCGTATTTGTCAATCACTTCCTGCGGGGCGACCACATTGCCCGAGGACTTGCTCATTTTTTTCCCGGAGCCGTCAACGGTGAACCCGTGCGTAAGCACCGATCGGTACGGCGCCTTGCCCGTTGTTCCCACAGCGGCAAGCATCGACGACTGGAACCAGCCCCGGTGCTGGTCGCTTCCCTCGAGATACAGGTCGGCGGGCCAGAGAAGCTCCGGCCTCTGTTTCAGAACGGCGGCATGGCTTACGCCGGAATCGAACCATACATCAAGGATGTCCATCTCTTTTTCAAATTCACTTTTCCCGCATTTCCTGCACGTTGTTCCCGCGGGAAGCAGCTCGGCGGCCGGTCTGGTAAACCAGACGTCAGCGCCTTCCTTTTCCACGAGATCCGCTATGTGGTCGATAATGGATTTCTCCAGCAGCAGCTCTCCGCAGTCCTTGCAGGTGAATGCCGCGATGGATACTCCCCAGGCGCGCTGCCGCGAGATGCACCAGTCAGGTCGGTTTTCCACCATCCCCAGAAAGCGGTCCTTGCCCCATGCCGGAACCCAGGTTACGGCGTGAACGTTCTCCACCGCCTTCCTGAGGAGATCATTTGTTTGCATGGAGATGAACCATTGTTCCGTCGCGCGGAAAATAACCGGGTTTTTACAGCGCCAGCAATGCGGGTAGGAATGGGATATTTTTTCCTCTGCCATGAGCGCTCCCCGGCTCTTGAGCAGTTCGATGATCCCGGCGTTCGCCTTCTGAACCTGCTGTCCGGCAAATTGCCCCGCATCTTTTGTGAAGCGTCCCTTCTGGTCCACCGGCGCATAGATGTCAAGCCCGTATTTGAGGCCGACTTCGTAGTCCTCCTGGCCGTGTCCGGGAGCCGTATGCACCGCGCCGGTGCCCGCGTCGAGCGTCACATGGTCTCCGAGAATCACCAGAGAATCCCGGTCCAGAAACGGATGCCGTGCCCTGAGACCTTCAAGCTTCCTGCCTTTGAATTTCTCCAGCACGCTGTATTCGGTGATGCCGAATTTTTCGAGCGCCTGTTTTACGAGCCCCTCCGCCAGAATCAGGACCTGGCCTTTTGTTTCGACGGCGACGTATTCAAATTCAGGATGAAGCGCAATTGCCAGGTTTGCCAGCAGCGTCCACGGCGTCGTGGTCCAGATCACGATGGATGTTTTCTTCCCCTGCAGGTTCGGAAGCGCGGTTGCCGCTTCCGGAAAATCGAAGCGCACAAAAACCGACGGCGACTCATGATCGGCGTATTCAACTTCCGCTTCGGCAAGCGCGGTCTCATCGTGGCCGCACCAGTAGACCGGCTTTTTGCCCTTGTAAACGCCGCCGGCTCCCACGAACTTTCCCAGTTCACGGACAATGGCGGCTTCATAGGGGTAGTTCATGGTCAGATACGGCTGTTCCCAGTGCCCCAGCACGCCGAGGCGTTTGAATTCCTCCCGCTGGATGGAAATAAACTTGTCCGCGTATGCACGGCACTGTTTACGGATTTCAGCCTGGCTCATCGTGTCTTTTTTGGGCCCCAGATTTTTGAGCACCTGGTGTTCTATGGGCAGACCGTGGCAGTCCCATCCCGGGACATACGGCGACAGAAAACCCTGCATGGACTTGTATTTTACGATAATATCCTTCAGCGTCTTGTTCAGGGCATGGCCGATATGGATATGCCCGTTCGCGTACGGCGGGCCGTCATGCAGAATATACGTCTTGTTGCCTTTGTTCCGCTCCTGGATTTTGTGATAGATTTTCCGATCCTGCCAGCGGGCAATCGTCCGCGGCTCCATGTCCTTCAGGTTCGCCTTCATGGGAAAATCGGTCTTTGGCAGATTTAATGTCGATTTATAATCCATTCCTGTTGCTTCCACCTTTCTGCAATCATCAATTGCAGTTGTGTCTCATCGTTCTAGTCTTCGATTTCTTCCAGGTCGAATTTTTTCTTCGGAGCCGCTCCGCCATCGCCCAGGTCTACATCATAAAAACCGGTTTTTTTCCTCACCCCATCGGCATACTGTGTCGGTTCTGTGCCCCGGCGAAACACCTCAGTGATGGCGTCCGTCGCTCCGTCCCGCGCCAGTAGGCCCGATTCCGAATCGATCTTCCGGTACACAACATCATCCGTTGCCTGAAAATCCTGGGCGGGCTTGTCCGCAAGCGCCCTTGCCATGACCGAGATCCAGATCGGCAGCGCCGCGCGCGCGCCGGTTTCCCGGTCGCCGAGCGACGCCTTGGGGTTGTCGTAGCCGACCCACACTCCCGTCACGATGCTCGGTGTATATCCCACAAACCAGGCATCCACAAAGTTATTGGTCGTGCCTGTTTTTCCGGCGACAGGCTTGTGCAGACCCCTGGCTCCTCTTCCCGTGCCTTCTTCAACCACGCTCTTCAGAAGGCTCGATACCAGAAACGCCGTGGTCCTGTTGATGGCTTCCACAGGCTGTGGCGCAAAACTTTCGAGCACCGCGCCATTGCCGTCGACTATGCTCGTGATCACTAGTGGTTCCGCATGGACACCCTGGGCCGCAAATGTTGCATACGCCGCCGTAAGTTCGATGGGCGTCACAACGGATGACCCCAGGGCGGTGGTGTAATCGTAGCTGATGGAACTGTTGATTCCCGCCTTGCGCGCGAAGTTGATTGCATTGTTCAACCCCACTTTTTCGAGAAGGCTCACGGTCACCGCGTTTCGTGAAAGCGCAAGAGCTGTCCTGAGACGCATGGGGCCAAGGAAGCGCTCGTCATAATTCGACGGTTTCCATTGTTTTTTGTTAAACTCGCTTTTCTCATAGATTACCGGCAGGTCCATCAGGATGGAGGCCGGGGTGAACCCGTTTTCAAGAGCTGCCCCGTAAATAAACGGCTTGAACGACGACCCCGGCTGGCGTTTTGCATCGGTGGCGTGATTGAAGCCTCCCTCCATGAAATCATATCCACCGACCATGGCGCGCACGTAGCCAGTGGCCGGTTCCAGCGACACAACTGCGCCCTCCACAAGCGGACGCTGGTCCAGCGTAAAGGAAGCAAGCTGTTTTCTCTTGTCGAAATCCTTGAGGCGGACCCGGACGATATCACCGGGCTGGAGAAGTTCAGGCAGTGTTTTGTACTCCGTGGAGTCTTCTTTTTTCTTTTTCCGTTTCTGCAGCGCCCACATCGTGTCTTCTTTCGAAATGTTCCCGATCATCCCGCGGCCCTTGACCGTGATGGAAGTGTCCGACACGGACAGCACCTGGGCGATGAACCCTTCTCCGGGTTTCACCATGACATTGAGTGTCCCCCACTGGCTCTGCTGCGATTTGAGTTTCTTGAATCCCACTCTGCCCCGGAAACCCTGCCGCTTGTCGAGCGCGCGCAACCCGTCCCGGAGTGCGTTCACCGCGGTCCGCTGCAGGTCGATATTGATGGTGGTGTATACTTTCAGACCGCCATGGTACAATTTTTCCGGGCCGTATTTTTTTTCAACGTACCGCCGGATGGAATCCACAACATGCGGAGCGACCTCTTCTTGGGGCCGCAGATTTTCAAGATTGATCGGCTGATTGTAGATCTTCACACTCTGATCATCGGTAATGTAGCCTTCCGTGACCATTCGTTTGAGCACATGCGCCTGCCGAAGTTTGGTCAGGTCAATGTCGCTGTATGGAGAATAGGACATCGGAGATTTGGGAAGACCTGCAAGCAGCGCGGCTTCACCGTGGTTTATTTCCCAGATGTTCTTGCCGAAATACGTCTTGGCCGCCATCTGCACGCCGTATGCGCCGTGTCCGAAGTATATCTTGTTCAGGTACAGCTCAAGGATTTCCTCCTTGGTCAGTTCCTTCTCCAGCCTGCGCGCCAGAATGATTTCCTTGATTTTGCGCTTGATCTTCCGTTCGGGCGACAAAAACACGACCTTGGTAAGCTGCTGCGTGATAGTGCTCCCGCCCTGCGTCACCTTCACCGCAATAATATTTCTGAACGCGGCCCGCAGAATGCCCCGGTAATCAATGCCCTTGTGCTCGAAAAAACGCGGGTCCTCGGTGGCAAGAAGAGCGTTGATCAGAAATTTCGGCACCCGCGTGAGCGGTACGTAGTTGCCTTTTTCAATCCTGATCTGGCCGAGCACCCTGCCGTCTTCCGCGTAAATAACCGTTCCCGTGCTTGGCTTGTAGTCTTTAAGCGCTTCGACCGTTGGGAGACCGAAGGAAAGAACAAAAAACATCAGAACAAGAACAAGCACCCCGCCTAAAAAAGCAAGTACCAAAAGCTTCAAAGCTTTTTTCGGGGTAAGTCCCTTGATCCAGGGCACGGCAATGTTAAACCAGAAAACCTTGAGCAGCTCTCCGACAAAAAGGACTGCGTTCGTAAGAGCCTCGACAGTTTTCTCCAACCATTTTATCTTTGGTTTTTCCGGTTGTTTCTTCATCTCAATATGGATAACCTCGTGTTTTTCCGATCATTTTAAACAATAACGAAAATAATAACATCATGGGGGGATAAAATCAAACGAAAAGTTCTGTAGGCAGGGAAAACACCTTGAAATTGCACAGATATACACATCATTGAGGCTGATCAGGATTATACAGCAATCGGAAATACATTAAGACATTACGGCTTCAGCGGCAATGTGTCCCGCAAGTGTAGTTACGAATATTTTGAGACTCGTTGTCTCACTCTGTTCCGAGTAATTGCCGGATTTGGAAGCAGTACGTGGCGAAAGAATGACCGTAGCTGCCGTGTAGAGTCGTTCTGCCATCAGTTTCTTACACAGTATGTTATAACGTTCGGCGTATGAAGCATCGCGGAACTCGGGAAACAACGGGAAGTTAGGCGAAACATCCTTAACTGGTTTACGGGAGGCAGATGCGTCTTCGAGAAGGATTAAATATCCCACAAACGGCCTTTTACTGTCACCAAACGCACCTTCACGAAACGCTGTCCATAAATCAACTGCCGTCCCAAGAGCCTCTTCGCAACGATTGTTGGCATTGTTGCCAAACGATGGGCCAACCTGAAACTTGAACTCCACCGCTGCGATAAGCTTTCCACGATTCATTATCAGCAAATCCCGTAACTTGGTCGGTCGGAAAAATCCGGGTAGCGTCAGTAGTCTGCGTTTTAACATGATATCGGCATTTGTCAAACCGTTTGCATGAACGATATCTACAACCAAGTCGATAAAACCATTCATGTTGCTGCCAGCAGTTACTGCACTTCGTTCACCTTGATCTGTTCTTCCGGATGCTTTCTGCTTTTTGGCGGCTTTCTTCCTGCTTGACCAGAACTTCCTGACTGCTGAACGAGCCTTTGCATCGTAATCAGCAAGATCAAGCGGCATTATTCACTCCTTTATCATCCTCACCGAGGATGCATCGTTCCTCAGGCGTCAGCCTATAAAGATTAAAAACAAGGGCATTACATGCCGAGATATCCCGCTTTTCCGCAGCAACTCGAAGCTGCTCACTTATTTTTTTCGGAACATCCTTCCACAGCGGAATACGTATCCGCCTTAGATATTGGGCTTGAAACCGCAGATACCCGCCCCGCATTTTTGTGGAATACGTTGTAATGACGAGATGGGTGATGTCGGATAAGAGCACTGCCTGAAGGGCTTTTAAATCCCAAGTATCAGACGTGATGTAATAAAGATTGTGGTGAGGATAATACTTACCTTCTTCATATACAATGTTCGCTTCACCTTTAATGTCTGGTATTAAAAGTTTCGGCGTGTAGGTAAGCTTCGGGCATATTCGATCAATCGTCCTATACCAGCGTTCACTATTCCGCTTTGCCACATTGCGCTTGCAGATGGTATTTTTGTGCGTTCTGAGATATTCTGCAAGCTTCGGATATTTTTTCAGGTTTACCAGCTCACCGTCATCGTCAAATGGATTGATGACCCCCATCCCCTGCCATTCCACTTCTCCAGCCCGAATATCCTTTGTCATAACAAGCGGCAGTTTGCGATCTTCTTCCACATCAAACTCAGCATAATTGCCAACATAAACCCTATCAGCGCCTGTCGCAACTCCGATTCCGACCTTGCAACCTGCTTCTTCGAGCGTGGGGAAAGAAGTCTCAATGCGTCTTAAAATAGCAAGCTCGTCAAACGACTCAAGAATCCACGGTTCGCTGCCGTGCATGATTCCCGATACTTCATGCACTTCGCTATTCGGCTTCAGTGGCCGCGTTCGCATATGATGGGCAAGCTTAACAAGGGTTTCTTTTTCAATTTGAGGCCGGTGCGCAATACGAGTTATTTCAGCAGGTTCACAGGTGATAACCGTAATTGCTGGATAAGCACTCACCTCTGAGTGAAAGGCGTCCGTATCCACCATATCAACGTAGTATTTTAGATGATAGCCCTTCGAAACCATCTTCCGCAGCGGTCCGCCGTATTTGTTTTTCATCCAACGGTCGGAGCAGATGAACCCGACAGCGCCTTTTGGTTCCAGCAGCATCAACGATTTTTCAATGAATGGAACATACAAGTCAGCGCGATCATAAAGCGTGTCATATCGATGCCTATATTCAGCAAGCAGAACGTTTGGAATCATTTCCTGACGCACATAAGGGGGATTGCCAACGATATGCGAAAATTGAAATGGCAGTTCCGTTAGAAGGTAATCACTCTGAACCAGCCATGTGTCGAGTAATTTCTCGATGTCAGCGTTGGATATTTTCTTCTCTCTCAGCAGGCTCCTTAACTTTAAGCGCGTTTCCACATAACTCTTGTGATGTAGTTCAATCGCCCGGATGGAGTCTCTCAGGTCAGCGACTACATCGGAATGTTTGAGCGCATGTGCCTGATAAGAATCCAGCAGACGTTCTACCGCCACCAGAAGGAACGCGCCCTCACCGAACGATGGTTCTAGCAAGTGTTTTTTGTGTAGAGCAGTAGTGGTCGTATATTCAATCAAGTCTAGGATAAGCTCAACAACTTTACGTCGAGTGAAGACGGCACCTCTCTCATCAACGTTAGCCATCGAGAACTGCTCAACTGCCTTCTGAAGTTTGTCCATGCCTGGCAATGTAATCTGCACTGATCGATTTATTGACATTTTATCATCATGAAAAGGTAATAAATTTTAGCACACTAACATTCCTAAAAACATTCATAATACCTGCCAAATTGTCTATGATTCTTTTTTTGCTGCATCAGTAATGTTTGAGTATATCAAGTGCAGTACCATGTTGTAAACAATAAATATTCCAAAAATCTTTTCATATCCTTCTCACCACTCCCACGGCCTTTCCCACGATACGGAAATCGCCCCGGTCAAAATACAGCGGCTTCATGGTGTTGTTCTCCGGCTGCAACCGGACCTTGTCGTCCTCCAGAAAAAACCGCTTGACCGTTGCTTCACCATCCGCAAGGGCGACCACGATGTCGCCGTTCTGGGCCGTGGTCTGCATCCGGACAATCAGGGTGTCTCCATCCATGATATGCGCGTTTACCATGCTTTCGCCGCGCACCTTCAGCGCGAAAAGATTATGCGCGTTCCGCAGGGAAAAGTGCGCCGGGTCCACCGTGATTTCTCCTTCACGGTTTTCAGGGGCAAGCACCGGCGTTCCGGCGGCCACCCTTCCGAGAATCGGGATCGTTGCCGGCATCCGTTCGCCGGAATGGAGCGCGATGCCGCGCGATTTTCCGCGTTCCCGTGCAATCATTCCGCTTCGTTCAAGGGCCGCCAGGTGCCCCTCCACACCGTTTGTTGAACGAATGCCGAACTTCTCGCCGATTTCCCGCATGCTGGGAGGGATTCCCTTCATTGCCAGGGAAGACCGGATGAATTCGTAAATCTCCATCTGACGTTCGCTGATTTTATTTCTCATGGTTACTCCTCTTATTTACTAATATTGCCGGTCTCCCGCAGGCCGCCATGCCGGAGAGATGACCCGTTCATGCCGGTATCTGCTGGCAAGCGTCCCCCAGGTGACCGTAAAATCGCCGTGCTGATCATTAATTTCATCCATTGTTTCAGCGAGAAACGTGCGCCTTCGTTCCTCTTCAAAAAGCGGCACCTGCACCGCGTACCGGTCAAGCCCGGAAACGCTCACGCCCACAAGTCTTATTGCCTGTTCAATGCGAATCTCTCGCAGGAGGGCGGCTGCCGCTGCATAAATATCGAGGCCATGATTGATGGTATGGTGCAGCCGCTTCTGCTTCGAGAACGTATGAAAGTCCGCGTACCGGAGCGTAAGACTGACCGTGCTCCCCCTGTAGCAGCCCCGCCGGAGCCGCCGCCCCACTTTTTCCGAAAGCTGAAGCATATGGCGTTCGATCATGGAGATATCCGAGCAGTCTTCATCGAGCGTCATGCTGTGGCCCATGGACTTGCTCTCTTCCCTGTCCTGCGCATCCGGCGATATCACCGGATCGTCATCCATGCCGAGCCCCATGTCGCGAAGCCGTTCTCCCACGATGCCGAACCGGGCGGTGAGCTGCCGCAGCGGCGCGCGGCCAAGTTCACCGCAGGTCCGGATTCCCATCGCGGCAAGCGCAATCCTCAAATTCGGGCCGATACCGCAGAGTTCCTTCACCGGGAGGTTTTCGAGCACATCGGCAACATCCTCCGGAGTGATGAGAACCAGGCCGTCCGGCTTCTGCATGTCGCTTCCCAGCTTGGCCAAAAGCTTGTTCGGCCCGATGCCGATGGAGCAGGTGAGCCGCGCTTCGTTCCAAACCCGCTCTTTTATCTGAAGGGCGATCCGGACAGGATCGCCGAACAACGCATCGCATCCGGTCACGTCGAGAAAAGCCTCGTCTATGGAAAATAGTTCCACCAGCGGTGAAAAGTCCTTCCATATTTTAAGCAACCCTTCGCAGGCGTGCGAATACTTTGCCGAATCCGCCGGAACCAGCATAATGTGCGGGCAAGCCTGCGTTGCCTCGCCGTAGGTCATTCCCGTTTTCACGCCGAACGCCCGCGCCTCGTATGACGGCGAAAGAATTACTCCGCGGTGTCTGGACCCGATAACGGCCATCGGTTTTCCCCGAAGCGCGGGATTGGCCCGCTGCTCCACGGAGGCAAAGAAAGCGTTCATGTCAATATGAAGAACAGTTCTCATGAGTTTGACCGCGATTCACATTCCTTGATTATCCACGCCGTTTATTCTCCAGGTAAATCGTTCGGTGTTGTAAACGATCTCGTACAATCCCTGTCCATCCGCGACTGAAAAGTGAAGAAGAGAAGCGCTTCCTGCTCTCGTTTTCCAGGCAAAGGCTATTTCGCGAACCCGGATGGTTCGTCCATTCCAGGTGAACCAGGCAGGCTTCACCCCTCCGCGCGAAAAAATCGCCCCCACAACTATGGGCTCACCGATCTCAATCGTCATGACATACAGTATAGTGAACATTTGTTCACTTGTCAAGAAATACCGTAACGCGGCCTGCAGTAACGCGCCGCAAAACGGATAGGCCGGTTTTTTAAAAAATTACGGGGCTTTTCCTTTAAAGACCGTGTATAATCAGCAGGGATCAGAAATGCAAGCCATCTTGTATTCACTTCTTCTTTCATGAGCAAAACAAGAATCCTTATAACCTGCGCCAAGGGCATACCGGTTTTTTTGAAGCAGGAAATTCTCGCTCTGGGTTTTCCCGTATTGTCGGAAAATATCGCCGGAGTCGAAACGGAAGGCACGCTGAACGACAGCATGCGCCTCAATCTTCTCATCCGCACGGGACACCGCGTGCTTTTGCTACTAACGCAGTTCAGAGCATTAACGGGGGATGAACTGTACAGCGCCCTGAACGCGTTCCCCTGGGAGCAGCATATTCCCGAAGACGGATACCTGTGCGTCACGTCGAGCGTGGACAACGCAACGATCAGGGACTCCCGGTTTGCCAGTTTGAAATGCAAGGACGCGATTGTCGACCGCATCAAAATAGCATGCGGCAGGCGGCCCGACTCCGGTCCGGAGCGCGGGCGTTCCGTGGTGCATCTGCACTGGAAAGACGAACAATGCTCGGTATATTTCGATACGTCCGGAAATCCTCTTTCCCGGCGCGGCTACCGGAAGATTCCGCTCGAAGCGCCCATGCAGGAGACGCTCGCGGCGGCTGTTGTACTCGCGACCGGCTGGAACGGCACGGGTTCATTCATCAACCCCATGTGCGGCAGCGGGACCCTTGCCGTCGAGGCCGCTCTTCTTGCCCTGAACAGGGCGCCCGGCCTCTTGCGTACCAATTTCGGTTTCATGCACAACAAGAGATTTGACATGACCTTCTGGGAACAATTGCGCGATGCCATAAAGAAAGACATTAAAAAAACCTTCGACGGGAAGATCATAGCCACCGATATCAACCCTGCTGCAGTTGAAGCTGCCCGCAAAAATGCCGCGACTGCCGGCGTCGAGCATCTCATTGATTTCAGCGTATGCCCCTTCGAAGAAACCCCGGTCCCCGGCGGCAAAGGCGTCGTGGTAATGAATCCGGAATATGGCAAGCGCATGGGCGAAGGCGGCGTCCTTGAACTAACCTATAAGGGAATCGGCGATTATTTTAAACGGAAATGCACGGGATACAAGGGCTATGTATTCACGGGCAATCCGCGGCTTGCCAGAAGAGTAAGCTTGAAACCAGAACAGAGCTGGCAGTTTTTCAACAGCAATATCGAATGCAGGCTGCTTGCCTATGACCTGTATTGATCATCTCTGCGACCCGGGGCGGCACCGATCTTTTTCGCTCCATGCCTGCCGACCGCCCATATTTGTTCTATACTTAATACCACGCATCCACGATTGCGGCACTGCCGGGTCTTCCTTGAACAACGCAATTGCACCTTGACTTTTATTACTGCAAAGTGCATTATTGCTTAATTAAGAAACAATATAATTATTGTTCTACAATTTACCACACACGGCAAAGCAAGAAAGAACCGGCGGCATCAGCAAAATTCCTCGCTGTCAACGCATCGCTATCTGCAGCATCTACAAATTAAGGAGACGGCATGAGCAGAAAAAAAATCTGGATTGTCGCAATCATACTCCTCCTGGGCGCTCTATTTTTTTATTTCGATCTGAGCAAGTACCTGACGCTGGCATCACTCAAAGAAAACCGTCAGGCGCTGGTTGAATTTTACGAACACCATCAGACCGCCATGGTCGTAATATTTATCGCGGTGTATATTCTGCAAACGGCCCTTTCCCTTCCCGGAGCGGCCATTCTCTCCCTTGCAGCCGGCGCTGTTTTCGGTGCCGTTATGGGAACAATATACACTAACATTGCGGCAACAACAGGGGCAACCCTGGCCTTTCTGGTTTCCCGCTACCTGTTCCGTGATGTCATTCAAAATAAATTCGGCCCGCGCCTCGAAAAAATGAACAGGGAACTTGAAGCGCGGGGGCTCAACTACCTTCTTTTTTTGCGACTGGTTCCACTCTTTCCCTTTTTCCTCATCAACCTGGGAGCCGGCTTGACGAAGCTGCCCTTGCGGACCTTCGTTTTCGGAACTCTGATCGGTATTATCCCGGGCGGTTTCGTATTCTGCAACGCGGGGGCAAGCCTTGCAACAATTACCAGCATGAGTGAGGTTGCTTCTCCCCGTGTGCTCGGCTCTTTTGCTCTGCTCGGCCTGTTCGCGCTCGTCCCCGCGCTCTACCAGAAGTTTAAATCGAAACAACCCCAAAAAGAAAGCTGAATGCTGAAGCGCCGCGGTAATTTTTGTACCGACTGATAAAAATTCGCGCCAAAGGAATCATGAGCTATGGGAAATAACCACAACGCATCTGCGGTCCTCGAAAAAATGAAAGAG
The DNA here is from genome assembly GCA_964646375.1 of uncultured Nitrospiraceae bacterium. Classification (GTDB taxonomy): domain Bacteria; phylum Nitrospirota; class UBA9217; order UBA9217; family UBA9217; genus JBAZLV01. Next base: position 6,978 of record CAZYEF010000024.1, on the reverse strand, counting down.
ATTGCCGACGGCTGCATGGGCGAGGCTCCGGCTTATTGTGTTGCCGCCTGTCCCATGCACACCGATGCCAAAGGATATGTGGGCCTGATCAGCGAAGGAAAACATCGCGAAGCGCTGAAACGGGTCCGCGAAACACTCTTCCTACCCGGCACTCTGGGAAGAATTTGCGCCCACCCCTGCGAGGAAAAATGCAAACGCGGTGAAATGAAAAATCCCCTTTCCATTGCTGCGTTAAAGCGGTTTGTGGCAGACAATTATGATGACGATAACTTTTGGGACCTGAGCACGGCCCCTGAAAAACCCCACCGCATTGCCGTTATCGGAGCCGGACCGGCGGGCGCCCAGGCAGCCCTGGACCTGCGCAGAAAAGGCTACCAGGTCACCATGTACGACAAACTCGCCGTCGTTGGAGGAATGCTGCGGGTCGGGATTCCTGAATACCGGCTCCCGAGGCATATTATCGACAGGGAATATTCTTTGTTGCAAAAAATCGGTATTAAATTTGTTCTTGGTGTCGAGATCGGCAAAGACATTTCCTTTAAAAAACTTCAAGCAGAACATGATGCCGTCCTTGTCGCCGTGGGAGCCCACAAGGCCGTCATGCTGCCGGTGCCCGGGGCAGACCTGAACGGCGTGCTGAACGCGGTTGATTTTTTGAGAGCAGTAAGCCTCTCGCAACACCATGCGATCGGCAATACCGTTGTGGTCATCGGTGGAGGCAATGTTGCCGTTGATGCTGCGAGAACCGCGCGGCGTGTCGGGGCCAAAAACGTCCACCTCGTGTGCCTCGAATGCAGAGACGAGATGCCGTCCCATGACTGGGAAATCAAGGATGCGGAGGACGAAGGCGTTGTCATCCATACCAGCTGCGGGCCAGCCGAGATTCTTGGCGAACACGGAACTGTTACCGGGTTTCGGACACGCCGCTGCACCTCTGTTTTTGACGATGAAGGAAAGTTCTGCCCCCGGTTCGATGATGGAAGCACGGATGTAATCGGCAACGTGGACAATGTTATTTTTGCCGTTGGACAGTCCGTGGACGGCGCGTTTATTTCGGAAGACCTTATTCCGAGGCAATCGCGGGGATGCTTTGTCGTTGATCCGATCACCCTCCAGACAGGCGTCAAAAACGTCTTCGCCGCAGGGGATGCAACCGGCAGATCCATCATTGCGGTCGAGGCCATGGCTGAGGGCAGGAAGGCTGCCGAGTCCATTGACCGATATTTAGCCGGCAAGGACCTTTACGAAGGCAGAGAGGCTGAAACCGGATGCGAAACGAAACTTGAAACCAAAATAGCTCCTGATGAACCGAATCTTCCGAGAGTACGCACAACAATGCTTCCTCCCTCTGAACGGATCCTTTCTTTTGTCGAGGTTGACAGGGGGTTTGAGGAACCCCGTGCCGTCCAGGAGGCATCCCGCTGTTTTCAATGCGAATGCAGGATGTGCGTGAAAGAATGCGAAATGCTTGCAGAGTTCACCAGCTGCCCCGGAGTGCTCTTCAGGGACATTCTCGCGAAACGAGATGTAGACCCTCTCATTCCGTTTTCGTGCAATATGTGCAAACAATGCACCCTGGTCTGTCCGAAAGAGTACGGCATGATGGACCGATTCATGGACCTGCGCATTCAACTGGTCCGTGACAACAACGGCAAATCACCAATCAAGGGGCACAAAGCCATTGACGTCCACCAGATGCTCGGGTTTTCGCGATTCTTCAACACCAGCATCCCTGCCAGGCGGGGAACAAAAACCAGGCGGGTGTTCATCCCCGGATGCAGCCTGCCGTCATATAACCCGGGACTGGTCGGCAGCATACTGGCGCACCTGCGTGAGCGTATGCCTGACACCGGGGCAATTCTCAAATGCTGCGGCAAACCGACGAAAGCGCTGGGACAGGTTGAGGCGTTTAAAAAACGCTACGCAGGACTTCAGGCGGAAATCGACCGTCTGGGGGCCGAAGAAATCATCGTGGCCTGCCAGTCCTGCTATGTGACAATGCAGGCCTACAGCCCGAACCAGAAGGTACGATCTTTGTGGGAGGTTCTTCCCGAAATTGGTCTGCCGGAACAGGCCGTCGGCACCGGCAAAAACGCAAACTTTACCATCGCGATCCATGATTCCTGCCCAACGCGCGATGTGCGACAGATACAGGACGGCATCCGTTCAATAATGGACACTCTCGGGTATGCGGTGGAGGAGCCGCCGCATACCGGGGCAACGACACGCTGCTGCGGATTTGGCGGCATGGTCGTGCCGGCAAACCCCGCGCTGGCACAGCGGGTAATGGACCGCAGAACTGCGGAAGTAAAATCGGACGTCATGGTAACCTATTGCGCCGCCTGCAGGGAATCCATGGTGCGGGGCGGCAAAAAGTCGCTGCATGTTCTGGATCTTGTTTTCGGCGGCCCCTGGAAGATTGACTCCTGTTATCCGAAACTTCCTGGCAACCCTCTCATCGGCTGGGTGAACCGATATAAGGCAAAAACGCTGATCAGCAAAATCGGCAAATCCTGAAAACCCTTGCCAAGGGAAAATTCGCTATACTTTATAGAACTGCGCTAAAAATTTTAAACCCGCCTGATATCTTTATTATGAAAGGAGAGGTCATGATAAAAAGCATAAGGAACAAAAGTCTGATTGGTTTGCTTGTCCTGCTGGTCTGTCTTGCTTCAGCCGCCACGATGTACGCCAAAGAAAATTACAAGGGCTACGTAAAAGGAGAAGTATTTATCACCGCGCAGGAGCTGAATAACCTTGTCCAGGCAAAAGACCCGAAGCTGGTCGTCATCGCGGTCGCCAATGCGAAAGACTACTATCTCGGCCACATTCCCGGTTCGTTCCAGATGTGGCGGCCGGATTACGAAGCTGACCCCGCGACGCAGGGCGGCGTAACGGACAACCTCATTCAGCCGGAAGGGTTCACCAAACTCATGCAGAAAATCGGCGTCAATGCAGACTCCAAAGTCGTCGTGTATGACCATAAGTACGACGCGACCAGAATCTGGTGGGCCTTCTACTATTACGGCAAGACGGACGTTCGCGTGCTCGATGGAGGACTGAAGGCTTGGAGCAAGGCGGGCTATGGGACTGATCTCCTTGCCACGAAAGATCCGCGTCCGGGAACATGGGTCGCAAAAATTACGTATCCCACGCTCCGTGTCGATACGCCGGAAGTTATCGAGTTGAAGGACCGGAAGGATGCGCAGTTATGGGACGTCCGGGGCGACTCTGAATCCTGCGGCAAGGAGGTCAAGCAGGGCGCCTTCCGTGCCGGACGAATTCCTTGGGGCGTACAGGCGGATTATGTGCTTTTGAAAAAGAAGGACAATGATGCCGAGTGGCTGACCGCCGAGGAGGTCCAGAAGGTTGTGAAAAAGCTCGGCATGAATCCTAAGATGCAGCAATACTTCTATTGCCAGTCCGGCGTCCGCTGTTCACAGTGGATTATTACCCTCCACGCAATGGGCTGGCCCATTTCAAAAATGCACAACTACGACGGTTCCTGGATCGCCTGGTCGAAGGACGAGAAACTTCCGTTAGAAACCGGCTGTCCGGACGCCACGCCGGCCCCCTGGCAGAAGAAGTAGCTTGGTATAAATTTATATCTCGTCTGGAAACAAAAGCCCCGGGCAACCGGGGCTTTTGTTTGGGGAGGGTTAATGCCCTATCGGCAGCTGCTCCGCGTATTGCATTCACGAACGATCAGAATTTGTTTTCTAATTCAAGAAAAAGATTCGTCCTTGCAAATGGCGACTTGACTTCTGGAGTGAACTGCCTGAATCCGAGGCTGCAATATAAATTAACCGCAGGCGCCAAAATAGTATTGGTCTCGATAATGATTCTTTCTGCACCGTGAGACCAGCAAAATTCCATCACAGACTCGCACAGCCTCCGTCCGATTCCTCTGCCCTGATATTCCCTGTCAACTCCTAATTTTGCCAATTCCCAGTCGCCATCGGACAGTTTCTGCGCTGCACATGTCCCGACCGTAGTGCCGCCTATTTGAGCGAAAAATAACTGTCCGCCTTGAGCAATGATGCTTTCGCGTGGATTATTCAGCAACTCCAGGTCGGCAGCTTCGAGAGTAAAATATTGTTCAATCCATGTGCGGTTAAGTCTCGCAAATTCATGCGCCAAATCTTCCGTATAGGCAACGATTTGTACATCATTCATTCTGCGTTCAACCTTTCAGACTGACGGTTCCTGTAACAATGAGGACGGTCCAAACCATGCACCTCTCCGGCCGCACAGGCACAGTGATCCCTCCTGTTTCGGAGTCAAGAAAATTATTGATGATAAATAATGTTAAAACTGTCCTGGCGCTGCTGACAGCCGAGAAGATTGGAGTTGAGATGAATATGGATATGGATTGTCTTTGGACCGGATTTTTTATGGAGCAGTTCCGCTAGGACGGGGTGCGCATGTCCTGTTCGCGGTATCTGACTCTCAGCTCTTTTTTCATGATCTTGCCGGTTGCGTTCCGCGGAAGGTCATTGGTAAAAATAAATCTTCGCGCGATCTTGTAGTGGGCGACATGCTTTGAGAGGTACTCGCGAAGCGCTTTCGCCGTCACGTTCGCGTCTTCATGCAACACCACATACATGATCGCCAGCTCCTTGCCTTCCTCGTGCTCATGCGGCACGCCGATCATGGCGCAGTCCTTGATGCCCGGGTGGCGGTGCAGCACTTCCTCGACCTCATAAGGATAGACATTCAGGCCGTCCACGATGATCATGTCTTTTTTCCGGTCGATAATTCTGATATGGCCCGTTTCTTCGATGCAGGCGACGTCTCCGGTGTAGAGCCAGCCGTCCTTGATGGTCTTTGCCGTGTCCGCAGGCTTGTTCAGATAGCACTGCATGACGCTGGGGCCCTTCACGATAAGTTCGCCTGCCTCGCCTGTGGGCACGGGAACGCCGCAATCATCAACCACCTTCACCTCGATTCCCGGAAGCGGCAAACCTACGGTGCCGGGTTTTCTCTTTGCCGGCACCGGGGGATTGACGGCAACCACGGGAGATGCCTCCGTCAGGCCATACCCTTCAATAAGCATCACTTTGAAGGTCTTTTCAAACTCGTGGATCACCTTCACCGGAAGCGGAGCCGCTCCGCTGATGCAGAGCCTGAGATTCAGCAGCAGCTTTACGAAGAACGGCATATTTTTTTCTGCGAGAATTTTGTAAACCGTGGGAATGGCCACAAAAAGCGTGATCCGGTCAACAATAAGACTTTTTACAACCCGGGAGAACGGTCGGACACCGGGAAGCAATGAAATCATGGACCCGGTTACCAGCGGAACTATCACACACACGGTATAGGTGAATGAGTGAAATAACGGCAGGAATACGACAAACCGGTCTTTTGATTTGATTTGAAAAACTTCATTCGATGCAAACGCGTTCTGAAGGATATTGCGATGTGACAGACACGCGCCCTTGGGTCGGCCTGTGGTCCCCGAGGTGTAGAGGATGGTCGAGATATCATCGACAGAATGCACGGGAGTCTCAATCGGATCGCCCGACAAGGGGGAATTCGCAACTTCCGAGAGCGGAATAAACGAACGGGAACTCGTTTCCGCGAGTTTCTGAACCGTTCCCGCGCAGTCCGTGTCATAAAAACACGTGTGAACGTCCGCGTCGTCCAGAATGAAATTGATCTCCTCGTGCGTCAGCAGATTGTTCAGAGGGAGCACGATGCCGCCGCCGCGGATTATCCCGAAATATGCGGCGATATAGTCCGGACAGTTATGGGCGAGAAGAGCGATTCTGTCTCCCGGTGTCATGCCGCGTCGGAGAAGGAATTCTGCGAACACGTTCGCCTGCTGGTCCATGTCTTTATAGGAAAATTTTTTACCTTCAAATCGTATGAATGTTTTGCGTGGAGCCAGGATGGAACGTCTGCGCAGCAAGTGGTCCAGCGGAAGGACATCTTTTATCATGCGGACTCCCGATAGTAAAAAAATCGCAATTTCTGACGGAGGACTATACCACAAGTCGTACGGAAGGAAAAGCAAAATATTCCGAATAATACTGCCAAAACAGGGGACGGCAAAAAAATCAACGCCTTGCCAATTGCCTGTTTTTGCGGTTTTTGCAGGCAACGCCCGGGAAGACGCGCCCGCGGCTTGACAAAATACAGGATATATTATATCCTGTTTATAGGAGCGAAACAGGGTAGACCTGTCCGGTTCCATCCGCGCGCTCAGGCGGAGGAGCCGTGATCAAGGAATAAAAAAATGAACAGGAGAAAATCAATATGGAAAAACCAGGCGTAATAACGATGAGGGGTAAACCGCTTACTCTTCTCGGCAGCGACATCAATCCCGGGGACAAGGCACCGGATTTTGCCGTTCTTGACGGCACTCTTGCGGAAGTGCGGCTCGGCGATTTCAAAGCGAAAATAAAGGTAATCAGCGTGACCCCCTCACTGGACACCCCCGTGTGCGATCTGCAATTGAGGAGATTCAACCATGAGGCAGCGTCGCTGCCGTCTGATGTGGAAGTGCTGAACATCAGCATGGATCTTCCCTTTGCAATTTCCCGGTTCTGCACCACTGCGGAAATCGAGCGGGCACACGCCCTCTCCGACCATCGGGAAGCATCATTCGGGACGGCATACGGTGTTCTGATCAAGGAACTGCGCCTTCTTGCGAGATCGATTTTCATCATCGACAAGGACAATATCGTCCGGTATCGGGAAATCGTTTCGGAGCAGACAAACCATCCCGATTATGACAAGGCGCTGGTAAGGCTGAATCAATTGCTTGCTGCAGCGAAAGCCGCGTAGAGAGTGGGAAGGATAGAAAAAGAAACAGGCGGCCATCGTTGTACGATGGCCGCCTGTAAAAGTCTGGCTTGGTGTTTTATTCCTTTACAACATTCGCTGCTTTCGGGCCCTTCGGGCTGTCAACAACGTCAAATGTCACGTTCTGACCTTCGGCCAGGGACTTGAATCCGCTGTCCTGAATGTCTGAGA
>CAZYEF010000023.1:0-24134 GCA_964646375.1 uncultured Nitrospiraceae bacterium | reverse complement strand
ACGCAAAGGGGGAAAACCCGACGCCGAAATCGTTGTCCTGCATCAGCAGCTCAAACCGCTCAGCGAACGGTTCCCCTTTCTGAAGAAAAAAGTAATCCGGGGTGCGGCGGCATTATTCGAAGCGCTGTGGCTCGGCATCCGGGCGCTCAATTTTTCGGCAAACGAGGCCTTCGAAGACAAGGATGGAAAGAAGGAAGAAATAACCCCGCTCGCCATGGCCGGTACCCTGGCCGTAGCGCTCGTTTTTTCTCTCGCCATATTTCTGGCCCTCCCTCTTCTTCTGACCAATCTGCTCGGCATGCACTACGAAACCGTCAATAAAAGCGGCGTCCTGTTCAACCTAACCGACGGAGCTTTTCGGGTAGTGCTGTTTCTCGGATATGTATCCGGCATCTCCTACATGAAGGACATCCGAAGGGTATTTGAGTATCACGGGGCGGAGCATAAGGCCATCGGCGCCTATGAGGCAGGTGTGGAACTGACGGTGCGGAACGCCCGGCAGTATTCCTGCATCCATCCTCGTTGCGGCACGAGTTTTCTGCTCGCGGTAATCGTGCTCTCGATTCTTGTGTTTTCGCTCATTCCGGGCGATTGGCCTCTCTGGGCAAAAGGGCTTGCGCGGATTGCCCTGCTGCCGGTTATCGCGGGGCTTGGCTATGAATTCATCAAGTACAGCGCAAAAAAAAGCGAAAACATCCTGATCAAAGGTCTAATGCTTCCGGGGCTCTGGCTCCAGCGCCTGACCACGCGTGAACCATCGGACGATCAGATAGAGGTGGCCATCAGGGCTCTCAACGAGGCCCTTGCGATGGAACCCCGCTAAAGCGGGGTTTTTTGTTGGTGGAGCAATATTTCCGGATTCACCGCACGTGCGGGTCGAAAGTGATTTTTAGTATGCTTTCAGCGTTCGGATCCCGTTCCAGGTGGTTTTCCGGGGGTAGTGGCTATAATACATTATGCTGAAAAAATTAGACGCAGTAGCGGAAAAATATGACGAACTGACGAGGCTTCTGGCCGACCCTTCAGTCGCTGCCGATCATCAGCAATACCTGAAATACTCCAGGGAACGGTCGGATATTGAAGAGGTGGTGAACCATTACCGAGCGTATCAGGACAGCATCAAGCAGATCCATGACGCCGAGGAAATGGCAAACGACAAGCAAGCGGACAGCGAGTTACGGGAGATGGCCGACGCCGAACTCAAGGAACTCCGCACCAAGGTTGAGCAGATGGAGCGGGAACTCAGGCTTATGCTCGTGCCCAAGGACCCGCGTGACGATAGAAACATCTTTCTGGAAATCAGGGCGGGCGCCGGCGGTGATGAAGCCGGACTTTTCGCGGCAGAGCTTTTCCGCATGTATTCACGCTATGCCGAAAAAAAGCGCTGGAAAGTAACCCTTCTCGACATGAGCACCACCGGCGTGGGCGGCGCAAAAGAAGTGGTCGCGCAGATCCAGGGCAAGGGTGTCTACAGTAAACTCAAATATGAGAGCGGCGTCCACCGGGTGCAGCGGGTCCCGGCAACCGAGGCAAGCGGCAGAATCCACACTTCAACAGTGACGGTTGCCGTGCTTCCTGAAGCCGATGATGTGGATGTCCAGATCGAACAGAAAGACCTACGCATCGATACGTACTGTTCTTCAGGCCCCGGCGGCCAGAGCGTAAATACCACCTACTCCGCTGTCAGGATTACTCACATCCCGAGCGGTGAAGTCGTGGCGTGCCAGGACGAGCGCTCGCAGCTTAAAAACCGCGAGAAGGCCATGAAGATACTGAAATCCCGCCTCCTGGAACGGGAGCGCGAACGGCAGGAGGCGGAAACCGCCCAGGACCGCAGGTCCCAGGTGGGTTCGGGGGACCGGAGCGAAAAAATCAGAACCTACAATTTTCCGCAAAGCAGAGTAACAGATCACCGCATCGGACTTTCCCTGTACCGCCTTGATTCGGTGCTCGATGGAGATTTGGAAGAATTTATTGACGCACTGGCTGCAGCATCAAACGCTGAGCGGCTGAAAAATTTGTAACACTATCCCGGGTTTCTGATTGCTGAATTCTAGACGAATTTCTGATGGAGCGGTTTTTCATTCATACCGCAGTCCGTATTTTTATCGTTGACCATTATTGAGGCGCTACATAACGCAGAGGCGGAACTGAAAACGGCAGGCGTTGCCAACGCGCGGCTCGACGCGGAAGTTCTTCTTGCGCATATTCTGAAAAAAGACCGCGCATGGATCGTTACGCATATCTCTGACACGCTGGATGAAGAGAACAGCAGAACTTATAAAACCGCGTGCAACCGCAGGGCTCATCGCGAGCCGCTCCAGTATATACTCGGTACGCAGGAATTCTGGGGCCTTGAATTCATTGTCACTCCGGATGTGCTCATTCCAAGGCCGGAGACGGAACTGGCAGTAGAAGAAGCAATCGGCATTGCCAAAAAACTTGACCATCAGCCGATAATCGTCGATCTCGGCACCGGATCAGGCTGCATCGCAATCAGTCTTGCGAAGGAGCTGCCGTCAGCCCTCTTTTTTGCCGTTGACGCGTCGGAAAAAGCGCTTGCAGTCGCCCGGGATAATTCTGATAAACTCGGCGTTTCAGACCGCATCCAATTTCTGCGGGGAGATCTGCTGGAACCGCTGGACGAACTCGCTGTCCGCGGCCAGATAGATATAATTGTTTCAAATCCTCCGTATGTACGTTCAGGGGAGCGCGACACGCTCCAGGCCGAGGTCCGGGACTACGAACCGGAGGCAGCCCTCTTTTCCGGACCTTCCGGCACTGAGATCCACCGGAGGATTATCGCGGAAGCGCCGACGTATCTCAGGCTGCATGGCGCACTTATTATGGAGATGGGAATGGGTCAGGCGGAGGAACTGCGGGAGATGCTGTCCGCATCAGTCGCATACACTGTTCCTGTCCTCACCAGGGACCTGGCGGGCATAGAAAGGATAGTATCAGCACGAAAGGCGTGACCTGCTTTTAGATTGCGCCGGCGTATCGTGCTTCCTGAATCATGAAAACTATTGTCATCAACGGCGGTAAAAAACTGAAAGGCGATGTTTCTGTCAGCGGGGCGAAGAACGCGGCGTTGCCGATTATTGCTGCGGGCCTTCTGAGCGAAGGGAAACATCGTGTGGCCAATGTGCCGCTCCTGGCCGATGTGAAAACCCTCGGCAAGATACTGCAGAATATGGGCGTGTCCGTTGAGCGGCTTGACAAGGACATCACGATCGACGCGAGCGGGATCCTTAACCCCGAGGCGCCGTATGACCTCGTGCGCACCATGCGCGCTTCAGTGCTTGTGCTCGGCCCGCTCGTGGCGCGCACGGGGAAAGCGCGGGTGTCGCTTCCCGGCGGGTGCGCCATCGGGGCCCGCCCGATCAATCTGCATCTTATGGGTTTGGAAAAACTGGGCGCATCTGTCGAGATCAAACACGGTTATGTCCTGGCAAAGGCAAAAAAGCTCCGGGGAGCGCACATTTATTTCGATACCGTGACCGTGACCGGCACGGAAAATATCATGATGGCTGCCGCGCTTGCACGGGGTGAAACCATTCTGGAAAACGCCGCGCGGGAACCAGAAGTCGCCGATCTGGCGAACGCCCTCGTGCAGATGGGCGCACGAATCGAAGGGGCCGGTACCGATATTATCAGAATCCAGGGTGTGGACGAACTCGGCCCGATGAATTACACAGTAATGCCGGACCGCATAGAAACAGGGACGTTTATCATTGCAGCTGCAATAACCAACGGCGCGATCAGGATCAGGAACTGCTGTCCCGCCCATCTGGAGGCCGTTCTTGCCAAAGTTACCGAGGCCGGAGCGGAAATTAAAATCGACAGCGGGACGCTTCAGGTAATCGGCAGCCGCAGGATAAGGCCCGTGGACATCAAGACCCTGGAATATCCCGGGTTCCCCACGGACATGCAGGCGCAGTTCATGAGTCTCATGTGTCTGGCGGACGGCACTAGTATGATCAATGAAACGATTTTTGAAAACCGTTTCACCCATGTTGCGGAGCTCAGGCGCATGGGGGCGGATATTCAAACGGAAGGTCGGAGTGCCGTCGTAAAGGGCATACCAAAGCTTTCCGCCGCACCGGTCATGGCGACCGACCTCCGCGCAAGCGCTTCGTTGATCCTCGCGGGCCTCGCCGCAGAAGGGCAAACGGTCATATCCCGCATATACCATCTGGACCGCGGATATGAAAACATTGAGCAGAAGCTTTCTGCGCTCGGCGCGGACATTAAACGGGTATAATCACGTGCAGATTGCCGGATTTCCGACTCTGAAACTGCACGCCAAACATCACAGAGGTTGTTATGAAAATTCTTGACACGCAGCAAAACGATGTGGGATCAGAGCTAAAACGCATCATCAACCGCAGCGAAGCAGTGACCGAAGATATCGCAACGGCCGTAAAGGAAATCATCGAGCGCGTCCGCAAGGAAGGGGATCCGGCGGTCCTCGAATACACCGAAAAATTCGACAAACTGAAGCTTGGCCTCAAGGACATCAGGGTTTCACCGGAGGAGATCAAGCAGGCATACTCCAGCGTTGAGACAAAAAAAGTCGATGCGCTCAGGCTGGCCGCGCAGAATATCCGGTCTTTTCATGAGAAGCAGAAACACACGTCCTGGGTTGCCCAGGAAGATGACGGCATCATGGTAGGCAATCTGATCCGTCCGATCCGGAGCGCAGGCGTGTACGTCCCGGGCGGCAAGGCGTCCTATCCTTCTTCCGTCCTTATGAATGTCATTCCCGCGCAGGTCGCCGGCGTGGAGCACCTGCTTATGTGCTGTCCGGCTCCCGGTGGGAATCTGAACCCGTACACGCTTGTTGCCGCAGACATCCTCGGCGTGAATGAAATTTACCGGATCGGCGGGGCTCAGGCCATTGCCGCGATGGCTTACGGCACGGCGTCCATTCCGAAAGTGGACAAGATCGTCGGGCCGGGAAACATCTATGTGGCTACTGCAAAGCGGTATGTCTTCGGACAAGTGGATATTGACATGATAGCGGGCCCCAGCGAGATCCTGGTTATTGCCGACCACACGGCCGATCCCGTCTATGTAGCGGCTGATCTCCTTTCACAGGCCGAGCATGATGAACTCGCGTCTTCCCTCCTCGTCACGGACTCGCGGGATTTGGCGGAGAAAGTAAACGCGGAAGTCGAGCTGCAGCTCGCCACTCTGTCGCGGAAGGAGATCGCGCGAAAGTCTCTGGACCGGTTCGGCGCCCTTATCATCACGAACAACCTGCAGGAGGCGGCCGACATCTCCAACTCGATCGCTCCGGAGCATCTGGAACTGTCGGTAGAAAAACCGTTTGAATTGCTGGCCTTGATCAAAAACGCGGGCGCCATCTTTCTCGGTCATTATACTCCGGAGTCCATTGGAGACTATATTGCGGGACCAAACCATGTGCTCCCGACCGGTGGTACAGCGAGATTCTTCTCACCCTTGTCTACTGACAGCTTTCTGAAAAAATCGAGCCTGATCTTCTATCCCAAGGAAGGTCTGAACAAGGTTGCTGACGCCGTCCTGCAGATCGCGGAGGTGGAGGGACTCGAAGCGCATGGCAATACAATCAGGGTGCGCTTGGCAAAAAAATAGCTTTTTCAAAAGGCCATGGAGAGCCCTGAGTTCTCCGGCCGCAGATCCTTTTTCAGGAGAACCGTATGCCTACAAAAACAAAAATTAAATCTGCAACAAGCGGGAATCCTGCCGCTCCCAAGCTGAAACTCGGACTTCCCAAGGGGAGCCTGCAGGACGCGACATTCAAATTGTTTGACAAGGCGGGTTACCGCATACAGGTCAATTCGAGGAGCTATTATCCCAGCGTTGATGATCCCGATATCGAGTGCATTCTCGTTCGCGCGCAGGAAATGGCGCGCTACGTCGACAACGGCATATTCGATGTCGGCCTCACCGGCAGGGATTGGGTCCTCGAACAGAACGCCGACGTGGTGGAGGTCGCGGAGCTCAAATATGCGAAGGGCGGACTCACGCCTGTCCGCTGGGTCGTCGCCGTACCCGAGGATTCCCCCATCAAAACGCTGAAGGACCTGAAAGGCAAACGCATCGCCACTGAGCTTGTCGGGTATACGAAACGGTACCTGAAAGCAAAAGGCATTCCTGCAGATGTGGAGTTCTCGTGGGGGGCGACCGAGGTAAAACCGCCGAAGCTCGCCGATGCCATCGTGGAACTTACGGAAACCGGCAGTTCTCTCAGGGCGAACAAGCTCAGAATCGTCGATGTCATCCTCGAATCCACCACCCGCATCATCGCCAACAAAAAAGCATGGAAAGACACGTGGAAGAAGAAGAAAATCGAGAACCTGACCATGCTGCTGGAAGGCGCTCTTGCCGCCGAGGAAAAGGTCGGGCTCAAAATGAACGCACCCAAGGCAAATCTTAAGGAGATATGCGGCCTGCTTCCCTCAATGCACGCCCCGACGATCTCTCACCAGACAGACCCGGCATGGGTCAGCCTCGAGGTTATCCTGGATGAAAAACAGGCCCGAAACCTGATCCCCCGCCTGAAGCGGCGCGGCGCATCCGGCATCGTGGAATATCCGTTGAATAAAGTGATTCCGTAGACCAAAAAGCGGCCAAACGGCCGCTTTTTTTTATTCCCTGCCAGTTTCTGCTTGTAGCCGTTTCTCTTTTCTTGTATAGTTTTATCATGCGCAGCAAAACGGCAAAAACCAAAAACATCGCGAACCTTCTCAAACCAGAAATTCGCAGGCTCAAGGCTTATTCCGTTGATGAATCTCCCACCCGTCTCAAGATGGACGCCATGGAGAGCCCGTTTTCTTTGCCGGAGGAAATACGGCAGGAATTGGCCGAAACCCTCAAATCCGAGCCGATCAACCGGTATCCCGACCCTTCAGCGGCACAGCTGAAAATATCTCTTGCCGACCTGTGGGGCATCGGCACCCAACGAATGGTCCTCGGCAACGGCTCGGATGAGCTTATACAGTTGATTGTTCTTGCCTTCGGCGGACCGGTGCTTCTCCCCACACCGACGTTTGCCATGTACGAAATCATTTCCAAAACACTTGCTCAAGACGTTGCTGCCGTTCCGCTCAAAAAAGATTTTTCTCTTGATGCGGACAAGATGCTTAAAAAAGCCCGTGACATACATGCAAAAGTGGTTTTTCTCGCCTGTCCCAACAATCCAACGGGAAACCGCTTCTCGGATGAAGCAATACTTAAGATCTTAACCAGAGCAAATGCAATCGTCGTTATTGATGAGGCGTACTTCAGTTTCAGCGGAAAGACCTTTCTTCCCCTGCTGAGCAGTTATCCGCATATGATCATACTGCGCACCCTCTCAAAAATCGGATTCGCGGGGCTTCGGATCGGAGCGCTGACAACCTCATCAAAACTCATCAATGAACTCGCGAAAATCAGGCTGCCGTATAACATCAACTCTCTTTCTCAGGCGGCTGCGGTCGTTGCACTCAGGCATAAAAACATCCTGAACCGCCAGATTTCCCTGTTGATTTCGGCGCGAGAAAGGCTTTATAATGCGCTGTCGCAGATACAAGGCGTTACTGCTTATCCTTCAGAAGCAAATTTTATCCTCTTTAAAACCGGCACTGATGCTGCATATCTGCATGAAAAACTTAGGGAATCCGGAATCCTGATCAAGAACCTGAGCAGACCGGGCGTTCTGAGCAACTGCCTGCGCGTGACTGTGGGCACGCCGGAAGAAAACAATGATTTTGTGGACACGGTCAAAAAAATCCTTAAGACCGCTTGATGCTGTCCGATGATTTTCCAGGAGTTTAAAAAACAAAGGAGCAGACTCCAGAAATACACCTGGCTCGGCTTGCCTCTCGTACTCGTTGGAGGCTGGTTCTTCCCGGCACTGGGATATGTTGTTCTCGCGGGCGCGGCAGCGGCTCTTCTTATGGCGCCTTCTAAAGGCCGGCTTTGGTGCGACTGGCTGTGTCCAATGGGCAGTTGCTATGATCTTTACCTGAGCACAATCAGCCGTAAAAAGGAATTTCCTTTTTCTCTGCGATCAACCGTTTCGAAAACAACCACCGCGGTCATTCTGCTCGGTGCCCTGGGTTTGCTGATATACAATACATCGGACGGCGGAAACGGCATCGGACTCTCCTTGATAATACTGCTGGCCCTGACGACGCTGTTCGGGGTGGCGATTGGAATACGATATCAGGAGCGAGGATGGTGTCATATCTGCCCGATAGGGTCGCTGGCGAATGTATATTCGCGAAACAAGCATCCCTTGCGGATAGATGTGTCCTGCAGAAGCTGCGGCGTGTGCGAACTGGTATGCCCCATGCAGTTGCATCCGGCCCGGCACCGGAAGGATGGTGTGCTGCGGGACGGTGACTGTATACAGTGTTCGTGCTGCGTCGTCGTCTGCCCGCAGAAGGCGATTGGATTCCGGAAGTAACATCCCGGATAATGCTTCAGGAACAGGAAACCCTTTATGGAAAAGGAGAACTGCATGCCGAGAAAGGCGACCATCGAACGAAAAACAAGGGAAACGCACATAAAAATCGATATCAATCTGGACGGTACCGGCATTTACAACATAAAAACATCGGTTCCGTTCATGGACCACATGCTCTCGCATGTTGCAAAACACGGTTTTTTTGATCTCACGGTGAAGGCAAAGGGAGATACAGAGATCGACGACCATCACACGGTCGAGGACCTGGGCATTGCCTTCGGTCAAGCACTCAAAAAAGCCCTTGGCGACAGCAAAGGCATCAGGCGGTATGGAGAGGCAACGGTCCCCATGGATGAAACACTTGCCCAGGTGGTAATGGATTTATCCGGCAGGCCATTTCTCGTGTATCAGGTGGAACTGCCGAAAAAATTCAAGCTCAAGGAATTCGACCCCGGACTCGCGGAAGATTTTTTCCAGTCTGTCGCAAATCACGCCGGAATGAATCTTCATGTACGCCTCCTGTACGGCCGGGATGTGCATCACATGCTTGAAGGAATCTTCAAGGCCTTTGGGCGCGCCCTTGACCAGGCGACCGCTCTCGATCCGCGAATCAGGGGCGTTCTTTCTACAAAAGGGAAAATTTAAGCACGGTTTACCACAAGATCGCAAATAATGACAGCGGCCACGTTTCCCCCGCTTCCTTTTTGCGCTCTTACCGGTGGAGATTGTAGTTATGATTGCAATCATTGATTACGGGATGGGCAATCTCAGAAGCGTTCAGAAGGGTTTTGAACGCATGGGCTGCGAAGCCCTGGTTACCCGGGATGTAAAAACAATCCTGAATGCCGGCAAGGTTGTCCTGCCTGGAGTAGGTGCATTTCCGGACTGCATGAGAAACCTCGAGCAGTATGGACTTATAGACGCAGTGCACAAAACCGTCCGCGCAGGAAAGCCCTTCCTCGGAATTTGCCTGGGTCTCCAGCTGCTTTTTACCGAAAGCGAGGAATTCGGCCTGTCAAAAGGACTCGACATCATCAAAGGCAGAGTAGTCAGGTTCAAGGGACCGGCATTCGCGGAACTGAAAGTGCCGCACATGGGATGGAATTCCCTTTCCTTCAAACGAAAAGCCCCGGCGCTCCAGGAGATCCCCGACAACAGCAATGTGTACTTCGTGCATTCCTACCATGTGGTGCCGGAAGACAAGGATGTCATTGCAACAACTACGACGTACGGCATTGAATTTGTTTCGAGCATCTGGAAGGACAATATCTTTGCCACGCAGTTTCACCCGGAAAAAAGCCAGGCGTTGGGGCTGTCCATCCTGAAACATTTCGGACGGCAAAAAAGCTGATTCAGCCGCGGAGGGACGAAAATTCCTCACCGATCCATCCTTTGCGGCGACCATCATATGGAAGGACGACTCTATGCTGATCATTCCGGCAATTGACTTAAAAGACGGTAAATGCGTCCGCCTTCAGCAGGGACTCATGGACAAGGCGACAATTTATTCCGATGATCCCGCCGCCACGGCTCGCCACTGGGAAGCGCAGGGAGCTGAACTGCTGCATGTCGTGGATCTGGATGGCGCCTTTGCAGGTGTTTCCAAAAATCTCGCTGCGATCAAAGCCATTCGGAACGCCGTGAGAATGACCATCGAGGTCGGCGGCGGAATCCGGGACATTGCTGCAATAGACACGCTGGCGTCCATCGGAATCAACCGCATCATCCTCGGCACCGCCGCAATCGATAACCCTGCGTTCGTTCGCAAAGCATGCGAAAAATTCCCGGGGAAAATTATCGTCGGCATTGATGCAAAAGACGGCATGGTTGCAATCAAAGGCTGGGCAGAAGTGACCAGCATGCAGGCCGTGGATCTGGCGAAGCAGATGCAGGAGGCGGGGGCCACCGCCATTATCTACACGGATATAAAGCGGGATGGAATGCTCTCCGGTCCGAATATTACGGCCACAAAAACGCTGGCGGATGCTCTGCACATTCCGGTCATCGCATCAGGCGGCGTGTCGACGATGCAGGACATTCAGGATATCCTGGCCGCACGGCATTCCGGAATCAGCGGCGTAATAACGGGCAAGGCGATTTATAACGGTTCCCTGAATTTGAGAGAAGCGATCAATTTTGTAAAGCTGAATGACAACATCTGCTCGCGATAACCAAGATGCTCTTTTCTCGCTGCTGATGCTGAAAGGATAGCAGGACCCTGTTATGTTAACCAAAAGAATCATTCCCTGCCTTGACGTGAAAGCCGGACGGGTGGTCAAAGGCGTAAGCTTCCTGAATCTGCGCGATGCAGGCGACCCGGTGGAAATTGCCAAAATCTATGACGAACAGGGCGCGGATGAGCTGACGTTTCTGGATATTACCGCATCACATGAGGAACGCGGTATCATCCTTGATGTCGTCCGGCGCACCGCGGAGCAGGTATTCATGCCGCTTACCGTCGGCGGCGGCATAAAAACGATCGACGACATCAGGAATCTGCTGCTTGCTGGCTGCGATAAAGTTTCCATCAATACCACAGCGGTCCGCGATCCGGAATTTATCAAGAATGCTTCACTGCGTTTTGGCAGCCAATGCATTGTTGTTGCCATCGACGCGAAACGGGTTATCGCGCATCCCCGAGGCTTCAAGCCACCGCTTGCCTGGGCCGATAATTCGAAATATGCATCCCTGTTCCTGGAGCATTCCGAACTCTCCGATCACCAACCCGCATTGCAATGGGAAGTCTATACACACGGGGGCAGAAACCCCATGGGGATTAATGCCGTAGCGTGGGCAAAAAAGATGGAGGAGTACGGCGCGGGAGAAATTCTGCTCACCAGCATGGACCAGGATGGTCAGAAAACGGGCTATGATCTTGAGCTGACGCGGGCGGTAGCCGAAGCGGTCACCATCCCCGTCATAGCATCGGGCGGCGTCGGAAACCTCGAGCACATTTATGAAGGGTTTGCCAGGGGAAAAGCGGATGCGGCGCTGGCGGCCTCCATTTTTCACTTCCGGGAATTCACCATCAGACAGGCAAAAGAATACTTGCAAGAGCGCGGCGTGCCGGTGAGGCTGTAAGGCGGGCAACCGCCAACGAAACAGGATCGCACATCCGGGGCTGCATGCGATCGTCCCTGGTCAGAAATACTTTTCGTCAAGAAAGTGCAGCGTTGTCTTGATGAGTTCCGCCATGTTAACCGGCTTGGTAAGATATGCGTTCGCGCCGAGTGATATCCCCAAATCCCGGTCGTTGTTTTCCCCCTTCGTCGTGATAATCACAATGGGAACATCGCTTTTGAGCCTAGTGCGTACCTGCCGGATCAGTTCAGCGCCATCCATCTCAGGCATGACCATATCCGTCAGGACCAGATCGAACAGGCTGTTTTCCATTTTGGCAAGCGCATCGCATCCGTTCACTGCCTCGGTGGTCTTTACGCCAAGCATGCGTCTCAGGTTCATCACAAGCAGCATTCGCATGATCGTGGAATCATCCACGATAAGAACAGATTTGTCGTTCAGATTAAACATAAAGCACCTTTGCGAAAGCGAACAAATGCAGTGTAAAGCCAGAAGGCGGGATGGCCCCACCCCGCCTTCGTGATTTTCACACAGAAGCAAGAATATTGTTCGTTACCGGCCAATCTGGGTACACCATGGATTCCCTCACGATTATATTCCGGTTTCGTTTTGTCTACCGTCTCGCAGCAGCGCCATTTTGAATCGTTTTCGCTATTGTTTCCGTATCCGTCTCCCGTACGGCCAGAAGCATGTTTTTTTTCTCATAATATCCGATGAGCGGGGATGTTTTCTCATTGTAGACGTCCAGACGCTTCGTGATCGCATCCACCGTCTCATCTGCGCGCTGAATTACCGGGCTGCCGCATTTTCGGCAGGTGTCATTCGGTCCGGGAGGATTACTCTTTACATTATAAATCTCCTGGCACGAAGAATTCGAGCAGGTCCTGCGTGTAGTCAGCCGGTCAAGAATCACTTCACGCGGCACGTCAAGGTTTACCGCCAGATCGAGCCTGATATTGAGTTTTTTCAACAGAGCGTCAAGGGCCTCCGCCTGCGGAATGGTTCTGGGAAAACCATCGAGCAGAAACCCTTTCTCCACGTCCTTTTCCCGAAGTCTCTGTTCCATAATCCCCATGATAAGCGAGTCAGGAACAAGATCGCCCCGGTCAATATAACCCTGGGCCTCCCTGCCGAGCGGGGTTCCGGCCTTTACCGCGCCGCGGAGAATATCTCCGGTAGATATCTGCACGGAACCGTCCAATTTCGTCAAAACTTTTGCCACCGTGCCTTTTCCAGCGCCCGGGGCGCCTAACAGAATAATTCTCATCCAACAGCCTCCTCACCTGCAAACGCAAAATAAAATATTTTTTATTATCATATGAACGGAAAGGGAAATCAAGAAAAAAGTCGCCGGGAAATAGTTCCGCAGGGGGATCTATTCATCTGAGTTGAACTTTTAGCTCGTGAGGACGAATCTGCCGGGGAGATTTTTTCTTTCCACGCTCACAGTGGAAAATGGCAGGCGACCTGGTGTCCATCTGCGATGGCGCAGAGTTGCGGCTCACTTTCAGGGTCTGTACAGATTTCGGGCCTACCCTTGGACTCATAAACCGGGCATCGGGGCGCAAACCGGCATCCGGTGGCCGGTCGCTCAAAATCAAAAACTCCCCAGTTCCCTCCCCGCATCTGCGTGGGAATAAAAGGTGCTTCTTTGTTCTGTTTTTCAACCAGGGAAGACCACAGGACATGCGTATACGGATGGCACGGCCTGTTTGCAACGCGGCTGGTGAGGCCCATCTCCACAATCTTTCCCAGATACATGACCGCGACCTTGTGGCTGACAAGTTCCACCACCTGCAAATCGTGCGAGATGAATAGATAGGAAAGGCGCAGCTGCTTCTGGAGGTCGCGCAGCAGGTTGACGACCTGCGCCTGAATTGATACGTCAAGTGCGCTCGTGGGCTCATCAGCGATAATCATCCGCGCCCCCACAGACAGGACACGCGCAACTCCCACGCGCCGTTTTTCACCGCCGGAAAGCTCGTGCGGAAAATTTGAAAGTTTGCTCTTCTTAAGGTTCACCTGTTCGAGCAGTTCACTGATGCGCCTGTCCAGTTCTGCGCCGTTCGCCTGATGGTGGAGTATGATAGCCTCTTTCAGGATGTCGCGAATGCGCATCTTGGGATTCAGGGCCGCATCCAGATCCTGAAAAATCATCTGCATTTGTCCCCGCAGGTGGCGGACCTCTTCGTGCGGCATGCGGGTGATGTCCCTGCCGTCAAAAATAATCCGGCCCGATGTGGCCGGTGTAAGCCTGAGGATGGTTCTGCCGATCGTGGTTTTTCCGCACCCGGACTCTCCCACCAGTCCCATTGTTTCATTTTCCCTCAGATAAAAGCTGACGCCGTCCACCGCGGGAATGGATGGCGTTTTTTCTTTGAAAACAGAAAACATGCCCTTGTGGTGGGCAAAATGCTTTTTCAGATCCACGACTTCAAGAATTGTTTTCGACATGGGATTTCTTTCCGGACACATGCCGCGGCGTCTGCAAAAAAACATTCGTGTTCTTGCCCGCGCAGTGATCGCTCTCAGCATGCGTCTTCATGAAAATACAGCCAGCACCTCACCCGGTGACCGGATGAAATTTCCCGCAGGTCAGGTTCGCTCATCATGCAGCGTTCCCTGATCTCGGGCGTCATGCGTGCACAACGGCCATAGAACCGGCAGCCCTGGGGAATGTTGATAGTGTCAAGAACGTCTCCCTCGATCGCCTGCAGACGCCCTTGTTCTCCCCTGTTTTTTCCGGTGGGAACGGATGCGAGGAGCGCCTGGGTGTAGGGATGCTTTGACGAAAAACCGAGGGCAAGCACGTCTCCGGCAGGGCCGGATTCTACAATCGTCCCCCCGTACATGACCGACACGCTGTCCGAAAGCCGTGCAATAACGCTGATGTCATGGCTGATAAGCATGGTCGTTATTCCTAATTCCGTCTTGAGTTCCGCCAGCAGGTCAACGATCTTGGACTGGATTGTGGCGTCCAGCCCTGTCGTGGGTTCGTCAGCAATCAAAAGTGCCGGTTCGCTGGCAAGCGCCATGGCAATCATGGCGCGCTGACACATGCCTCCCGACAGGCCGTAGGGATAATTATCAAAGCGAAGGCGGGGAGAGTCTATCTTCACACGTTCAAGCCAGTACAGCGTTCGTTCTTTCGCTTCCTTTTCGTTTTTTAAGGCCGTGTGCAGCCGAATTGATTCCGCAATTTGCCTTCCCACCGGCGTGAACGGATTCAGCGAAGACTTGGGGTTCTGAAAGATCATGGCGATTTCCCTGCCACGTATCATTTTCATGGAACGCTCCACCGTCTTCTTCCATCCTCTATTGTTCTTGCTCACGGCCATGATCTTGCCGTTTACTTTCTCAACAGAGACATAGTCGCCAAGGTCCTGAAACAGGTTTTTCTGAATGCCGTTGGCCTTGAATCCGATTTTGCCGCTGACCACCCCCGGTCCCGCGCCGATCAGCCCCATGACGGAGAGCGCTGTTATGCTCTTGCCGCTGCCGCTTTCCCCCACCACGCCAAGCGTTTCGCCCGGAGCAATCTCCATGCTGACGCCATCCACGGACCTGATAAATGCCCTCTTGCTGCGCGAGTAAAAATAAGTGCGCAGATCCTCTATCTTGAGAAGCGGAGAGATGCTCGTCATGTTCCCTTCTTCTTGCCTTCGAGGATGTTGTTCAAACCGTCGCCGAGCAGATGAAAGCCGAGAATGGTGATTAAAATCGCGAGCGCGGGCGCCGTGGACGGCCAGAATTTTCCCTGCATAAAATAATTTGCTCCGGCCTGCACCATGTTGCCCCATGACGGTGTAGGCTCCTGCACGCCGAACCCGAGATAGCTGAGGGAAGTTTCCATCAGAATCGCCTCACCCATGCCCAGGGTCGCCTGAATAATCAGGATCGTCCGGCAATTGTGCCACAAAACGTGCTTCAGGATGATTGTCCTGACCGGCAGCCCTAGTGCTGTGTCGGCCTCGATAAAGTTTTTTTGTTTCAGAAAAAGGATTTTGCCTTTGATAAGCGATGCAACGACCGGCACGTTCGTAAGCCCTACCACGACCATGATGTAGTAGATGTTCGGCTTGAACGCGGCAATCACCAGAAGAATCAGCACGAGACGGGGGAAAGAATCCACCAGATTGATGAAATAGGTGATGATGGTGTCGGCTGCTCCGCGGCGATAGCCTGCAAGCACGCCAAATACGGTGCCGAACAGCAGCGCGATGGCAACCGCAAGCAGACCCGGCAGAAAATACGCCTGAATGCCAACGATCATGCGCGAAAGGATGTCGCGTCCCAGGAAATCCGTGCCCAGCACGTGTCCTCCGGCGCCCGGCGGCACCATCATAAGGGCAAGGTCAATGTCATTTGGATCATACGGCAAAAGGTGAAGAGAACCCAGAACATAGGAACCAAGAACAATAGTGACAATAAACAGGCCGTATGCCACGTATGCGAGATCCGAGGGCTCCGCTTTTTTCCAGAATGGCAAGTCTGAAAATTCGCCGATTTCTCCGGATATTTGAGAATAGGTTTTCATACGGATCAATTCGGAATATCAAGAAGAATGAGTGTATCTGTACCTTCCTGCCCTTTCATTTTTTTGCAACAAGCCGGGGGCATTATTCTTTCGATGCCCGCGGATTTACCGCCACATAAACCAATCGCTGGACCAGGCCGCCAAGGCGCACAAAAATGGCAGCCAGAATCGCAACGCCCATGATGACAGGGTAGTCGCGGTCTTGCGCGGCCTGCCACGCCATCCTTCCCATGCCCGGCCAGTTAAACACCTGCTCAACAATAACAGCGCCGCCGAGAATGAAAGGAATTTTCGAAGCGATGATCTCGGTGACCGGAATCAGTAGCCCCTCTTTGAAGAAATGCTTCCATACTGCCGCACCTTTTGCCTTTGCCGTGCGTATGTAATCCTCCGCCAGAACCCGTTCCATTTCCGCACGGAGAAAACGGATTACTTCGCTTATCGTGCCATTGCCCACGCCAAGCACAAAAATCGGCAACAGCAGATAAAGCCATTTCAAATGCTGGGGCGTACTCGAAAACCCGAAGGCGAGAGGAAACAGCCCCAGTTTGTGCATGAAAAAATAGATGACGATATACCCAAGCCAGAACACCGGAATTGCAGAAATAATATACGCAGCCATCGTAAGAGGCCGTGAAATTCTGGTTGCTCCGCGAACAGCGGAATAAACCGCAATGGGTGCCGCAATCAAAAGGGTGACGAGCATGGACCCGATGGTAAGAATAAGTGTGTTCCACCCAACGCGCAGCACCTCGGAAAGCACCGGCAGCCCTGTCCGAATGGATGTTCCAAAATTGCCCTGCAGCATCCCCATAAACCAGGAGAAATACTGCGCGTACCACGATTTCGGAACTCCCAGGGCTTCACGCACACCGCTGCGCGCCTCCGCGGAATAAAGCTGCCCTTCGAGCAGGACGCTGAACGGGTCTCCCGGAGAAAGATACAGAATGATAAAAACTACAAAGCTTACACCAAGGAGCAGAATTGCTGTAATCACCAGCTCTTTTGAGAGTACAAGGGCTATGGGGCGCACCGCTGATAGCTTCATGCTTTTCTATGCTCCTTGCCGCTCCACGAAATCATACACGTTTTTTCCTCTCACTCTGCCGAAACAGCATCGATATAATCAACAGCAATTATCCTCCGTTGTATATGCAAGAAAGGGTTGTGCCCTCTCTTCACTGCGAAGAGAGGGCACAGGGGGGAGGGAGGATAAAGCCGTACTGGAACCTCTTTATTATGAAAACTACTTCTGGTCCTTCTCCGCCATGAACCATTCATCCGCGAAGGAGAAAAACTTGTACGGATGGATGGCAACATGCCGCACTTTATTATGGTATGCCGCATAATTCGTGAGGGTCCAGAGGAATGTGTAGGTATTTTCGTCGGCAAGAATGGAGTGAAGCCGCCGGTTGATCGTCCGTCTTTTTTCATGATCAAGGGTGAGCTTACTCTCATTGATCAGGCCGTCAACTTCCGGATTGGAGTAGCCGATGAAATTGTTTTTCCACGGGCCGATTTCTCCGGAATGGAACAGCGACGAGATGTCCGCGGAATCGTCAAAAACCCAGGAAGCAAAAACAATGTCGAAGTCATGTTCAAGAAACACATCCTCCTTCCAGGCCTGCCATTCCTTGAATCCAACCTGCACATCAACGCCGATGTTTTTGAGATAATTTCTGAAGGCCAGCACCACTCGCTTCACCGCTTCGCTCTCCTTCTCGATCGGGACTTTCAGCATCAGGGAAAGTCTTTTTCCGTCCTTCTGCATGATTCCGTCCGGGCCGGGGGCAAACCCCGCCTCCCGGAGAAGCGTTTTCGCTTTTTCAGGATTGAAGGGGAATGGCTGTACTTCAAGGTTGTATGCCCAACTGCCGGGTGCAAAGGGTCCGGAAATGATGGTCCCTTGGCCGTTGAAGAACGAATCGAGCATCTCCTGCCTGTTCACGGCGTACGTAAAGGCCTGGCGGACACGCTTGTCGGCAAGCAGGGGGTTCCGGACATTGTAGCCGAAAAATGAATATGAGAGCGCATTGTACGGCTGCAGAACAAAGCGCTTGTCGCCCTGCACCTCGGGAATATCCCGGGGATTCACCAGCACAATCATGTCGATGGCATTGAACATGAGGGCCTGGGTCATGATGTTCTGGTCAGCAAAGGGTTTCGCGACAAACTTGTCGAGATGCGGCCGTCCCTTGAAATAATTGTCGTTTGCCACGAGTATAATTTCTCGGTCCGGCGTGATATTCTTGAGAATATACGGTCCGGTGCCGATAGGATGCTGAACAAACGGATCTTCCCTGGTGAGAAAGGCAGGATTGGCAGGGCCATGCCGCGGAATGATCTTAAAACTGAATTTGGCAAGCGCATTCAGAATCGGCCGTTTCAGGGTGAAGCGGACTGTGTAATCATCCAGCTTTTCCACAGTGTCGATGAATTCATACCGGACCTTGAGCGGTGTGATGGTCCTCGGATGCATCATGATCTTATAGGTAAAAATCACATCGTCAGCACTGAACGCTTTTGGGTCCTCTCCATCGCGGGAATGCCAGGTTATTCCCTTTCTGAGGGCAAAGGTGTACGTCCGCCCGTCTTTTGACTGTTCCCAACGCTCCGCGAGCTCCGGAACTATTTCCTGTTTCTCATTGATGCCGACCAGGCCGTTGAAAACCAGTTCGGTGATGCGCAGGGAAATCATTTCATTGCTCGTGACCGGATCGAGTGTGGCAGGCCTCCCGTATTCTCCATAGCTCAGCATGCCGCCATCAGGTCTGTTGTCTTTTTTGCGCGCCGCTTCTGCAAATGGCGCAGCCACAAGAGATACCACAACCAGCAAAAGTACAACAATAGAAATTCTTTTCATACGCCCTCCTTGCCATATCCGGGTTTGCAACGCATTTGATTTGTGCTGTTCTTCACCCGGCCGCAAATCTGAATCCATTTTGTCTCAAAAAATTTTTACGTCTCCCGCACTCCTTTGTTCCATTGCGTAAACACCCTGCATTGCTTCCAGAATCTGACGGACGGCGGGAAACTGCTTGCTCATCTCGAAATAAATCTCGATCGCTTCTGAAAATTTTTTGTTCCGGTAATACATGCCTGCCAAGTCTGCAAGCATCAGTGGATCGTTCGACTCAATCTTGTTCTTGTTGCTTTTGTCCCTGCCCGTTTCCATAGCGGACACGGCCCTTCCCTGGTTCTTCTTAGCAAGAGCATATCTGCCGAGCCCGAAGTTCAGGGTGGCGAACTTTTTGCCCTGACCGGCCGTAGCAATGGATTCCGCTCGCTTTGCAATTGACCCGCACTCGGCTTTTGCGCGCGCGCAGGCAAATAGTATCTCTCCCAGGAGGTCCGGATCAGTCGGTTGCTTCTGCGATAGGCCGCTCCATACCTTCAGAGCGCTGGTCTGGCTGCCCTGCTGGTATTCATGCACCGCCAGCTGCGCCCGGATCCGGTCCTTATAGTGCTGCGACATACGCGAGGCGGCGATAAAAGATGCTGCGACCTCGGCGGATTGTTCTTCACTCCCGGCAAAAGAATACGCAGTGGCAAGATAGTATTCAGCCGTATCTTTCAGTGTTGCGGTTGTTGAAGCTTTCTCAAGCAACGCTATGCTTGCCTGGGCATAGAGGGCCGACATGGCATCAAGAAGCCCGGGATCATAAAAAAAGAGGATTTTCAATTTTCCGGGCGCTTCTTTGTAGGAGTACTCCTTTGCGTCGACGCGTCTGAGCAGTGCCAGACCTTTGTCGGTCAGACTTGCTTCGCTGTAAACGGACAGGCAGTTTTTCACCATCCGCATGGTTACCGGTTTACCGGTTTTTTTCATATCCGCAAGTCCGTTGTCGCACAATGCCACGGGGTCTTTCTCTTCAAGACTGACTCTGCTGTATGCAGCGGCGAGCTCGGTTCGTACTTCCGGGGCCGTGGAATCTATACTGTTCCAGATGCGTTCTGATTCCTTCCCGTCATCATTCAGGTAATGACAGAGGCCCAGATTCACTTCTGCGATCGAACGATACAGCGGACTGATTTTTTTGTCAGCGATGAATTTTTTCAGAAAGGAAACAGCGGCAGCCGGCCTTTCCGCTTCGATGAGCACCTGCCCCATATAAAGGTCCGCAAAGCGGCTTCTGGCCGGGCCCTTTGCCGCGGACAACTTTTTGAGATAATCCTGTGTCGCGGCTAGAGATTCTTCGTAGAAAGAGCGGTACAGTTCCGCGTTTTTCAGATAGATCATGCCCAGGGTCAGGTTCGCAGCCCCCTGCCGGGACGGATCAAGTGAAACGAGCTCCGTTCGAAGCATCGAAGCCGCGTCTTCATAATGTCGCTTTTCATAAAGCTTCATCGCGCGCGCAACCGCATCGTCAGCGGCATATGCAGCTCCCGGAATGCTCAGAAAGAGTATCGTTATGGAAAGAAAAATTTGCCTCATCAGATGTCCTTTGCCGGAGACCGCGCCGATTCTTTTGACGCTATTGCTTCAGCTTCATGAGAAAAATCTGGTCCCATTGATTGACCTGGGCGCGATACGCTATCATGCCGCCCGAAGAGCAGGTGATGTCATGATTCATTTTGGTGCCCGTTTTAACCAGACGGCTCGTTTTCTCCTTGATGTCCACAATATAGATAGGGTTGTAACCAACTCGGTCGTTTTTTACATACACGATCCGCGAGCTGTCGGGCATCCACGCCGGCCCGCGTTCCACGTCCGGAATAATGTCCTGGGCGACCACTTTTGCGGCAAGACCGTCTCCTGCAGAAGAATCTGAACCGTCGGCAGCAATAACCATCAGAGACCATATCTTGGGGTCTCCCGCAGGATTGATGTTTGAGTAAAAGGCTATCTTTTTCCCGTCAGGCGACCACACCGGACGCAGGTCGTCGTAGGTCCAGGTTGTAAGTGCTTTCAGCGTCTCAACAGGTTTGGTCACGTCGCCGATTACATAGATATCATGGTTCTCATTGCTGCCGTGCATCACGGCGATTTTCTTTCCATCCGGGGACCATTGCGGGTAGAGATACGGTTTTCCTCCCCGGGTAAGCCGCGTCAGTCCACGGGTTGCAAGATCCAGCAGATACACATCGCCTTTGCCGGTCCTGCCTGATACAAAAACAATCGAATCAGCGACCGGCGACCAGTGAGCATGGCCGTTTTTTTCCTTGTGATTAGTAAGCCGGACTGTTGTTGCCGTCGGAATGCTGCTGATGTCCTTCAGATACAAATCGTAGTTTCCCTCACCGCCGTTGCTCATAAAAACGACACGGCTTCCCTGCGGAGACCATGAAAGGCCGGCATTATAACTCACTTCTTCATAGACACCCGGGAAAAAAAATTTTTCCTCCTTGCGGTTTTCGGACAGCTGAAAATAAATGATCTGAATTGTTGACCCATCTGGACGGGCGATCAGAATCTCCTTTTTGTCGCCGCTGCTCCGTTCAAACGCGATCAGCGTTC
Source organism: uncultured Nitrospiraceae bacterium (assembly GCA_964646375.1). GTDB lineage: Bacteria > Nitrospirota > UBA9217 > UBA9217 > UBA9217 > JBAZLV01. The sequence goes on along the minus strand of CAZYEF010000023.1, from coordinate 2,621 downwards.
CCTGGCGGGACCATGCCGGATTTGAATCATTTCTTCCTGTCTCGATCCGGACAAGCGGCTTCACAAAAAGCGGCTCAACAATCGTATTCGCGTGCTCCTCCGTGTCATCTCCTGTCGCTGTAGCGCGGGACTCAACAGCAGGAACCGCGCCCGGACGTGCAGCATCGTCGGCATCCTCGTCTTCCGCCTCCTGCTCAGTGAATTCAATTTCCGGGGAAGCCGCCGGCAGTTCTCCACCGGAGACCGCCCGCGCGACACCCAGAAAAAATATCACTGCGCACAAGAAACAACGATATCGCACGGCAATTCCCACCAAATCATCTCCCGTAATCAAAGATTTTTGATCTGATCCCAGTATTTCTGCGCCGCATCACGGTTTTGCTCGAACGTGCTGTTTCCTTCCAGCTTCTTCGGGAAGAAGTCAAAGTACTCCCGCCAGGCAAGATTAGCGTTATTCAGCAAGGCTGGTTTCCGGGTCGTCAGATAGAGTTTGTGATATGACAGAGCAAGATAGTAGTAGGTATCATGCACAGCCTCGTCGTACTGGACGTTCGGGAAAAATCTCGTGTTCTGCTTTGCCGTCTGAAGATACTGGATCGCCTTTCCGAAGGCCTGTGCCGCTGCATCCCTGTTGGTTTGAACGAGTCCGCTTCCCTTCTCATAGTAGGCGTGTCCCAGGTTCGTATACGTCACCGCGTATTGTTTATACAGAAGTTCCCGGTTTTCGGGCAGTGAAAGCACATTTTCGAATTCGCGGATCGCCGCATCGTAATCGCCCTTCTGGTCGAGATAAATCTGGGCCAGGCGGCTGTGGGCCTGCGAGTAATCCGGATGACCTTTTTCCGTGCTCTGATAGGCGCGGATTGCACCCTCCACATCGCCCTTCTGCTCCGCGCGCTCGCCGATTTTCAGATAGTCTTTTTGCAAGACAATCCGTCGCTCACCGGTGCGGTTTTCTTCCTTCTGGGCAAACTCCATGATCTCTTCCCAATCGCGGTAATCACCGCCAACGGAAATTCTGACTGTATGGAATCCGAGTCCCACAAGTTTTCCCGTGCTGAGAGGTGTGGTGCCGATCTTTTCTCCGTCAATATATACGTCCGCAGAAGACGGCTGGGACTCCACTTTAAACAATGAATTGTTCACCTGCAGAACATATTCCTTCAAATCCTTGTTCTTTTCTATTTTGATCTGCCCCTTGATCTGTTGATAACCATGCCGATACAGAACAATATCGTATTTTTTCCCTACGCGGGCAGGTATTTCCGTTCTGCCGTCAGCACCCGTGGAACCTACCCATTCCTCGTTCAGGTAAACGTTCACGCCGCTCAGTGGGGCTACATCCGGAGGAACGCCGCCCTTAGCAGACAGAACAAAGTAGTTTTGCGCTACTTCCTGTTCTTCCCGGTAAATGCGCCTGACCACCCGGTCTCCGATGGCAATCTTCTCATCTTTTCTCAGATCTTCAACTTCAACCCAGGCCCCTGAGTCCTCAGCCTTCTTTACCCTGATTTTTCCGATATCACGATAACTCGATATTTTTCCGCTTTCATCAAAACGGGGTGTCATGAGTGAAAATTCCATGCCTCTGCTGATCCTGTAGCCTTGTTTGCCGAGATTGATGCGATAGCGGTCTTCTTCCTTCGACACCACGGTTCCTTCAAAAGGAAACCGTTCCATAATATTCGTTGCAATCTCCTTCGCCGCTCCATTGATATCGCCTGCACTTGATGCCCTGTTCAGTTGACTCAGAATCAGCTTTCCGCCGGAGGTATAAAACTTCGTTTCTATGAGAAAACCCTTGTCGTCCTTGGCCACACTGCCGACAATGATCATGTCAACGGTTCTGCGAAGCGGCGTGTCGCGCCAACCCTTGGCAGTTGCTTTTTCGATTCCAAGCTTTGCCTGTTTCATTTCAGTTTGAAGTGTTTTGGTCGGTACTTCTCTGAAACAGGTATTTTTGAATATCTGATTTGCCACAGACTGTTCCGTCTGAACAAGAATGTCCTTCAGATCCGCTCCGGGAGTGTTGCCTACAAAACGGTAGATCCCGGCCCTGATCGGCTTGGGTTTTGTCGGATAGAAATAGCGCGGGAGCGCTATCTCGCCTTCGAGTGTAATGGTCCCTTTCCAGGAGGCGGGAATATATCCCGGGGCAGACAACAGAATCTGCGCTTTCTTGCCGGGTTCTCCATTATACGTATAGACAAAGACACCCTTGGAGTCCGTACTGCCCGCGGGCTTGTTGTCAATGCTGACAGCAGCACCGGGGATGCCGCTCACCTGCCCATATTCCTCCATTATTGCACTGATGGTGACCTGAACGCGTCTGGCGAGCGCCACTTCCAGTCTCTGCCCTGGTTCCGTCCTGTTTGTTTTGCGCCAGGTGGAATAACCAGATTTCGAAACCATGATGTCCAGTCCAGCTTTGGGCATCTCTTTGTACTCGTAGATAAACTCGCCCTTTGCATCCGTTTTTCCCTGTTCTTTTCCTGATGCCGCAATGGTCACGTCCTTCACAGGTGCACCTTTTTCCGTAACAACGACCGTAATGTATCGCGTAGCATCGAGATCTGCGTCAAAGGAATATTTGTCTACGGTCCCTTCTTTGGGCAGTTTCA
>CAZYEF010000022.1:0-24305 GCA_964646375.1 uncultured Nitrospiraceae bacterium | reverse complement strand
GGGTCATGCTCGGTTTTGTCGCCGCTTTTGCAGTCAAGCTTCCGGCGTTCCCGCTGCATTCCTGGCTGCCCGACACCTACACCCAGGCACCGACGGCAGGCAGTGTGATCCTCGCCGGACTTCTGTCCAAAACTGCGGCATACGGCCTCCTCCGTTTTGTACTTCCTTTTTTCCCTGAATCCGTCATGGCTGCGGCCCCCTGGCTGATGGGCATCGCGGTCATCAGCATCATATACGGCTCAGTTCTCGCGTTTGCCCAAACTGACCTCAAGCGCCTTGTGGCATATACAAGCGTCGCCCACATGGGCTTTGTGCTTCTGGGTGTTTTCGCCGGAAACCTGACATCCCTGTCCGGTGTCGTCATCCAGATCGTCGCACATGGCATCAGTGTCAGCGCTCTCTTTATCATCGCGGGCATCATCCAAGAACGCATCCATACCAAAGACCTTGACCACATGGGCGGGGTCTGGACATCCGCTCCACGCTTAAGCGGCATCACGCTCGTTTTTGCGCTCGCTTCGCTCGGGTTGCCGGGATTCGGCAATTTCGTGGCGGAATTCCTGATACTTGTCGGCGCTTATCGCGGCCACCCGCTGCTCACGGGTATCGCGGTGGTCGGACTCGTTCTTGCTGTTGTTTACTCGCTCCGCATCGTCCAGACCGTCCTGCACGGGAAGGCGCAGAAAATCGCCATCCTGCCAGATCTCACGATGCGTGAAACCGGACTGCTGGCCGTCATGGTCGCCGCGATTCTCTGGCTCGGCATCTATCCAGGGCCCGTCTTGAAAATATCAGAACCGGGACTGCATGCAATACTAAGTCATGCCCATCAGGAACAGAATGCCCTGTCTCGCGGAGCTGTGCATGAATAAAACCGCCCTGCTCACCCTCCTGCCGCTGCTCGTTGTGGCATGCACCGCCGTCGTGGTCATGCTGGTAATCGCGTTTTACCGAAACCATAGGATCACGGCAGCCATTACGATCACGGGACTGCTGGCGGCCGCATCACTGATTCCGGCCATCATGCCGATGACGCCCCGCAGCGTCACCCCTCTGCTTGTCATAGATGCGTATGCCCTTCTGTATCTATGTCTGTTTTTCCTTGCCGGCTCCGTGGTCGCAGCCCTCTCCTGCACATATCTGGAACGGCATGACGAACACCCTGAAGAATTCTACCTGATCCTGCTGCTGGCAACGCTTGGCGCGGGGGTTCTCGCAGCAAGTACGCATTTCGCTTCCTTCCTCCTCGGCATCGAAATGCTAAGCGTTTCCCTGTATGTGCTTGCGGCCTATCTCAGAAGCACCAGCCGGGGCATTGAAGCCGGTGTGAAATACCTTGTCCTGGCCGCCGTATCGTCCTCCTTTATCCTATTCGGAATGGCTCTTGTGTATGCAGAAATCGGGAGCATGGAGTTTGCCTGGATTGCGTCTCAAATAGCGGCTCCGAGAGTGCACAGTCTGACGCTTCTGTCCGGTTTCTGCCTGATTGTCGTCGGGACTGGTTTCAAACTCGCGGTAGTGCCTTTTCATCTCTGGACACCGGATGTTTACGAAGGAGCACCGGCGCCGGTCACCGCGTTTATCGCCACGGTCTCCAAAGGAGCGGTGTTCGCGCTGATACTGCGGCTTTTTTCCTCTGTTGATATTCATGCATACCAGTCACTGGTCCTCATTTTTACCGTCATCGCAATCGCTTCCATGTTCGCCGGCAACCTGCTTGCCCTCCTTCAAAAGAACATTAAACGCATCCTCGCGTATTCATCCATCTCGCATCTTGGCTATCTTCTGGTGACGCTCCTGGCCGGCGGAGCAGCAGCCACTGCCGCTGCCGCCTTTTACCTGACAGCCTACTTCATCACTACCCTCGGCGCCTTCGGTGTGGTGTCCGCTCTTTCCGATAGAAACAGGGACGCCGACCGCATTGAAGATTATCAAGGGTTTGCCTGGCGCAACCCGTGGCTCGCAGGTGTATTTACCCTGATGATTCTTTCACTGGCAGGAATCCCCCTGACGGCAGGTTTTATCGGAAAGTTTTACGTTGTTGCCGCAGGCGTCGGCTCGACACTCTGGCTGCTTGTGTTTATTCTTGTTATAAACAGTGTAATCGGACTTTTCTACTATCTTCGCATTATCGTCGCACTGTATGAGCGTTCTGCGGAACAGGCCGCACCACTCCCAGCCCACTCCCTCCCGGAAACTATTGTGCTCGCCGTGCTCACGGTTCTGCTGGTTTGGCTCGGGATATATCCTGGGACGGTCATCGAGATCATACAAAAATCGATGCAGAGTCTTATATAGCAGTTCCAGAGAATGCAGAAAATACCGGAGGTCATCATGAACAATCTCGAAGGCATCGCAAAGCTCATCCGCTACTACAGCCTTGTCATCTCCACTGAGGCGGGATCCGGCCATCCAACATCCTCGCTGTCAGCCGCAGATTTGATGACGGGCCTCATGTTCGGTGGAACGTTCAAATACCGGATTGCGGAACCGCTCCATCCCGCCAATGATCGCCTGATTTTTTCAAAGGGTCATGCTTCACCGCTGTTCTACTCTCTCTGGGCCGCAGCGGGAGCGGTCTCAGAGAAAGAACTGCTCGGTTATAGAAAATTTGGAAGCCCTCTTGAAGGCCATCCGACCCCCGCGTTCCGCCATACTGAAGCAGCAACCGGATCACTCGGCCAGGGGCTCTCCATCGGTGTCGGCATGGCAATAAACGCCAAATACCTCGATAAGCTGCCGTATCGGACCTTTGTCCTTCTGGGAGACAGCGAAATGGCTGAAGGTTCCGTGTGGGAAGCCGCTGAAATAGCTTCATTTTACAGACTGAACAATCTTGTCGGTATTCTTGACGCAAATCGCTTCGGCCAGCGCGGCGAAACGATGTACGGTCACGACCTGGATATATATAAAAACAGACTCGCCTCATTCGGATGGGAAACCATTCTCATAGACGGCCACGATATGGCCCAGATAGTGGCAGCATTCAGGCAGGCAACAGGGCCTGGGGAGAAACCTGCCATGATCATTGCAAAAACGCTGAAAGGAAAGGGAGTCACATTCATACAAGATCAAAATGGATGGCACGGAAAAGCGCTCAAAAAGGAAGAACTGGGGCGAGCCCTGCAGGAATTGGGACCTGTCGATAAAACAATACAGGGACAGATCAAAGAACCGGACGACATACGGCCCTTCGGACAGAAACCCGAAGCTGCGGATCGGATTTTCTACCCCCTGGAGAAACCCGTGGCCACCCGACACGCCTATGGCGCAGCCCTGGCAAGGATATTTCCCGCGTTTCCGGACATGGTGGTGCTCGACGCGGAGGTGAGCAACTCCACGTTTTCCGAACTGTTCAAGTCAGCGCATCCGGAGCGTTTCCTTGAAATGTATATCGCCGAGCAGAACATGGTCGGCACGGCTCTTGGCCTGTCAATTCGAGGAAAGATCCCTTTTCTTTCAACGTTCGCGGCCTTTCTTGCCCGCGCCTTTGATCAAATCCGGATGAGCCAGTATTCCCATGCGAACATAAAGTTCTGCGGATCGCATGCCGGGGTTTCCATCGGCGAAGATGGCTCATCACAAATGGGGCTTGAGGATATCGCCATGTTCAGGACACTTTTGGACAGTGTGGTGCTCTATCCTTCTGACGCCGTGTCCACGGAAAAGCTTGTTGAAGAAATGGCACGACATTGCGGAATCGCATATATGCGGACCACGCGAAAGGAAACACCGATTCTGTACCGAAGCGCCGACAGGTTCCCCATTGGCGGAAGCAAAGTTCTCAAATCGAGCCGGCGTGACACCGTAACGGTGATAGCCGCCGGCATCACGCTGCACGAGGCTTTGAAAGCCCATGCGACGCTGCAGAAACAAGGTTTTTCCACTCGGGTCATAGACCTCTACAGCATAAAACCCGTTGATTCGAAAACACTCAAAAAAGCTGCACGTGAAACCGGCGCGATCATCACCGTGGAAGATCACTTTGCTGAAGGCGGCATAGGCGAAGCTGTACGCAGCGCACTTGCAAATGAACCGGTGCCGGTGTATTCGCTGTGCGTCCGAAAAATACCGAGGAGCGGAAAACCGAAGGAATTGCTCGAGTTTGAAGAAATCTCAGCCAGGGCGATCGTGGCGCGGGTAAAGAAAATCGCAAAAAAACCGGGACGAGTTACCAGGAAAAAAACGGGCCGGAAAAAGAGATAATATCAGGATGCCGTATGCAAACATTTTTTATGATCGTCTGCGGAATATGCGTGACCGCAAGCCTGTATCTTGTCTATCTGGCTTACCGGGAGGGTGAAGGAATTCCCTGGCTCTTTGTTGCCTTCGGAGCTCTGTTCGGAATACCGCTTATCATGGGGTTGATCAGGGTGTCAGGCAGACGAAGCGCCTTGTTCAAGCGTCTTGATGAGAAATTTACCGGAAAGACAGAGCCAAAAGCCGTATTTGTTTCTCATTGGTTTATCGTGACCGCAATAATCATAACGGTTATTCTTATTCTTGGAGCAATACTGACTCCGCTGCTCGTACACCGGTGACAACGCGAGGGAAAGCCTGTCCGTGCTGTTGGCGTTTCCCTACCGGTCATTGCCGCAAATTGCGATCTCATGCACTGTCAATTTGGCGCGTCCACAAGAGGAGGCAGCGACCTCAGATAACCAATCACGGCGGACATGTCTCCCGCCACAAGCCTGCTTGTTGAATTCTGGATCACCTCGCTCATGGTTTTGTCGGCAACATCTCCGTCCGGCATAACTCCCGTGGCTAAGTAATCATTCAACTCCTGGTCGCTCCATTTTTTCAGCCGCGCGGGAGTCAGGTTCGGCACTTTTTTCCCGTCAGGCGCCTGTCCACCCGCTAAAAAGCGGCTTTTTTTCGGAGCCCCGAGAAAATTGCGCGGTGTGTGGCATTCGCCGCAATGGCCTAGTGCCTGGACAAGATAAGCCCCCCTGTTGAGGGCAGGCGAAAGGCCGGGATCATCCGCGAACGGTCCGGACGTGAAGAACAGCCATTTCCAGAAGCGAACCAGGAACCTCCACTGAAATAAGAAACCAAGGTCATGCGGCTGGTTTTTCCGGGCGTCCGGAGCAAGTGTGCGAAGATACGACCACATGTCCTTTAAGTCGCTGTCCGTGATTTTCGTGTACGACGGATACGGGAATGCCGGGAAATAAGCGGCGCCGTCGGGGTTCACGCCTGATCGCATTGCACGGACAAAATCAGTCTCGCTCCAGCGTCCTATTCCTGTTTCCTTGTTCTGGGTGATGTTCGGCCCAAAAAACGTGCCAAACGGTGTTTTCAGCGCGCGGCCTCCTGCGTAGGGCATCGCACCCTCGCGGTCTTGCGTATGACAGCCGGCGCAATTGGCGATTCGTACCAGATATTCGCCTCGCTTTGCATTTTCCTCAGCCCGCACATATTCTGCCATTGTGCCTGACAGCAACAGGATAATGCCGATAAAGAGTGATGAACGCGCTGAGATCATGGCTTTTCAGGGTTGATTAAATAGCAAAGCCCCCTGTGTGCTGGGTGCAGCAGAGGGGGCTTGGTCGCAGTTTTAGACCATTATGGCTTCTGGCGGAACGTATCGTGGCATGCTCCGCAGGTTTTTCCGACCGCTCCAATCGCCGCCTTGACGGCAGCCTCGTCTTTTCCTTTGGACACTTTGGCCAGTTTGGCAACCGCCGCCTGCATATCATCCGCGGCCTTCTTGAATTTGGCATTATCCGAATAAACCGCCGGAAGCGCTCCCGATTTTTCGTTAGCCGTGCTCGGATCAAAACCGTCCCAAGGCATCATGGACAGGACATGCAGATAGCTGGCGTTCCGTGCAGCTTTTTTTGCGTCATAGGGCACCTTGCCCTGAGCCATGCCGGCAAGAGGAGCAAAATATTTCCCTTGCAGCGTCATTGCTGCCTGGCGTTGTTTTACCAGCACATCCGGCTTCATTTGCGAAAATGCGGTAGCCGAAAATCCCATGCATAAAACCAATGACAATATCATCAAAAAAATTTTCTTATTCATGCCGCCCTCCTTCATCTGCTGTTGTCATATCCGCTGGATGCTGCTGCAAAAGCCGGTAGAAATGAGTATAGCAGGTTCTGGCGTAATTTGGGAATGCAAGGGGTTTGTATAGAAAAAGTATTACCTAAGACGGGCGATGCTGTTTTCTGCGTGTGAAGTCCCGGAAGCCGCAAACAAGGGGAAAATGGATGTTGCCGAATGGAGTTGTGCTGGTAGTGTCCGTTATGACTCGAGCAGTTTTTTGACGATTCCCGCCAGCATTTTCGCTATGGCAGGAGATGCTGTCAGACCGGGTGACTCAATCCCGATCAGGTTGATCAGACCGGGCAGGCCTTTGTCTGACTCCTCTCGTATGATAAAATCCCGTACTTTCTCTCCCGGCCCCTGAAGTTTTGGGCGGATACCGGACATATCGGGAATAAAAGCATCTTTTTCAAGCCCGGAAATAATCCTCGACGCTCCCTGATAAAAAATGACCTTCTTGCCCGCGTCAACCTTATAATCAAGGGTCCCCGACACATACTCCGCATCCGGGCCGAAACGAAGGCGGCCGCCCAGATCAAGAGTCGCATGCACGCCGAGGCCGACCAGTTCATCATGCGGAACCGGATAAATGAGCATGGCCACAGGTGATGGTTTGGCATACGAGAAATAAGATCCCTTGCAGTATTTGAGCGCATAGTCGTGTTTGCGGATATCGATTCCCGCAAGCCCTGCAACGCAATCGGCATACAGGCCTGCGCAGTTGATGATGATGCGGGATTGAAATTGGTAGTCATCCTGTCTTATGCCGGCAATAAATCCGGTGTTCGACCGGGTCAGGCGGTTCAATTCACTGTTGAACGCAAACAGCACTCCATTCGCTTCCGCGACATTATAAAAATGCTTCATCAGAGCATGGGAATCAACGATCCCTGTTTCCGGAGCAAGCAATGCGGCATCGGCAAGGACATGCGGCTCCCGCTTGCTGATTTCCTGCTTGTTCAGCAGAGACAGACCGCAGACATTGTTTTTTTTCCCCTTTTCTAGCAGCTCCGCAAGGACAGGTTCTTCAGACTTGTCGGAAGCCACAATCAGTTTTCCTGTTTTTTTATACGGCAGAGAGTGGCAGTCACACAGTTCATACAGCAGTCTGGCCCCTTCCACGCAGAGGCTTGCCTTCAAAGATCCGTGAGGATAATAGATCCCCGAATGAATGACTTCGCTGTTGCGGCTGCTGGTCTCACGGCCAAAGCTGTCGTGCTTCTCAAGGACAATGATATTGTCACAGAGGGTGGACAACTCTGCCGCCGTCGCCAAACCCACGACACCTGCGCCGATGATGGTAATATTGACTTCATCCATATGGTGGTCTCCCGAATGGAAATATCCTGCCATAAGTATGTTTGTTTGTCAATCCGGACAAAAAAGAAGAAGCGGGACTTTTTCTCCGGTCCCGCGCGCATACAGTATGCGCTTCACCAGGCCCCCTCGCGGGTCGATAAACCTGCTACAATTCAGAAGGAGGTGGATTCATGAAAGAATATGATGTCGTCATCATCGGTTCAGGCGCGGGTGCAAATCTGGTCGAGGACGCGTTGTCGCATAACAAAACCGTCGCTGTTGCAGACAAGGGGCCTTTGGGCGGCACCTGCCTCAACGTTGGATGTATTCCGACCAAGCTGCTTGTGTACCCCGCCGACCGCATCATGGAAATCCGGGAAGCCCGGAAACTTGGCATCATCGCCGATGTAAAAACTATTGACTTTCCGGAGATCATGGAGCGAATGCGGCGAACCGTCCGCCATGGTCGTAATCGTATCGAGGAAGCAGTTAACAATGCTGATGACTTTGATTTTTATTCCGGCGAAACACATTTTAGCGGTGATTACACGCTCGAAGTCGGCAGCCAGACAATCAAGGGAAAAACCATTTTTATTGCAACGGGGGCCCGGCCTCTCATCCCGCAGATTAAAGGCATAGAGAGCATCGAATACCTTACGAATGAATCCGTACTCCAGCTTGCTAAGAAACCGGAAAGCATGGTAATCATAGGGGGAGGATATATCGCCGTTGAATTTGCCCATTTCTTTGATGCCATGGGCACGGAAGTGACCGTCATCCAGCGCAACAAACGTCTGGTGCCGGAAGAAGAGCCTGAAGTTTCCGCGTTCCTCGAAACACATCTGTCCCGCCGTTTTAAAATTCACACCGGGATGGAAGCCGTTGAGGTAAGACAGACCGGCAAGTTCACCACCGTCACTGCTGAAGAGTCCGGCGGCGGCAAACGCCTGGAAGTCATGGCCCAGCGTGTCCTCATGGCAGTCGGCAGGAAATCCAATGCAGACACCCTGAAGGTCAGCAATACGGGTGTAAAAACCAATGAAGACGGCTACATTATGACCGATGATTTTCTGGAAACCACAAAGAAGAATATATGGGCATTCGGGGACGCTCTCGGGAAAAAAATGTTCCGGCACGCTGCCAATCACGAGGCAGAACTCGCGTGGGACAATGCCATGCATGGGAAAAAATCAAAAATGAATTATCTCACGGTGCCGCACGCGGTCTTTACCTGGCCTGAAATTGCCTCTGTCGGATTGACCGAGGACCAGGCCGTCAGACTCAGGGGAAAGCATGAAATTCTTGTCGGAAAAGCCCTGTACACCGACACTGCGCGCGGCGAGGCCATGGTGGAACCCGGGTGCTTTGCCAAGGCAGTTGTGCACAAGAGCAGCGGAAAAATACTCGGATATCACATTATCGGGCCACAGGCATCCATTCTAATCCAGGAAGTCGTGAACGCCATGGCGGTAGAAGGAAATCTCTGGTCAGTAGCCACAGGCATGCATATCCATCCTGCTTTGCCGGAGGTGGTACTGAAGGCTTTTGCGGAGCTGCATGAGCCGGAGTAGCGCCATGCCGGCCTGCTCCTGTTCGTCCCGCAACCGGGAAATTACCTTTCTTTCCTTGGCAGGTGAATGGCTCTTGTATGCACATCCTCTGCCGCTTCCATAACTGCTTCGGCAAGCGTCGGATGGGCGTGAATCATGCTTCCGAGCTGTCCGGCCGTAACACCCGCTCGGATGGCAAGCGCGCCTTCGTGGATCAAATCCGCCGCATGCGCGCCGCAGATGTGCACCCCGAGTATGGAGTCGTCTTGCGCGCTGGAAATTATTTTCGCCATACCGGTGATTTCCCCCATGGCGTGCGCCTTGCCGAGAGCCCGATAAGGAAAAGTTCCGATCCGGTATGCAATGTTCCTGTTTCGCGCATCCGCTTCACGAAGTCCCACGCTGCCGATTTCAGGCATGGTGAAAATCCCGGACGGCACCACGGCATAATCCATCTTTTCGCCGCCTCCGAGCGCATTTTCCACGGCAGCAAGCCCCTGGTGTGAAGCCACATGGGCGAGAAGAAATTTCCCCGTTACATCGCCGACGGCGTAGATTCCTGCCACGTTCGTTTCCAGTTTTTCATTCACCTGGATCTCGCCCCGCCCGCCTCGTGCGATACCCAGAGCATCCAATCCCAGGCCTTCGGAATTCATGCTCCGTCCGATGGACACCAGCACCATCTCGGTTTCTATATTCCGCCCCCCGGTCAGGGTGGTTACGACCGATCCATTACCTCTTTTTTCGATTTTTTCGACCTTCACGCCCGGGAAAAATCTTATTTTTGTTTTTTTGAATTCCCGTTCGATGATTCCTGCCATATCCTCATCTTCAGTGGACAGGGAGCGCGGCAGCATCTCGGCCAGGGTCACCTCGGCCCCGAACATCCGGTAAATAAAAGCAAACTCGCAACCGATCACGCCGGCACCAACAATAAGAATGCTTTTAGGAATTTTTTTAAGTTGTACTGCTTCGTCGCTCGAAATGACGTCCGCGCCGTCAAAATCAATATGAGGTATCCGGGCCGGGCGTGAACCGGTGGCAATGATGATTCTGTCTGATTTGAAATCCAGCGTGGTGCCGTCCTTCCGGACAGCCCTGACGATATCAGGCGCCAGTAATGCGCCCCGCCCTTCAATCAGATTCACCCCCCAGCTTTTAAACAGGCTGCGGATACCCCGGACCTGCGTCGCTACAATCTTGTCCTTGCGTTCGCATATCCCGGCAAGATTGTAGCCGACTGTGCCGGTGACCTCCAGACCGTAATCAACCGCATTGCGCATACGGGCCAGAGCGTTCGCTGACGCAATCAATGCTTTGGTGGGAATACAGCCCTGATTCAGGCAGACGCCTCCAACTTCAGAATTTTCTATGACGGTAACATGCGCTCCCCGCTGCGCCGCGCGGATTGCGGCAACATATCCACCCGGCCCCGCGCCTATGATAGTGAGTTTTATCGGCATGGCATGCTCCCTCGGAAATAAAAAGAGGGAGAGTAAACACTCTCCCTCTTCCGTATTCTTTCGCGTTATTGGTCCACTCGTCAGGTTGCCGGTGGTTACTTGGCCTCTTCTTCCTGAAGAAATTTTTCATACTCGGTCTTGCTCAACAGGTCAGCGAGCTCTGCAGGGTCTGTTATTTCGAGAACGACAAGCCATCCGTTGCCGTACGGATCTTCATTGATGATCTCCGGTGTATCGGCAAGATCTTCATTCACTTCCACAACAGTCCCCGATACAGGGCTGACCAGAGGAGATGTCGCCTTCGTGGACTCGATTTCTGAAAGTTCGGAATCGGCATCAATCTCCGTATCAATCTCAGGCAGTTCCACATACACAATATCGCCGAGCTGCTGCTGCGCGTAATCGGTGATGCCGATCGTCGCTTTATTCCCCTCGACACGCACCCAGGAATGCTCTCTGTGATATTTGACATCATCTGGATTCATAAAAACCTCCGACACGGGTGAAGAAGATATCAGAATGGAATTGTTTTTAGCCTAAGCGACGATTTTTGTCAAGCAAAAAAGAGACGCGAATCACCTGCCCCGCATGTAATTTTATTTGTGATTTCGTAATTCCCCTATATCTGCCGTGGTAAATATCCGTTTTTTGATCCGCTGGTCAAGAAGCGGGGTAAAACAATTCATGATAAGAATTGCGAACAGCACTCCCTCGGGATAGCCTCCTTTCAGGCGAATAAGCGTGGTAAGCGCTCCGCAGGCAATGCCGAACAGGATCTGGTCCCTGCGCAGCGATGGACTGGTCATATGATCTGTGGCAAAGAAAAAAGCACCGAGAATCAATCCTCCGGACAGCATATGAAAAACCGGATCGCCGGTCATGAGTCCCTCGTTCCCTCCGAACATCCACATGAGCATGCCGACAGTCGCTATGAAAGAAACAGGAATATGCCAGGAGATGTAACGTTTTATCATCAGGAATCCGGCGCCCAGCAGGAGCGCGGCGGCGGATGTTTCGCCCAGGGAACCTGGTCGATTGCCGAGAAGCAGGTCAATATATAAGGCAGCTTTGGTGTGGTAAACTTCGAGGAGCCTTCCCATTCCCTCCTGCTTCAGAAGCATCAGCGGTGTGGCTGTTGTTTTGGCGTCTATGACCATCAGCGTGGCCGCGGGTACGGAAAAACTGCTCATGGATCCAGGAAATAAGACAAGAAGGACGGCCCTGCTGAAAAGCGCGGGATGAAACAGTGGGTAGCCTTTTCTGGCCAGCAGGTGCTTCGCAACAGCAATGGCGATGAAAGCTCCGGCAATCGGAATAATAAACGGCACCGTTGAAGGAAGACACAAAGCCGACAGCAGGCCGATCAGAACCGCCTTGCCGTCAAGAAGGTCAATCGGCTTCCTCAAAATCCACTGCAAGATAACATCGCAGAGAAAGGACGCCGTGACGCTGAGAAAAATCAAGTGGACGGCAGGCATGCCGAAAAAATAAACCGACATGATCAGCGCAGGAAGAAGCGCCCCGCAGAATGTCCATATTACTGCCCGGGCGTTTTCCGCGACGAGGGGGGAAGAATACACCGCATGTTTTCTTTTCCTGAATTTTCCGTGCATATTGACAGCCATGCTCAGTCGGTTGCAGTTGGCAGCATCATAAAAAGGCTCGGCTTGAAATAGTGCTCTTCTCCGGACAGGTGTGAATCTGCCCCCCAAACATGCAGTCACAGCACAACCCTCGCCGCCGGATATTGATTCTTCAGTCAGCCCGGCTATCCGAACACCCGGCTGCCGGTTTTATGTCAGCACTTCGTCATTATAAAGGAAAATGAGAGCGCGTCACCGGTCATTGGACGGGAAGTGCAAAAGAAAATAGTTTTCAGGAAATTGCTGAAAAAAGGTTTCTGACGCCTTCTCAATTCCAGAGGCAGGAATCCGTTCTTTGCAAGCACAGCCCCCTGCCTCGCAGACCCGAAAATATTGCAACCAGCAGGGCGGAGAAAGGGGGCAATGAAAATCATGGTACCTGTACTACTTCCTTGACACTCGGGACTTCCTGCTTCAACATCTTCTCCACGCCCATTTTGAGTGTCATCGTGGACATGGGGCAACTGCCGCAGGCGCCTTTCAGCCTCACTTTTACCACTCCATTCTCTTCGACGCTTACGAGTTCGATATCGCCACCGTCTCTCTGGAGTGCCGGCCTTACTTTTTTAAGGGCTTCAATCACTTGTTCCTTCATGGTGTCTTTTCTCCTTGTCTTATGGTCTGAAATGACCATGTAATTTAGGATTATTATACATTATTTTCCTACTCTTTGACAGGAATTTCTCCCCAATGAGGAATAGAGTATTTGCAGTATCGTGTTTATTGCTGTTGACTTGTTAAAAACCTTCTGTTATATAACAATTTGCAGAACGGATACCATAATGACAAATGTTCTTATCATAGGCATCGGGGGGTTTCTCGGAGCTGTCGCCAGGTATGCGGTTGCGCTCTGGATAGGACGTCAATGGATCAGTAGTTTTCCCCTGGGAACGTTCGTCATCAATGTAAGCGGCAGTTTTCTTATCGGTCTGCTCATGGCCCTTTTTACGGAGCGTTTCCTGGTCAGCCCACAATGGCGTCTGCTGCTGGTTGTGGGATTTCTCGGTGCCTATACCACTTTCTCAACCTTTGAATATGAGACTGGAGCCCTTCTGAAAGACGGAGAGTGGCTTATGGCAATGCTGAATGTCGTCTTAAGCGTTGTTGCTGGTTTCATTGCGTTGAAACTCGGTGAGATTATCGCAAAAAGCATATAGCGAGGAAGAACATGATTATCAGCGGTCCCGCAAAAAAGCTTTCGATCTATATTGATGAAAACGAGCGGCTTCACGGCAAGCCCGTTTACAGCGTTCTGCTGGATATTTTCTACAAGAACAAGTTTGCCGGTGTAAGCATCTTTCGGGGTGTGGCCGGATATGGCAGTCAGGGCATTGTCCATACTGCAAAAATCCTTGAGCTTTCCACCTCCCTGCCGCTTAAGATAGAAGTCATAGATTCGGAAGATATGATCAACAAGGTGCTGCCCCAGGTTATGGAGATTCTAAAAAAGGGTCTCGTGGAAGTATGCGACACAAATGTCATTAGATACGGTGAAAAAAATGCCCCCACGCCATAATTTCCTGTTTGACCTTTCCGGCTCCACTTCCCATATTCCGGAACTCATCGCTGTCATATGAGCATACAGGCGTTCGATACTCAAATACTGCTCCTTATCAATAACGGCGCTGCAAACCGGCTGTTCGATATTCTTATGCCGGCGTTGTCCGCACACGGATACCTCCTCATCCTGCCATTTCTGCTCGCTCTTCTTCTGAAGGGAACAATGCAGAAAATCAGAAAGGGAACTCCGTACCTGACAACGGCCGTCTGGACGATTCTTATCGCTGTTTGCGCCCTCTTTCTTTCCGAATGGGTGGAGGACCTGGTAAAAGCGGCGGTCGGCCGGATACGACCGTGCCGCGCAATCGAGGGGATAAGATTGCTTATCGCATGCCCGAAGTCGTTTTCGCTCCCTTCAGGACATGCGATAACATCATTTGCGGTAGCTCTGCCGCTTTTTCACCTCACCCGGGGCCACATCCCCCTCTTCTGGCGTCTGTACCCCGTGATCCTTGCCGCGCTCATCGCTTTCTCGCGTCTTTATCTCGGAGTCCATTATCCTACCGATGTTCTCGCAGGAGCTTTAGCAGGCAGCTGCATAGGATTGGGGCTGTCATATTTGTACCAGATAATTGTGAACGGAATTCAGAAGAAAACACGGCAGGAGAAGTAACCACGCGCGGGAGGGGCGGATCCCCAGGGGTTTGGCTATTCCTTCCATGCATGGTTGCCAATCAGCGGGACAAACATGCAGGGAATGCTCTTCTGGGTGACAATGCCGTCAGGAGTCCTGATTATTTTTATCAGCTGCTGGCCGTACCGCTCGCCGACAGGAATGACCATTCTCCCGTCTTGTTTGAGCTGCTCAACAAGAGGTGTGGGAACGTCTGGTGCGCTTGCGGTCACCATAATTGCATCAAAAGGCCCCATTTCCTTCCAGCCGTACGTCCCATCATACACCTTACTGGCAACTGTTCTATAACCAAGCAGATCGAGGGTCGCCCTGGCCCTGTCCGCAAGTATCTTGATCCGCTCCACTGTGTAAACCTTGCCGCATAGCTCCGCAAGAATTGCCGTTTGATAGCCGGAGCCCGTCCCAATCTCCAAGACCCGCTCTGAGCCCTTCAATTCCAGAAGTTCGGTCATAAGCGCCACAATATAAGGCTGCGATATCGTCTGGCTCTCACCAAGAGGCAGCGCGTTGTCCGCGTATGCCATGCCGCGAATCGCTTCCGGTATGAATTCATGGCGCGGCACTTTGCGCATGGCCGCAAGCACCCTTTCATCTTTGACGCCCCGTGCGCTGATCTGTTCGTCAACCATGCGATTGCGTTCTTTCTCAAAATTACTCACTCAACGACCCTCCGGGGATCGACCGGCGGGGACAGCATGGTTTCCAGAGACCGCAGTCCGTCAAAAGAAGAATAATCCGTAAGATCAAGGTGAAGAGGTGTGATGGAGACCATCTTGTGGTCGATGGCGTCGAAATCAGTTCCCTCTTTCCGTTCCCAGTCGGGCTCCCCTCCGCCGATCCAGTAATATTTTTTGCCCCGGGGATCAACACGCTCAACCGTCATTTGCTTATAGATGCGTTTTCCCAGACGGGTAATGCGCACACCCTGGATATCAGAGAGAAGGCAGTTCGGAACGTTGATATTCAGCAGCGTTCCTGAGGCAAGACCCTGCTGGAATATGCGCGACGCCGTGTACACAGCTATTTCCGCCGCATCGGAAAAAAGAAAATCCTCACGCGCAACAAGGGAAATGGAAAACGCGGGAATTCCCAGCAGTGTGGCCTCGATGGCTCCCGCCACGGTCCCCGAATAGGTGACATCGTCGCCCAAATTGGGGCCTTTATTGATGCCCGAGACAACAAGCCGGGGTTCTTTTGACAGCATTCCTTTTACTGCAATATTAACGCAGTCTGTCGGTGTGCCGTTCACGCTGTAGACTGCTTCCCTGATCTCCTCGATCAGAAGAGGACGGTGAAGCGTCATGGAATGGCCCGCCGCGCTCCGTTCGCGGTCAGGCGCAACAATCACCACTTCATCAAGTTCGCGAAGGCGCTTGGCAAGAATCTGGATGCCGGGAGAATATACACCGTCATCGTTTGTTACTAGAATCATGACAGTATCCTCAAAAGGGTGGAGGAAATTAAACCGCTCAGTTTTGCCGAATTCTCTGAATCCACCATTCCTGCCATTTTTTAGGATCACTGCCGAACTTCTGCCCGGTTATGCTGGTAAGGGATTCCAGTGCGTATTTTTGAACAAAGGCATCCTCGTCACGCAAGGATTTTATCAGGGGTTCCACAGCCCTGAAATCCTGTATTTTCCCGAGCGAGACCGCCGCTCTCCTCCTCGTATACGGGTGTTCATCCGTCAAGGCCCCGATAAGCGGGATAACAGCACGAACATCCTTCACCTCACCCAATCTTCTGGCTGCCTCCCATCGAACAGAAGGCTCCTGGCTGCGCAGAGATTCAATCGCCTTCTCAACCATCAGGACATCCGCCATTTTTATGCCGTTAATCTGCAAAGAGCTATCCGTGCTCTCCTTCACCTCGGGACTGCCTTTAATGGGGCAACCAATCCGAAAAATTTGGAGTACATTGTTGTGGCTGTTTTGGGTTGCATACTGCAAAGCAGTATTGCCGTCACTGCCTTTTGCATTCATGTCTGCACCTTTTCTCATCAAGGGGCAGATGACATCCCCCTGTCCCTTGGCGGCCGCAAGCATCAAAGCAGTATATCCATTCAGATTAGTGGCATGCACATCCGCACCTTTGTTCAATAAAAGCTCCACAATGTCCTTCTTGTTCAGCTGCGCTGCAAGAATCAGCGCGGTGCTGCCTTCATTGTTCTTTGCGTTGACGTCTGCTCCTTCGTTCAGCAGATATTCCGCTGTTTTCAGGTGGCCTTCGGTTGTTATGCCCACCGGTTCAGCGGATTTTCCGTTCTTTGAAGCTCCCCGCATGCCAGGCATCGAATAATTCGCCAGCGCCAGCAAAGCATCATAGCCATCCTTGTTCCTTGCTTTTATGTCCGCGCCCTTTTTTACTAATGTTTGCGCAATTCCGAAGTCACCGTGCCTTGCTGCCACTATAAGTGGTGTATTGCCATCGCTGTCCTGCTTGTTAACATTTTCACCTCCGGCAAGAACTACCTCGACATCAGCCAGATTTCCACTGTTTACGGCCTTATGGATATCCGCACAGGAAGTAAGTCCCAAGAAACTCACCAGCATGCAGATACTAATACACACATTTTTCATAGCACTGTCTCCTTATTTTTCTAGCAGATAATTCGGGCAATCCGGATTTGGTACGTTCCCGCATATGCGCCCCTTCAGACAGGGCGCCGGAGTCATACCGGTTCGGTCTCTATCAGAAGAATGTGGACATCCATCACGTTTGTACCTGTAGGCCCGGTAATAACCAGACCGCCGATCGGCTTGAAAAAGTTATACGAATCGTTGTTGCTGAGATAGGAATCGGGATCAAGCCCCGCCGCGCGCGCTTTTGCGATTGTTTCTCCGTCCACAACGGCACCGGCCGCATCCGTCGGCCCGTCCGTTCCATCTGTGCCGGCGGAAAGGAAGGTAATGCCTTTCACACCCGCAAGCTCCTTTGCGACAACAAGGGCCATTTCGGTATTTCTGCCGCCAAGACCGCTCCCGGTAACCTTGACTGTTGTCTCGCCACCCGCGATCAAACAAATCTTTTTGCCGGGCCGGCCAGCCTGTTCGCGGCTTGCCGCAAAGGCCTTGCGCACCAGAGAGCGCCCGACATCAGCAGCTTCCCCCTGGAATTCGCAGCCAAGAATGACTGCTTCATATCCGAGAGACTGGGCCCGTTTTTGCGCGGCCTCTGTGGCTTTGCGGTTGCTGCCGATAACCACATTTTCCACTCGTGTGAAGGCAGGATGGTCCTGCTTCGGGGTTTCCGGAATAATGCGGTTCAATCCGTTCTGAAGCACCTGCATGACCGTCTTTGGGACGCGGTCTTCCAATCCATACTTCCTGATAACTGCAAGAGCTTCTTCATAGGTTGACGCATCGGGTGCGGTGGGGCCCGACGCAATGACGTCCAGCGGGTCGCCGATCACATCTGAAAGAATGAGGGAAACCATCCGCGCCGGATAAGCTTTTTCGGCAAGCCGGCCGCCTTTTACGCGGGATAGGTGTTTGCGAACAGTATTCAGTTCGAATATATCCGCACCGGCCTTTAAAAGCTGCTGGGTTACCTGTTGCTTTTCCACGAGAGAAATATTTTCAGATGGCGTAACCAGCAAGGCTGACGCCCCTCCGGACAGCAAACAGAACACCAGGGTCCGTTCATCAGTCGTTTCGAGCAAATCAAGAATCCGGCGCGCGGCTGACAAACCATTTTCATCTGGTACGGGATGTCCTGCTTCCAAGCATGTTATAGAGGCTGGTAACACACCTTTTTCAGCATGCCCGTATTTGGTCAGAACAATGCCCTTTTCGATGCGGTCTCCAAGGTCATCAACCGCGGCATGCATCATCGGAAAGGCGGCTTTTCCGATACTGACTGCTATAAGCCTGGTGAAGTCGCCCTTCCGAAAGAGAGATTCAACCCTGGATATATGGTTATGCACGGCATCATACGGATCAACCGCATCAAGAGCTGCCTGAAAGATATCGAGCGCGGTCTTGTTCATCTGAGGGTTCCTTTCTTTTTCAATAAAGAGCAATTTATTTACTATAGCATAAATCGAGGATTATATTCAATACGTTATTGAACATACACGTCCCGCCAGGCAGTGTGAATGCATACAAAAAATCAGGTTTACTTTAACAGGCCGCGGCCAACCGGGGCCGGAACAAAGAGAATTGACAACATAGACAAGACCGGTTAACATATGACGCATCAAGCAAATGCAGACCGGTAACAATACTGCACCGGATTTCCCCTTATACCTATGCGTAAAAAAGTTTTCAGCACCATAATTATCGTCCTCTGGTTTGCGATGCTTGGCCTCCTGATTGAACGCACCTATTTCAGGCCAACCGCGGTCATTGCACTCGATGTAATCACGGAAGAAGGTGTCCGCACAGGGGAAGAATGGTTCGGGATTTACCAGCAGGGCAGAAAAATCGGTTTTGCAAACACCCGCATCACTCCTGAAGCAGATACCTATCACCTGTACGAGGAGTCGGAACTCACCCTTCTGGTTCTCGGGTCTGTCCAGCATGTAAAAACCGTCATCAACAGTTATACCACAAAAAATTTTCTTCTTAAATATTTTGATTTTTCCCTGGCATCCGGAGTTTCATCCATGCAGATCAAAGGAGCGATAGTGGGGAAAAAACTTGTTCTGGACATCGATACCGGTGGAGTGAAACGAACAGAACGCGTTGCCCTTAAGGAACCTCCGTACCTCTCTCCGAATATAAAACCTGCACTCATTCTTTTCGGCCTGGAGCCCGGGAAAAAATACCGTTTCCCCTTGTTCAATCCTGCGACCATGAATACAGAAGATGCTTTCATCACGGTCGTTTCCAGTGAACATATCAAAGTGGGTGATAAAGAGCAAACCATCTACAAACTCACCGAAACCTTCCAGGGCATGGAGACGACTTCCTGGATCACCCAGGACGGGGAAACCATGAAAGAAGAGAGCCCTCTCGGGTATGTGCTGTTAAAAGAAAATCCCCAGGAGGCAAAAAAAATCGATAAAAAAGGGCCGGCCGTGGATATCATCGCTCTGACAAGGATCCCTTCGTCTGTCACAATCAAAAACTCCGGTCAAACAAAATACCTCAAGGCGAAACTGAAAGGCGCTTCTCTTACGGGGTTTCAGTTGCATGGCGACCGCCAGACACTCAGGGACGGCATCATCGAAATAAACCTTCCGGACACTCATCCTGCGTCGTACCAGCTGCCGTATGCAAGCAATGACCTGCGTGAATTCCTGCAGGAAAACCCTCTTGTCCAAAGCAAAGACAGAAAGATCATCGACCAGAGCGAAAAAAGCATCTCAGGTGAACGCGATGCATATAAAGCCGCAAAAAAACTGAATGACTGGGTGTATGCTGCGCTCACCAAAAAGCCGGTCGTAAGCATCCCCAGCGCGCTTGAAGTCCTGAACCTGCGCGAGGGGGACTGCAATGAGCACACAACTTTGTATACCGCGCTTGCCCGTGCTGCAGGCATACCCACCCGCATGACCGCCGGCATTGTTTATCTGGAGGACGGTTTTTATTATCACGCCTGGCCGGAAGTCTGGGTTGGGGAGTGGATGGCCATTGACCCCACATTCAATCAGTTTCCTGCTGACGCCACGCACATCAGGTTCGTCAGCGGAAATCTTGACAGACAGTCGGAAATTCTCAGGCTTGTGGGCAAAATAAACGTGGATGTGCTCGAGTACAAATAGAATTCCATGATCAAGCTTATCAATCTTACCAAGAACTATGGCACCTTTACGGCCGTCAACAATGTAAATCTTGAGATAGCCGCGGGGGAAATTTTCGGTTTTCTCGGTCCCAACGGGGCGGGTAAAACCACGACCATCAAAATGATGGCCGGTCTGCTCCAGCCTACGGGCGGCAGCGTTCTTATCAGCGGTCATAACGTCCAGCAGGAACCGCTCCAGGCGAAATGCCTCACCGGGTTCATCCCCGACCGGCCGTTTCTGTATGAAAAGCTCACTGCAGCGGAATTCATGCGGTTCATCGCTGAACTATATGCCATGCGCGATACTGATGGTCGAATCAACGAGTTGCTTGAACTATTCGGCTTATCCGACTGGAGCGGTGAGCTGGTGGAAAATTTTTCTCATGGCATGAAACAGCGCCTTGTCATGGCATCAGCCCTTATCCATGATCCGAAGGTGCTGGTCGTGGACGAACCGATGGTAGGTCTTGATCCACGCGGCGCACGGCTTGTAAAAGACATCTTCAAAAACCTCGCGTCAAAAGGCGTGGCAGTGTTCATGTCCACCCATACTCTGGAAATTGTAGAGCAGATGTGCACACGCGTGGCAATTATCAACCAGGGTTCGATCATCGCCGAGGGAAGCGTTGAGGAGCTCGGGCGCATGGCCCGGATGGAAAACAGCCATCTGGAGCCCATTTTTCTCAAGTTGACCGGGGGAGATGAGGCGGCATAAGCAACGAATCGGTATAAAAACCTGCCGATACAGCAGTTTTTTATTGCATATTACTATCCATCAATATCTGACGTTCTGAAAGGTAACCATCGCCAGATCACGGTATTTTTTAACGAACCATGTTCCTGCTCCTCACCCCGCGATATAATGCCATCCGAAACCGCCTGACCCGTCTTGCTCCGGGTGACGGTTTGAAAACGGCCGTTCTCGGCCTCCTCGGTCTCGGCTTCTGGGCTTTCCTGTATGCCGTCTCGTACAAGGTTCTCGTCTATTTCAGAACCATCGAAGGCCTCGGAGATCTGCTGGCTCTCCGCCTGCTTGCCATGGTTCTTCTGACCTTCTTTTCCATTCTGTTGTTCAGCAATATCGTCGCCTCGCTCTCCACGTATTATCTGTCGGGAGAGCTGGACATCCTGCTTTCGTCCCCGGTCAAAATCGAAACCATCTATCGTGCAAAGTTCGTGGAGACCATGGTGGATTCATCATGGATGACACTTATTTACGGACTGCCGGTGTTCATCGCCTACGGTACGGTGTTCAAGGTCTCTTTCACTTACTATCTTGGTTTGATCCTCGCGCTCATCCCTTTTCTGATGATTCCGGCGGCGCTCGGCATCATCATAACCATGCTGCTCGTCAATGCCTTTCCTGCCCGCAGAGCCAAGGATATTATTGTGCTGCTGGGGCTTCTCTTTTTTGTGGCCCTGTACATTCTCTTTCGTATTCTTAAACCGGAAAAACTCGTCGATCCTGACACCTTCCCGTCACTGGTTCAGTATCTGACCGCGTTACGAGCGCCTGTTTCTCCTCTTCTCCCGAGCACCTGGGCAACGGAAGTCCTTTCTCCCCTTTTGAGAAAAACGGCCGGAGATGCCGTGTTCTACCTGCTCATGCTCTGGAGCACCGCACTGGCCGGAATCGTGATCGGCGACTGGGTCTGCGGAAAAATTTACTACGCCGGATGGTCACGCTCTCAGGAAGGCAAAAAGGCCGCTATTTCCCGCTCGCGCACCGTTGATGTTTTTTTTCACTTCATCACGCTCCCGCTTCGCGGGAAAATGCGCGCCATCGTGCTGAAGGATATAAAACTTTTCTTCAGGGACACATCCCAATGGTCCCAGATATTTCTGCTGCTGGCACTCATGATCGTATACATTTACAGCTTCAAGCTGCTGCCGCTGGAGCGCGCAGCCATGCCGAGCTTTTTTCTCCAGAATCTGATAGCGTTCCTGAATCTGGGAATGGTCGGCTTTGTCACCTCGGCGGTCGCGGTGCGATTCGTATTTCCCGCAGTCAGCCTTGAAGGCAACTCGTTCTGGATTATTCGTTCAGCCCCCCTGGCACTCAAGGATTTTCTTTGGGCAAAGTTCTGGAGCAGCCTGCTGCCGCTGCTCGTTCTGGCAGAAATCCTGATTATTCTCTCGAACTTGCTTCTGAAGGTGACTCCGTTCATGATGTACCTCGGCATTGCAACGGTTTTTATGATGACGTTCGGGATCGTTGCTCTCGGGGTAGGCCTCGGGGCGGTGTTTCCCAGATTCAAACATGAAAACGTCGCACAGATTCCCACAGGTTTTGGAGGGATCGTCTATATGCTGTTGACGATGCTGTTCATTGGTGTGGTAATTGCCCTGGAAGCATGGCCGGTTTATCGTATTTTTACAGCCCAAACCCTTGGCGGACATATTTCTTTTACCGGTTGGGCGGCGATCGTTCTGTCTTTCACAGCCGTACTGGCAGTCAATTATCTGGCAGTATTTTTACCCTTAAATGCCGGCCTTAAGAGGCTGAAACAACGAGAAATATAGCCCGCAAACCACAATATATTGTATACCTTGAGAAAATAAATACTTCAGCTTGTTATTTTTCGCTTTACAAACCCACCAGCTTGTGATATATACGCTGTTAGCAACATCACTTCAGCACACTCCATCCAGCGCTACTTTGCGCTTTTTGCAAAACTGTTAATCTTCCCCATAGGCTTCTGTGGGAATAGCAGGTTTTTCAGGCTGTAAAAGCCGGTTTTTCTCCAAAACCCGGAACGATCGGGCGGAAATTCTCATGCAAATACTGTTTACCGAGGAGATCTATGCAGCTCAAAACACTTGAAATGATCGGATTTAAGTCCTTTTCCGACAAAACCACCATCACATTCCAACCGGGCATTACGGCGGTTGTCGGCCCGAACGGATGCGGAAAAAGCAACATTTCCGACGCCATTCGATGGGTGCTTGGAGAGCAAAGCGCGAAACACATCCGCGGCGACAAAATGGAGGATGTCATCTTTAACGGGAGCGAAAGCCGAAAACCCCTCGGTATGGCTGAAGTCACCCTCACGCTTACGGATGTCTCAGGATCCCTGCCTTCCGGTTTCGGACAATACAGCGAAATTGAAATCACCCGCAGGCTTTTCCGGTCCGGCGAGAGCGAATACCTGATAAATAAGATTCCCTGTCGTCTCAAAGACATCCGCGATCTCATGATGGACGCCGGAGTGGGCGCCAAGATTCATGCAATCATCGAGCAGGGACGTGTTGATCAGATTCTGTCTTCCAAACCCCAGGACCGCCGGTTTCTGTTCGAAGAAACAGCCGGTGTCATGAAATACAAGGCCAGGAGGCAGGAAGCGCTCTCAAAACTGGAGTCCACCCAGCAGAACCAGCTCCGGGTGAATGATATCATTACCGAGGTGAAGCGGCAGGTCAACTCCCTCGACCGTCAGGCCAAAAAAGCCGAACGCTACCAGAAATTCCGTGCCGAAATGAAGGACCTGGATTACCGTCTCGCATCAGTCGAGTATTCCGGCCTGGGACAGGAGTGGATAGCCGTAAGCCAGGAATTCAAAAAACTGGAAGATGAGGTCACGGGACTGCATGCCGCTCTCGGTAAAATTGAAGCGGCCATGGAAGAATCCCGCGCTGACACCCTTTCCGCCGAGCAGGAACTCTCCGCCCTCCAGCACAAGGTTCATGAGACGGAGTCCGCAATGAGCCGTTCCGAACACCGTGTGGAGATAGCGAAGAGCCAGATCGCCTCTCTGAGCGAACAGCGTAACCGCGATCTTGCCGACATCACCTACCTCCGGGAGGAACTGTCCCGCATAACCGGGCAGAAAGCGCAGCATGATGACGAGGCCCGGGCACTTGATGTGGCAACCAGTGAAAAAAGCGCTTTGCTTACTGAAAAAACGGCCGCATTTGAAGAGCTGACACAAACACTCAAAGAAAAGGAACTCTTTCTTGAGGAAACAAGGACAGACATTCTCAGCGCCCTGAATGAATCGGCCGCGGAAAAAGCCAAAATCGCGAATCTTCAATCCCGTCTTGCTCAGATCAACGAGCAGGATGAACGAGACATCAGGGAAAAACAGGAAATTTCATCCAAACTCTCCGACCTGGCCGCGCTCCTGACAGCCAAAGAGCAGGAACTCTCGGCAATCGCCGGCCGTCGGAATGCCGCGCAGGAAGAACGCTCGGCAGTATGCGCCCGCCTTGAACAGGAGCTCGGAAAGAAAAAGACTCTCGAAACCGATCTGGGTGCAGCGCGAAATACGCTGGCAGGACAGTCTTCACGCCTCCGCTCACTGCTTGAACTGGAACAAAAGCTTGAAGGCTATCAGAAGGGTGTACGAACCGTCATGTCAGCGCACAAGGAATCCTCGGC
>CAZYEF010000021.1:0-24371 GCA_964646375.1 uncultured Nitrospiraceae bacterium | reverse complement strand
GGATCCACGGTCTTGTGGCGGATATGATCGAAACTGACCCCCAGTACGAGCTTGCCATAGAAGCCGTACTCGGCGACCGGCTCCAGTATGTCGTGGTAGATTCACAAAATGATTCCCTGAAGGCAATCAACTATCTCAAGGCCAAGGGCGGCGGACGAAGCACCTTTGTGCCGAAATCACCGCGGGAAATAAAATCGGAGCCGTATATAAAGAACGGCAATGCCGGCGTCATCGGCGCAGCCCTGAATATTGTGCGGTATAAGGAAAATTATAGTCACGTCGCAGAATACCTTCTGGGTGACGTTGTGGTCGTAGACTCCATGGACACGGCACTTGCGCTTTGGAACAAAAATGGCATCCACAAAACCATCGTGACCCTTGCCGGGGAGATTGTCGATCCCTGGGGCGCTGTAACAGGCGGCACCGTTGAAGCAGGCGGAACCGGAATGCTGACCAAGCGTCGGGAAATAAAAGACCTGGAGCATGAGATTGCAGAGCTCAAAACCGTGACTGCCGGTCTTGAAGCAGAGCTGAAATCCGTTGAAGACGACATTGAATCCGACAAAAATCGCGAGGCTGACCTTTCCCGGCTGATCCACAGCCTGGAAATTGACGGGGTGAATAAAAACAAAGACTGCTCAGCCATCAAAGATGACATCACCAGAACAAACGAGCATTCCGCCGCGCTTGAAAGTGCATCCGCAGAACGCGATTTGCTGCGCCGTGACTTAAGCGCCGGGATCGAACACGCAAGCGAACTGCTTAAAAACCTGGAAGCAGGACACACGAGCGCGCAGGCAAACATTGAAACTGCCCAGGCTGAAATCTCACGGCACAAGGAACATCTGGAGGCGGCACGCGCTGAAATAACCGGCATCAGAATGGAGCTAGCGGCGCTTCAGGAGAAAAATGCCGCGGTGGCCCGCAATCTCTCGGCGCTGATGAATGCTGAATCTGAAATGACCGAGCGTCTTTCCAGACGTGAGCAAGAGATCGGCGGCATAGCGGCAAAACTTCTCGAACTCGAAGCATCCATCACCGAAGCGGAAACAGCCATCAGGGAGCATATCCAGACACTGGAAGCGCAGCGCAGTGTCTATAAGGCCAGACAGGAAGCCCACACAGTAAAAATCCAGGCGCTTCAGGCGGCGGAAGAGCAGGCCCGCCACAGCCGGAATGACATCGAAACCACCCAGAAGCAGCTCTCGGCATGCGAAATCAGACGTACCGAACTCCGCATGAAAATTGAACATCTGAAGGACAGGATCTGGACCTCTTACCACGTCGATCTCGAAGCTGTTGTCCAGGAACTCGGACGGTTCGAGATCAACATGGAGGAGTCCACGCTCCGGCTCAGCGAACTACGGGACAAGATAGAACAGATGGGGCCGATCAACGTGGACGCTCTTCAGGAGTATAATGAGCTGAAAGAACGGTACGATCTTCTCTCAGCGCAGCAAAACGATATCAACGAATCCATCACCAACCTCAAGGCTACCATCGCGAAGCTTGATGGAGAAACCAAGGAGCTGTTTGCCGAAGCGTTCAACGCCATCCAGGAAAAATTCAAGGAGGTTTTCTCGCTTCTCTTCGAAGGAGGCAGGGCTGAACTCGTGCTCCTTGATGAAACCGATGTCCTTGAATCCGGCATTGAAATCATCGCGCAGCCCCGTGGCAAAAAATTTCAGGCCATCTCTCTCCTGTCCGGCGGTGAACGCGCTCTCACGGCTATTGCGTTGCTTTTCGCGGCTTTTCTGGTCAAGCCCAGCCCGTTTTGCATGCTTGACGAAGTGGATGCTCCGCTCGATGAGGCCAATGTGACGCGCTTCACCCGGCTTATCCGCGAGATGAGCAATCGGTCGCAGTTCATTACCATCACGCACAACAAGCGCACCATGGAAATGGCGGATGCGCTCTATGGCATCACGATGGAGGAACCGGGATGCTCGAGGGTAGTTTCCGTCAAACTCCGCGAGGAAACGTTGGTATAATATACCGGGTTAAGAAGCACCGGCCATACAAAAACGAGGTTTCAGCACCCGATTCTTCGTGAGGAAACCTCAGATCATGACAGTTGCGGTTATTTAAGGCTTTTCTTCTTATTTCCTCTGTGCTATGCTCGACGCATGCTCGCACGCATCAGTTCCCGTGGAAGGCCGCTGACAGCATGGCACGTCATATTCATCCTCGCTTTTGTACTATCCGCTGTGCCGACCCCTCTTTGGGGAATCCAGCCAACCGCTGAAGAGAACCAGGCTGCAACGGCCGCTCCGCAGACCGACTTCAAACGGGTCCAATTCATCTTCGAACCGGACGCCTACTATACGGACCTCGACGTCATCGTCGCTCTTACCCAAAAACCTGTTCCCAACCTCGGAGAAAAAACCGAGGCGGAAATCTATAGAACGCTGCTCACCAGAGCAGCTGTTCTCCCGCAATTCATGGTGCTGGAAGCAAGCATTAACCCGCTGCCGTATTTCAGCACGTATGTCAGGTCCCACTGGAAGCGATTTTACCAGGATGCCCAGTTGTCAGATAATTTTAACTGGATCAAAACCATTACGGCCGGATTCGAGGAGCCGTACGCATTTTCAATACTGTTCGGGAATGTCGTAAACTTTGCCGTTCCGGGACTCCAGGACACCAAGGGGCTCGGCTACAGCGGATACCTCGTGAGCTATGGTAATTTTCATATCAAGGACAACCGGCTGATACAGGACGACTGGTGGGAAATTGAATGGAAAATGAAAGGAGACCGGAAATCTCCAGTTAAAAAACTGAACTGGAGTTTTCGCATTGGCGCGAAAGAACACGGCAATCCGAACATCACCGATGTTCTCTACGTCTCTTTGCGAAGAAGCAGGGTCGACTATACGTCGGAGGGCTCTTTTCTCCTCAGCAACAGTGGAATTGAATATACATACTCCATGGACCGCCGCACATTCAGCGCTGTCCAGCATTATCTTACCATTGATAAAAAATGGCCGTTCGAAAACTGGAGAATCGCTCTGGCGCTGGCAGCCGGTTTTGTCTGGGATTCGTCAAGAAAATACACGGGTACGCTCGCAACAGGCAGGGATAATTTTCAGTTCATTCTCAGGCCGAATATCGAGTTTTAACATGGCAGGAACCATCAATAACCGGTGATACCGGGGTCATCAGGCTCCTGTCATTTTGATTTCTCCTGATCAGAAGGCACCAGTTCTTCATAATCAACGGAGGATGGAGACATCCTGCCCACCTCATATCCGGGAAAGGTGAGCCAGTGGGAGGAAGCGGCGTCCCGCACTTCCTGTTCCTTTTCCACTCCGCACACGAAGGCCCGTATCAAACCATTTTGCCGCACCACCAGCACTTCCTTCGGCATGGGTCCCCCTTTGCTTATGTGCTCAACCGTTCCCCCGTTCAATTCAATTTGCAAAGATTTATCCAAAGTAGTCTTGATGGTCTTGCCACTCTTGTACACAACATGCTCGTCAAACACCTCAAGGAGAGCACGTTCCAACGCGCGTTCATAGCAAGGCCGGTTTCCTCCGGATCCCATGGCAGGAATATGGAATCTTCCCGTCCCCTCCCGTCTCAGCGCAAGCGGTTCAGCCAACGCTGCGGCATACTGCTCCTGGGTCAGTATTTTCGCCTGCTGCATGTTGAACAATACCCGTTCTTGCCGATCTCTGGATTTTTCAGGTCTTTTATACGGATTGAAATAACGCGGATTCGGGAGCATGCCCGCTAGGAGAGCTGCTTCGGCGGGAGTAATCTCGCCGACGTGTTTATCAAAATAAAAACGGCTTGCCGCCTCAACGCCGTAAATGTTCTCTCCCCATTCTACTTCATTCAAATAGATTTCGAGTATCTGGCGTTTTGTAAGCAGCTTCTCGGCCTTCGTTGCCAGAACATATTCCCGGATTTTGCGGCTGATCGTTTTCTCCTTGGAAAGGAGTACATTTTTGATCATCTGTTGCGTGATGGTGCTGCCGCCGCGGGCAAACCGTCGTTTTTCCACATCATGGACCAGTGCGTCCCATGTTGCCTTATAGTTCACGCCCTTGTGTGCAAAAAAAGTATCGTCTTCAGCAGTCACCACCGCCTGGATAAGTATGCCGGGCACATTTGCAATCGGCACCCACAGCCGAAACTTTCCATCGTAGTAATGCGTCAGGAGATTGCCGTCCTTGTCGAGAACCTCCGCTGCCGCGGGAGGACGATAGCGTTTCAAGGTGGAAATATCCGGCAGATCAGAGAGGATATACATGATCCAGAAAAAAACAGCCAGGGCAACAATGGCCACGGCTCCTATTCCCAAAAGTAAAATTTTTTTCATGTTCCGCTTGTTGTTTTCTCACATGCCACCATGTAAGATTTTTTCCCTTCAAAAAATTACCGGAGGATCGCTGCTCCACAACATTACTGTTCATCGAGCACTAACCGGATCATCCTGATATTTTCAGGCCTTCCCCAGTCCCGTGGACCGATGATTTTATGGCGGACCAGACCTCTGCGGTCAACGACAAAGGTCTCGGGAAGTTTATAGGTGCCGTATAGTCCGGAAATAGCCTTTCGTTCGTCCAGAAGCACTGGAATCTCTATACCATTTTTTTTCAGAAAAGCGCCTACGGCTCCGGAACCATCCTCATCCACGCTTACAGCGAGCAGGGCGAAATCCTTGTTTTTCAATTCACGATAAAGTTTGTCGAGCGTAGGCATCTCTTCCACGCACGGGGGGCACCAAGTGGCCCAAAAGTGAATCATCACCACCTTCCCCCGAAAATCCGACAGCCCAATCTTTTGTCCCTTGAGGGACATTCCCCGGAATTGAGGCGCGGGATCTCCGCTCACAATTGCTTTTTTAGCAGCCCGCCTGTCAAGCATGACAAAGGAAAGGACAAAAAGCACGGCACCCATCAACAGAATACTCAAAAAAATGATTTTTTTGCGGCTTGCCATCTCCCCCATCCTGCTCTCCAACCTCATGTTCTTCCCTGGCTCTACCGGATTCTATAATATACGATTTCTGCTCCACGCTATCAAGAACATTGTGGCCTCGGCACCACACCGTGGCCGGACAGGATCAATTTTCTGTGGCTGACACTCTTGAAAACCCCAGACAAACCAACGCGTGATGCGCCTGAAAATCAAGCTTCGAGGCGCTTGATCCGGAAATAAGCCCCCAAACAACTCGTCAGTCCTTCACATCAGATGACGAATTATTTTTTTATTTTGAAAAAGAATGACAGTCTGCTATAATATGTTGTTATGATTCATGAAATCAAGCTGCACGGAAAAGCAGCTGACAACCTCGACTATTTCGTCACCATTACCGGCGCTGATTTAAGCAGCAGGTACTGCTATGAAACACGTTCAGACGGAGACCGTTTCTTTTCCGGCAGAAACGAATTCATCATAACACCAAGCGGCGTCACCTTTACAGGCACCGGCGGCAGTCTGTGCGAGTATATGTTCGGTGTCGATCTTCCGCTGAAGGACCTTCTGCGGAAGGACGTCTCCAACCGTCTGGTTATGTATGGCGCCTTTTACGACAAAACAGATAATATTACCTTTACCAATGATACGGCTGGTCACGAACCGTTCGACCATGTTTTTCTCACCGGTCATGCGGTTTCAAACTATTTTTTTTTCGTGCATTCCTCCCGGACAGCAGAAATACGGGAAATTCAACGCGATATTCTCAGAAATGTCGGCAAACAGCTCAAACGAAGCATGATGGTCGGCACGGCAGACGACACGAAATTATGCAGGGAAATATTTGATACGCTTGACGATCCCCGGGCCCTTGTGTTCCTGTTCCGGCTTCTGAACAAGCACAATGAGGAATACTATACTACGTTTAATAAATTATACTCCGAGCAGAAAATACTCTCCGCCGAAGCATACACCATTCTGGAAAATCTTGCGAGCAAATATAAAATCATTCCATACCAGCAAGAACGCATCAAAATCGATGGGATGTACAAACTGCCGGAAAATAAAAAAATTGTTGATGAATATAAGGACATTCTCATCACGGTAACGGAAAAAGGCGAAGTAAACCCCTCCGAACTGGCAAAACTGTCCCGACTCCGCACCTTGAGTCTTCGTCTCAACATTCCGCATACCTTATTCGACACGCTTGACGAACTGCTTCTCAAGGATATGCAGATAATTGAAATAGAGGAGCCCGAGTACGTCAAAGACACCCGTGCAATCTTTGAGGGGCTTTTTTTCAGAGCAGACAAGATACGCGGTCATCTTTCCCAGGAAGATCTGGTAAAACTATTAAAGGCAAAGCAAAAATCAGCTCTTCACCGCGATCAGGCCTTCGAAGGTCTCCTCCTCGATACCGTCCGCGTCTGCGATGAACACGCACGGGATTCCAATGACATGTCAGTGCTTGAAGCGATGAGTTCGATTCTCACCTACTTCGACCGCTATGACAGCACCGCAAGCACGATCAACAATCTTGCCTTCATGGAAAACTCCACCTTGAGTGATGACAACATCCGCAGCCTCTCCGGCAATAAAGCCGTATTCGAGGAAATTAATCCCGACCTGTTCCGCGAATTGTTCATCGACCCCCTTCGAGAGAACAAGTATCTTACCCGCTACGGCCGTAAGAAAGTCGAAAGCCTTTTTCAAGGGCTCCTGCAGATCAAGGCCGGTGACACCACCTATCGGGATATTTCCGCATCACTCATGAAAGTTAATGAAGAGGACCGGTTGTACGCCACAATTCACCGCTACATTAAGGACCGGTTTAAAAGCATCTATGCAGAGTTGAATTCAAAAGAAGACCAGGAGATATTCATTCAGGACCTGAACCGTGAAATCCAGTCAAAAGGCATTGCCCAGCGTCCGGTTCCCCACAGCGTCTTTGAAGAAATCATCCTCGATATCCGGAAGGAATCCTTCTATCTCAACAATCTTCTCCCGCACATCATCGTCTCCCGGGACAACCGTGTACGCGAGGATTTTCTGACAAACAGCGGTCTCGATCGGTTTTACGTCGAGGAGCTCGAAAAAGATTATTTTGATATGAACAGGCTTGATGTAAACATACTCGAAGAAATCAGAAAGTAACCATGCCCACGATAAAGATACTGGATCGATATATTTTCCGGGAAATGCTGCCGCCATTTTTTCTCAGCATGACCGTGCTCCTGCTCGTTCTTTTCCTTAACAAGATGTTCAGGCTGGCCGACCTTGTCATCTCCAAAGGCGCCTCCCTGCTGTCCATTCTCCAGGTTTTTGCCTATGTCATACCAAGTTTTCTGGTCATTACCATCCCCATGTCGCTCGTCATCGCTTCACTCACCGCTTTTGCCCGCCTGAGTTCCGACTCGGAAATAACCGCCATGAAAGCATCCCGCATCAGCCTTTACAGCATGATCCGGCCGGTTTTCTTTTTTGCGGTTGTGTGCTTTGCCGTGACGATGGTCACCTCGCTTGCTCTGGTCCCCGGGGCCGATGCCGCGCTCAAGGCACACTTATTCAATATGGTCAAGTCCAGAGCCATGGTCGGCATAGAACCAGGTGTATTCAACAACACGTTTGACGGTGTGGTCATCTATGTGGATAAAATGCAATCACAGGACAAGCTGGAAGGAATCTTCATCTCTGATGAACGGTCCTCCAAGGATCCCTTTGCCGTCGTGGCACGGCACGGAAAACTCATTGCCGACCCGCAGTCGCTGAACGTCACGCTTGCCATGCAAGAAGGTTCAATTCATATGCAGCCGAAGGACGACAAAACATACACCTTCATGAATTTCGACATAGGTAATCTCTATCTTGATATCAGCAACGCGCTTTTGCAAAAAGGCGCCCCGCAAAGAAACTATAGAGATTTCGGAACCAGTGAACTCATCCAAGAAATCGTCCGCTTGAAAAAGGAAAAGAAACCGACCTATCCTTCAGAAACGGAGCTGTACAAACGCCTGTCAATACCCTTTGCCTGCATTATTCTGGGACTGATCGGGGCCCCACTGGGAATACGAAGGAGCCGCTCCGGAAAATCCGCCGGCGTTGCCATCGCTCTTTTGGTCTTTTTGGTTTACTACATCATCCTGGGCTCTGCAACCAACCTTGCCGAAACCAACACCGTCCGGCCCTATCTGGCGTTTCTAATCCCGAATATCTTCATGATGCTCGCCGCAGTGGTTTTCGTTGTTAAGAAAGGACAGGACATCAATTTCATGATCGTAAATACCGCGGCGATGTGGTATTTTCATATAACAAAGCAGTTCTCCAAAATCAAGAAACCGCCGCTTGGCTGACGAAATGACGGTTGGCCACACGCGCGATTGCATGCTTTAAAACGGAAGCCCTTATGACGCTGATCAGCAAATATATATTCAAGGAATTCATGTCCCTGGTTGTAGGTGTTCTCCTCTGCATCCTTGTGGTATACCTTTGCGTTGAATTCCTCCAGAAAGCCGACAGGCTTATCAAACACCACGCGACGCTTTTCCAGGTGCTCAGATATTTTCTCTACAGCATGCCTGTCATGGTTTCCATGTCGCTTCCCATGGCGACCCTCATCGGAGCACTCCTTTCCCTCGGAAACCTCTCGGGCCACAGTGAAATCATCGCCATGCGGGCCGGTGGAGTGAGTCTCATCAAGATCGTGTCGCCCCTCCTCGCAGGCGGGTTGTTGATATCAGTCTTCGGATTTATCAACAATGAATTCATCATGCCTGTCTGCACGTCCCGGGCCACCTATATTCGGTCAGTCGAAATTGAAAAAAAACAGCAGCAGGTCATGTTTCAGCAGTCAAAACTCTGGCTCAGAGGTCCGGAGAACAGCATTGCAAATATCGAATTAATATCTCCTGACCGCACGGAGATGCGTGGGCTGAATATTTATAAATTAAATCCCGACTACTCGATCCATGAACGGACAACCGCAGAAGCCCTCGTATGGGAGGAGGGAGTCTGGAAGCTGAAGGAAAGCCGTACAACCGCCATTACCGGAGATGCGGTTCGTACACGGGATTCCGACGGTGAAATATTTAATATCGTGGATAACCCTGATGATCTGGGAATGATTGTAAAGGATTCCGAAGAAATGAGTTTTGGCGAGATGTGGGACTATGTGAAGCGTCTGAAATCAAGCGGATATGACGCGGCAAAATATGAGGTCGAGCTACACAGCAAACTTGCTTTTCCATTTGCCAGCCTGTTGGTAATCCTGATTTCAATCCCCTTTTCATTTCATAAGGTACGATCCGGGGGGGCCGCAAAAGGCATTGCCTTTGCTGTTCTCATCGCTTTTGTCTACTTGACGCTGATGGGTATCGGGCAGTCGCTCGGCAACTCAGGGCACCTGCCGCCAATCATTGCCGCCTGGCTTGCAAACATTTTTTTTACCATAGCCTCGGTTTTTGTACTCATAAGAATGCAGAAAACTGTATAGCCGGATGCAGTTACAATGTCCGTCATGCCACAATGTGATCGTCATTATCCGGCGGCTTCATTTTCATCCGACATTAACTTTTTACCAGCATGCACCCCCCAGGACGATGCCGACATGAACAAACTGTTTTTTTCACAAAATATTCTCGACGCCCTGATCAGTGAAGGGAAAATCAAACTAAACGGCAACGAAATAACAATCATATCCAAGGACAACCCGACATTTGAACTCGAGCCCGCATTTCGCTTCATGAAAACAGCGGACAACAGTACCGATCCCTACCATTTCGTCGGGCAGATACGGCCGGAAAAAGACCTCAGGGAAAGCCATGCGGAAATTTACATGGATTCAATCATCTACAAAGATACGGCTTATATAGTGGAGCCGGGCTTTCTGGGCGAGAAAAAAGAATTGCTCGACAGGTTGTCTGATACTGATCTTCTGGCCAGATTCCTCCTCGAAAATCTGCACTAGAGAGCCCCGGTATTGCCCGAAAGCATCGCGAAAATCTGGGCCATACCATTCGAAGTAACAAAGGATGGCCCACTCCGCGGGTGTGCGCCACGGTACATTTCCCGTGTACTCAGTGATTTATGGTGAGAAAAATTTTAAAAATCCTCTTTGGCATCGCCCTGATCCCGTTTTGCCTCGGCTTTACCTGGCAGCTTGCCGCCACCCTTCTTACCATTCAGTATAAGCCGATTACCCCGTACTATTTCGCGGGCGGCTGCCTCGCGTACCTGGCTGTTCATATGATCTTCAAAAAACCGATTCTTGCCTATGTCGTTGGACATGAACTTACACACGCATTTTTCGCCGTGCTCTTTGGGGGGTCGGTAAAATCAATTCATGCAAGCAGCAGGGGGGGACGTGTTGCGATAACCAAATCAAATTTCGTCATCACCCTCGCCCCTTATTTTTTCCCCCTTTACACATTCATTGCGCTCATCCTGTATTGGATTGCGCAGAGTGCCGGGCTCCAGAATACGGCTATCGCCTTTCTGATTTTTCTGTCCGGTTCTACCTTCGCTTTCCATCTGCTTCTCACCTTGATTTTCCTTCAGACGGACCAGACTGATATTCAGGAGCATGGTGTTTTTTTTTCCTACCCGCTCATCTATTTGTTCAACATGATCTTTTCCGCCTTCCTCATCTGTGTGCTTCTTGCTGAGAATATGGACTACCTCACGTTTCTGATTGATGGTATAATGAGAAGTCTGAAGATGCTTCTGATTGCGTGTGATGCAGCACTATCCTTGATACGGATGCCATGACATTGCCGGACCGCCCGCATCTCGAATCGTTGATGACGCAACGTATGTTCAGGAAAGGCAATCAATGCTTATCGCAGGATTGACAGGAGGCATTGCAAGCGGAAAAAGTCTCGTCGCCCGTGTATTCAAAAAACTTGGCGCACATCTTATCGATGCCGACCGGATCGTGCATGAGCTTTTGGAACCCGGTCAAACGGCGAATCAAGAAGTGCTTGACCATTTCGGAGACGTCATTCTCCTTCGGGACAAATGCGTTGATCGCAGAAAACTGGGGGAAATTGTATTCAACGACGCGGAGAAAAGGGCATGGCTTAATCGTTGCATGCATCCAAAGGTCTTTGCCGCATTCCACGCTCAGGTGAATCACATACGGGACCGGCAGCCTGCGGCTTTAATCATCTTTGATGCCGTCCTGCTGATTGAAACCGGCTATTACCGGAATATGGATAAAACA
Organism: uncultured Nitrospiraceae bacterium; assembly: GCA_964646375.1. Lineage (GTDB taxonomy): Bacteria > Nitrospirota > UBA9217 > UBA9217 > UBA9217 > JBAZLV01. The sequence goes on along the minus strand of CAZYEF010000021.1, from coordinate 13,231 downwards.
ATCGTCGTATACGCCGAGGAAGAGCAGCAGATAGCACGACTTCTCCTCCGGGACGGTTTTACACGAGAGCACGCCATTGCACGAATACGCAGCCAGATGCCTCTCGCACAAAAGCGCGCGTATGCCGATTATGTCATTAATAATACCGGAGCACCCGAAAACGCGGAACGTCAGGCAATTCAGGTCTACCGCAGTCTGATCCAGGATGAAATAGCCATCAGGAGCAGTGAACCTGCCTGATACCTGCCTCGGCACTAAACACCCATATGCATAATACCACAAGGACACCGGAAAAACCGCACATGATAAATTTAAAAAAAATCGATCTCTTCAGGAATTTGTCGGACAATGAGTTGAAAGGGATTCAACCTCACCTCATGACAACGCAATTTAAGAAAAAAGAGGACATCTTCTCGGAAGGTGACATGCCTGCATGGTTCTATATTGTGGTGAAAGGAAAAGTAAAAATCACCAAGTTGTCGAACGAGGGAAAAGAGCTGATTCTCGAGATCATTTCTCCCCAGGATATTTTCGGCGGCGTGGCAGTTTTGCGAAACATACCTTACCCCGCCAATGCAGTTGCCATGGAAAACACCGAGGTAATAAAAATATCAAGACAGGACCTCGCTGATTTAATAGAGCGTTTTCCGAACTTCATGTATTCCATCACGCTCCGGCTCGGCGACCGCATGAAAAGTTCTCATGATTCCCTGAAAAACATCGCCCTTGAAAAAGTGGAAGCGCGCATCGCATCACTACTTCTTAAATTATCGAATAAAGTCGGCGTAAAAACAGCCGAGGGAATGCTGATCGACATGCGGCTGACGAAACAGGATGTTGCGGATATGGTCGGGACAACGGTCGAAACCTCAATCAGAACTTTCAGCAAATTGAAAAAAGATGGACTCGTGACCGACATCGATGGGAAATTTATTATAAAAAATTCGGAGCGGCTTTCGGAACTGGCTTCATAACAGCTTTTGCACCCCCGAAGGGTATAGACCGCATCCGGCAAAAAGCACCTGTATCCTCATCCGAATTTCACATCCCCTTCCGCTACGATTCCACGACCCGCCGAAGGTTTCGGTCATATTCAGGGATAACTTCGATAATCCCCTGGGCATGCGGGAGCTCAGCGGTCACTTTCTTCCGGCCTCTTCCCCGCCAAAAGGCAAAAGTCACCGTTCGGATATGTAGGTGGGGCTGTTGACCGAAGACTTTCCTTTTAAGGTTTCACGATAATATTGATAACTGAGTGGATTGCCTTCCTTCAGGACCTCGGAACTCACGGTATCTCCGATGAAAATTGTGTGCGTCCCCAGATCAAGCTGTTCCATAACCTTTGCTTCAAGGACGGAAAGTGTATGCTCGATTACAAGAGGACAGCCGGCAGTCCCTTTTTTAAACCGGATTTTTGCGAATTTATTAATGTCCCTGCCGGATCGAAAGCCAAAAGGGCCAAAAAAAGTCAGCGGGGCTGATTCCTCCAGTACGGAAATGGAAAATGTCTTACTTGCAAGAATATATTCATGAGTCAGATTCTTTTTGTTGATTATCACTGCAACTCTTGGCGGGTCGGATGTAACCTGAATGGCTGCGTTGATAATCTGTCCGTTCAGGCGGTCCTGATCGAAGGAAGACACAATGTACAGCCCGTAACTTAAATCCTCAAAGACTTTTCGATTTAATTCTGCCACAATCGGCTCTCCTTTCTGTTTCGTAATTAATAAGATGGAATGCAGTAAACTTCTGCTTGGGAGATCGCGATGCTAAAAAGTTTTTTCAGACCATAAGATAAGAATACCGCAGACGAATGAGAAAGTCTAACTATTTTCCGATGTCTGAAAATAGTGTGGAATTTTGCCAGGTAGACTGGTAAACTTGCATCATGAAAAAAGATCTTGCCATAACTCTTGTCAGCGGAGGCATGGATAGCTGTGTTGCTGCGGCTATCGCTCACGAAAAATATCGGGCAGCGTTTCTGCATGTCAACTACGGCCAAAGAACCGAGGCGCGCGAATTGCGCGCATTTAACGAGATTGCCGATTTCTACAAGGCAGAAAAACGGATGCAGGTAAACATTGAGCATCTGAAAGTTATCGGAGGATCAGCTCTCACCGATACGAACATCACCGTTCCCGCGATGGACCGCGACCGACCGGCTGATAAAAATCGGAAAGCTGCGGTTCCCGTGACGTATGTTCCGTTCCGCAATGCACATCTCCTATCCATCGCCGTGTCCTGGGCGGAGGTCCTCGGAGCACACGCCATATTCATCGGTGCTGTCGAGGAGGACAGTTCGGGGTATCCCGACTGCCGGGAAATCTTTTACCAGGCCTTCAACAAAGTTGTTGAAGCAGGCACCAGACCGGAAACCAGAATAGACGTCGTCACCCCTCTCATTCATATGAAAAAATCAGAAATAGTCGCCATGGGTGTGAAACTCGAAGCACCGTTGCACCTTACCTGGAGCTGCTATCAAAACAGTGAAAAGGCATGCGGAAAATGCGAGAGCTGCGTTCTTCGCATGAAAGGATTTTTGGAGGCGGGGATTACGGATCCGATACCCTACGAGGTGCAGAGCACTGCGGGCTAGAGAAAGCTTGAAACAAGCAGCATGGCAGTCAAAAGAATAAGGGTTGAAACGGTTATCCAGGCAATCACATTCATTCGTTTTGAGTTGACATACTCGCCCATAATTTCCCGGTTGTTAATCAACTGCAGCATAATAATAAGGACAATGGGCAGCAGAACACCGTTTATTGTCTGCGATAAAAACATGATTTTAATGAGCGGCACATCAGGAATCATGATTACCCCGGCGCCGATGACAATAAATGCGGTATAGAACCCGAGAAACTGCGGTGCTTCCCGAAAAGATTTGTTGATGCCCGATTCCCAGCCGAACGCCTCGGACAAACCGTACGCCGTTGCCAGCGGCAGAACGAATGCAGCCAGAAACGATGCATTCAGCAGTCCCACGGCAAAAAGTTGGGATGCAAAATTTCCGGCAAGCGGTTCCAAGGCGCGGGCCGCATCCTCGGCGGAATCAACGATCACCCCGGCGGGATGAAGCATGGTTCCGGTCGCCAGTACAATGAAGAAGGCTATGAAGACGGTCATGATCGAACCGGCATATGCGTCAAGCCGGACGAATTTGTAATCCTCGATTCTCACCCCCTTGTCAACAACGGCTGATTGAAGATAGAATTGCATGTACGGCGTGATCGTGGTCCCTACCATGGTAATGAACAGTAGGAAATAGTCCTTGTCGAATTTGATGTGAGGCACAGCAATCTGCCTTGCCACTTCCTGCCAGGGAGGGTTCGCCATGAATCCTGAAAAAACATACGTCAAATAAATGAAGCTGATCAGGATAAGAAACCGCTCCACCTGCTTAAAATTTCCCTTCAGCACCACAAACCAAACAATAAATGCCGAAATAGGCACGGAAATGTACTTATGCACGCCGAAAAGCTCCATGCTCGCCGCAATACCTGCGAACTCTGCGATGGTAACCGTTAGATTTGCAATGATAAAAAGCGCCATGACGGCAAGCGTCAACGTTACCCCAAAGTGTTCACGCACGAGATCGCCGAATCCTTTTCCTGTCACGACTCCCATGCGTGAAGACATTTCCTGGACCACCGCCAGCGCAATCGTAATAAGAAGAAGCGCCCACAACAGGCCATAGCCTTCGCGGGCTCCCACAATGGAATAGGTTGCAATACCTCCCGCGTCGTTGCCGGCGTTTCCGGCTATAAAGCCAGGGCCGATGATCGCAAGCATGGCGATGAATCTGTTATTCAAAAATATTTTTTTTGCCCGTTCAAACACCGTAGTATGCTTCTCCTTCACTCAGCGTTTTGCGATACAACCTGAAAGAACGCGATATGCAGTAAACGCAGAAGAACGCCGGATAACCGGCGGCAGGATTCGTCAGCGCCGCGGAGTCACAGTTTTCTCCGCTTTTTCCTTGATGCCGGCGGCAGCAGAAAATCCAGGACATCATCCACCGTCACAATACCCTTCATGATCATATTGTCATCAACCACCGGAGCTGCGAGAAGGTTGTACTTGGAGATAAACTCTGCCACGTCTTTTCTCGCCGCATCAAGCGGAAGCGTTTTTGGGGGGGTAATCATAATATCGCCCAGCAGCGTCTGCGCTGCTGCAAGAATCAGATGCTTGAGCGACAGGACTCCGATGATTTTTTCCTCACTGTCCAGAATGTACAGATAGTAGATTGTTTCGACATCCGGTGCTTCCAGCCGCAGTTCCTTTATCGCTTCCTCAACGGTCATGTCCGGCGGAAACGCGAGGTATTCGGTGGTCATAAGACCGCCAGCCGTGTCTTCCTCGTGCTCCAGAAGTTCCTGCACGTCCTCCGCCTCCTCCTTTTCCATGAGGTTGATAAGTTCCTGCGCTTTGGCTTCCGGAAGATCGCCAAGGACGTCCGCGGCCTCGTCGGGCGGCATGCGCTCAAGGATGTCCGATGCCCTTTCCTTGGACATATCATCAATAATATCCACCTGAACGCGCGGTTCAAGTTCGTGGAGGGCCTCGGCCGCCGTTTCCACATCAAGCGTGCCGAATATGGCCGTCCGCTCTTTCTGGGATACTTCGCTGATGATTTCCGCAAGGTCCGCAGGATGCATGCTGGAGACTTTTTTACCGGAAACCGTCAGGGTGAGCCGTGCAACCTTCGGCTCGATGGTTTGCACATAGTGCCAGGAGATAAGTTTATGCGGCAGCTTGTATTTAAACATTGAGAGGATTTGTTCACCTCTCTTTTCTATGCCGAGTCTGCGAAACAGCCCCCGAAGACCGATGTCCGCCGCCACGAGACAAAGTTTTCCCTTTACGTCTCCAAGCTCCAGATCGTTGACGCGAACCAGTTTGGCTCCGTTAATGTCCACAATCTGCTTATCCAGAAGATCTCTGCAGATCAGGATATCGGTTGGTGAGGACACCCCGGGCGTAAGGTCGCTTGCCCGCAAATTGGCTGTAATAACGCGTCTGCTGAAGAGATTGATGCGGTCCCACGGGAGAAAAAATAGATGCTTGCCTGAAGCAACGGCAAGAAAGGTAACAGCAGGAAACGGTTCTCCGATGCCGATGACGATATCGTTGAGCTTTCCGATCTCCTCTCCGGTCTGATCGAGAACCGGTTTTTTATATACATCACTGACGAATATTTCTCCGGCAAAATACGGCATGATCAGCTCCAGACTGGAGATGTACTTTCAAATCTGTTTATACCAGCGGCTTCCGGTGAAGTCAAGAAAAAACCTGTGAAAATAATTAAAATATGTTAAAATAATCGCCGTATCATCCCTCACGGTCGTGTTCAAAAAATCTTATTATATTACTGTTTAGGAAGAACAAGGAGGACGTATTCATGGCGGAGCAAAGTCTCAAAGATATCAAGAACGATTTATACCTGACACTGCACAAAGTACGGGAACTTGTGGACCTCGCAGAAGATGCTTTTTCAAAAAACAAGCTTTCGTCCCTGAACCAGACGGACGAACTGGTACAGGAAATCCAGTCGAAAGAGGTTCAGATCATCGCTTCCCTCGCGAACATGGCACCCACGAACGAAGAAGCACGGTCCTTGTTGAGCGTTCCCTCGCACATAAAAAGCGTGTCATCCAGCACCATGCGTATCATTGAAAATATCCGCAAGCGGATCAAGGGAGGTGTCCTGTTTACCGATAAGGCCATCCTCGAAACCCAGAAGTTGTTCGCCAGCGTTCAAAACGCTCTCAAGAAGTGCGGAGATGCAATGGTAACCGGAGAAAAATCAGCCATCGAAAGCGTCCTTGCCGAAAGCGAAGCAATCGGCCGCATGACCATCGAATTTTCAACCGCACACGAAGAACGCCTGGTAAATGCGAAATGCTGTTCGCTGGCATCTTCCACGTATCTCGACATGCTTCATGCCTTTGAAGACGTGGGCATGCATATTAAAAACGCGATGCGAAAACTTTCCGGCAAACAAGGTTGACATGACGCCTCAGCAAAACGTCAGCGGCAAGAGAGAGGTTATCGGACGGTGACATCACATGCAGGAATCGGGCTGGCTCTCTCCGGGGGAGCGGCGCGCGGCATAGCGCATATTGCCGTTTTGGATGTTCTCAGACGTCAGCATATTCCTGTCAGCGCCATCGCGGGAACAAGTGTCGGCAGTATGATCGGTGCGTTGTATGCCGCCGGCATGCCGATCGAGGAAATCAGACGCGTCGCGCTTAAAACCAACTGGAACAGCCTGCTGAAATTCACCATCCCCAAAAAAGGGCTTGTGTCCAGCGATGGAATATTCCAGTTCATGGAGCGTATACTCCCGGTCAAAAAGTTCTCTTCGTTGACCATTCCCTTTGCCGCCGTTGCGACCTGTCTTCACACCGGGGAAAAAATCAGCATTCGAAACGGTTCCATCGCAAAGGCGGTTCAGGCCAGTTGCAGCCTGCCAATTATCTTTACTCCCACGGAAATCAACAAAAGAATGCTGGTCGACGGAGGTGTGGCTAGTCAGGTCCCGGTTCGAACAGTGCGGGAGGAGTTGGGTGTGGAAAAGGTTGTTGCGGTGAATGTCAATTACAAGGCCTTGGAACTGGATCAGTATGATTCGATTTTTAAAATCGCCATGCACCTGTCAGCACTCTGGGCGTCCAGAAACGCACGGGAGGAAGAAAAAATGGCGGATATTGTTATCCAGGTTAATGCAAAGGGCATTGCCCTGTATGATCTTTCAAAACCGCGTGAACTGCTTCGACGAGGGAAAAAATCCGCAGAAGAAAAACTGCCTGATATCAAAAGACTGCTTGAGCTGTGAATGCCATGACGCCGCTGGCTTTTGCGCAGATGGAATTATACTTTATCTACGGTTTTCTCCCCCAGAAGACCTGAAGGGCGAATGATCAGCGTAATAATAAGGACAATGAATGCAAAGGCGTCCTTGTATACGCTTGACAGATAGCTTGCACCGAAGTTTTCTATAAGTCCGAGCATGAATCCGCCGAGCATTGCCCCGGGGATGCTGCCGATCCCGCCGAGTACTGCCGCAGTAAATGCCTTGACCCCCGCGAGATATCCCATGAAAAAATGCACCACTCCGTAGTAAAGCGTCACCATAACACCGCCTACCGCCGCAAGCGCGGAGCCAATCATGAAGGTAACCGAAATAACCTGGTTGATATTAATGCCGACTAGCCCTGCCATCGTGCGGTCCTGGGATGTCGCCCGCATGGCTTTTCCCAGTCGTGTTCTTGTTATAAAAAGATGCAGGGCTGCCATGACCAGAATGGAAGCGGCCAGAATGAACACCTGTACCGGCGAAATATTGGCGCCGAAAAAATTTATGCCTTCCGAGGGAAGCACGGGAGGAAGATTCTTGTATTCCTTCCCCTGTGCAAGCATCACCACGTTCTGAAGGATGATTGAGACGCCGACGGCGCTGATGAGCGGGGCAAGTTTGGTCGCATTGCGAAGAGGGCGGTAGGCAATCCGCTCCATGACAGCTCCATAGGAGGCGCAGAATATCATGGCGGTGAGCATTGCGAGCAGGATCGAGAGCGACAGGCTGTAGGCAGGTACCCCCAGAGCGGTCAGTACGCCCAGCATAATGATACCCAGGTACGCACCGAGCATATATACTTCACCATGGGCAAAATTAATAAGCTGGAGAATGCCGTACACCATGGTATAACCTAAGGCTATAAGAGCATACACCGCGCCCAATGCGAGACCGTTGATAAGTTGCTGGGTAAACATGCAGTCACATGCCTTCCGCCTACTGCACCTGTTTAAACTGACCGTTTCTTACCTGCCAGACAACATACGGAGCGGTGGCCACATCCCCATGCTGGTCGAACGATATGCTGCCGAACGCCCCCTGAAATGTCGTCTTTGAGATATACTCTGCAACCCTGGTCCCTTCGGTGGTATTCACCGCCGCAATGGCCTGCAGAAGAATATTTGTTGCGTCGTAGGCATAAATGGAATACGGACCGAGTTCTCCGTATTTCGCTTTATAGTTCTGGATAAACGATCTGGCAGAAGCAAGCCCGGCCGGCTCTTTTCCGAATGTCACATACGTCCCCTCTGCGGCCTTTCCCGCTATATGCAGGAACGTTGGATCATACACACCGTCGCCGGTCATCATGGGTATGTTCATCCCGATTTCTTTTGCCTGCCGTACAAGTCTGCCTGCTTCAGGATAGACGCCGCCGAAAAAGTAAAGCTCAGGCTTGCTTTCTTTTATTGAGGTAAGAACGGCCTTATAATCCGGGTCCCCCGGAGCAATGCCTCCGTAATATGCAATGTTCCCGTGATCACCCAAGGCCTTCTTGAAAATATCGGCCAGACCACGTCCATACGTGGTCTGATCATGAATGACCGCGACCTTCTTCAGTTTCAGCCTGTCGAGAACAAAACGAGCCGCCACACTACCCTGCTGTTCATCGGTGCCGCAGGCGCGAAATACGGTTTTAAACCCCTGCTGTGTCAGGCGAGGATTTGTCGTTGCCGGACTGATCATGACGATTTTCGCGGTATGATAGAAAGGTGAGGCATTTATCGAACAATTTGAATTCCAGTGACCGACAACAGCATCCACTTTCTGGTTCACGAATTTATTCGCAATGGACACTGCCTGTTTGGGATCAGCAGCATCATCCCCTACGACCATTTCGATTTTCTTCCCGAGAACGCCTTTCTTTGCATTCCATTCTGAGATGGCAAGTTCAACACTGTTTTTGAGGTCCAGCCCCATTTTACTTTCACTTCCCGTCATCGGACCCGCGACGCCGATTCTGACGATATTTTCATCCTGACGGGAACAGCCTGCCAGCACGGCAAACAGCAAAACCACCATAACAGCAATAACTCTCTTCACGAAACGCCTCCAGTTTTTCGGCTTTCGTTCCCTGTCTCATGAATGATATGAATCAGTTCCTCAGCCGCCTGTCTTATGTCGGGAGCGGACAGCACTGCTGATATGACCGCCGCACCGTCAGCGCCGGCCCCCATAATCTTCCTTATGTTCGAATGATTAATGCCGCCAATAGCCACAACAGGAATTGAAACGGCCTTCTTTACGGCGGTCAGCAGCTCAAGACCGTGCGCAACGGCCTCTTCCTTGGTTTGAGTCGGGAAGACGGCCCCGAAACCGATATAGTCGGCTCCTGCCGCCTCCGCTAGCCGTGCCTGTTCCACGTCGTGCGTTGAAATTCCGATGACTTTTTTGCTCCCCAGCAGTTTCCGGGCGCATTCCAGTGGAAGGTCGTCCTGCCCCAGGTGCACGCCATCGGCATCTATCGCGGCCGCAATGTCCGCATGGTCGTTTACGACAAACAGCGCGCCTGCCTTCCGGGCCATTCCGGATAACTGCAGGGAGGTCTCGTAGATCGCCTTTCGCGTCCCCTGTTTGCTGCGATACTGAAAAAACCTTACCCCGGCAGAAAGCGCCCTATCCATGGCCAGTTCAGGATCAACGCGAAGCAAATCCTGATCAATGATCAGACAGAGTCCGGAAAATTTATTTGGCGGGAGCATTGTATCGCTCCATGAATTTGGTGGAAATATTGCCTTGCTGAAAGTCCTGCTCTGAGAGAATCTTTTTATGCATTGGAATGGTCGTTTTGACGCCTTCAACAATAAATTCGTCGAGTGCGCGATTCATTCTGACGATCGCTTCATCCCTTGTTTCCGCGTGCACAATCAGCTTTGCTATCAGGGAATCGTAATAGGGCGGGATCACATACTGGGTGTACGCCGCCGTGTCAACTCTGACGCCCGGTCCTCCCGGAGGATTGAAGGCTGACACCTTGCCGGGGCATGGCGTAAATTTGTCGGGACATTCTGCATTGATCCTGCATTCGATGCTGTGTCCTTTGATTTTGACCTGGTCCTGAGTGAACGAAAGCGGCAGTCCGGCAGCCACCCGTATCTGTTCCTTGACGAGATCAATGCCTGTCACCATTTCCGTCACCGGGTGCTCAACCTGAATTCTGGTGTTCATCTCCATAAAATAGAAATTTCTGTTTTCATCCATGAGAAACTCAATGGTTCCTGCATTGCGGTATTTCACGCTTTTTGCCACTGCAACGGCCATTTCCCCCATTTGCCTTCTCAAACTATCGTCTACAATGACCGAAGGCGCCTCTTCTATTAATTTCTGATGCCTGCGCTGAATGGAACACTCCCGTTCTCCGAGGTATACTGCATTCCCTTTTTCATCAGCCATCAGCTGCACTTCGATATGGCGCGGCTGCAGAATGTATTTTTCTATATAGACATCGGCGTTGCTGAAAGCGGCTAGGGCTTCCGTCTGGGCCATGATAAAGGCATTTCCAAACTCAGCCTCCTCCATCACCACACGCATCCCTTTGCCGCCGCCTCCTGCTGCCGCCTTGACAATGACCGGAAAACCGAGCTCCCGGGCTATTTCTACTGCGCTGTTTTCCTCCGTAACGATGCCATCGCTGCCTGGAAGTACGGGGACCCCGGCCTTTTTAACCGTTTCCCGTGCTCTTGCTTTGTCACCCATGAGCTTGATGCTTTCCGGGCTTGGACCAATGAAGCGGATTCCTGTTGAATTACAGATTTCTGCAAAACTGGCATTTTCCGCAAGAAAACCATAGCCGGGATGAATTGCCTCGGCGTCGGTAATTTCCGCCGCGCTGATAATGGCAGGTACGTTGAGATAGCTGTCGGCACTTTTCGGCGGACCAATGCACACGCTCTCATCAGCAAATCGCACATGAAGCGAGTTTGCATCCGCAGTGGAATGCACCGCCACCGTCTTAATGCCCATATCCTTGCAGGCCCGTATAACACGAAGCGCTATTTCGCCGCGGTTAGCGACCAGAATTTTTTTAAACACGCAATTACTCCTTGCATCAGAATTTCAAAATGTCAGAATGCCTGCGTTTTTACGCAGGCTCAATCACGAAAAGTGTCTGCCCGTATTCCACCGGCTGACCGTTTTCCACGGCGATCTGAACGATTTTCCCCGCTGTTTCGGATTCTATCTCATTCATGAGCTTCATCGCCTCAATGATGCACAGCACCTGTCCTTTTTTCACCACATCACCTGTTTGAACATACGGCGGTTTGTCTGGCGCGGACGCGCGGTAGAACGTCCCCACAATAGGTGCGGTTACCAAGGTCTGGTTTGCCTTAATCGTTTCCGCCGGTTTTTCAGCAGCGGGAGGCGGAATCTCGGGCTTCGCCGGGGCAAGAGCAGGCTGGTATGGATATTCGACATGTGGAACAGCCGGATGAAATGCTACATCCCCGCCTTTTCGGAGCCTTACCTTCACTCCGGAACGCTCCACTTCCAGCTCTGAGATGTCGGTGCCCTTCAGCATTTCTATCAGTTCTTTGATTTCTTTCAGGTTCATAACCACTCCTTTTTTTCCCTTGTCGGATTGGCGTCGGGCAGGACTCATTTCTTCACTCGTTCGATAAACGTTCCGGTGCGGGTGTCGATTTTTACCACATCGCCCTCATTTAAATAGAACGGTACTTTTACAACAGCACCCGTTTCAAGGGTTGCCGGTTTCGATCCGCCGGATGCAGTGTCGCCCCGCACTCCAGGTTCAGTTTTCGCAATTGCCAGTTCTACAAACATCGGCACATCAATATTAATGGGACGGTTTTTGAAATACAGCACTTTGATTTCCATATTCTCTTTGAGATAGTTAATGCTGTCCCCGAGCTGCTGCTCATTCATCGACACCTGTTCATAGCTGGTGGTATCCATAAACACACGGTCCTTGTCCGCCGCATAAAGGTACTGCATCGTCTTTTCTTCCAGTTGCGGCACTTCGACCTTCTCGCCCGAACGATAGGTGCGGTCGATCACATTTCCCGTCCTGAGGCTCTTTATCTTCGTTCTTACAAAGGCCCCGCCTTTGCCGGGTTTCACATGCTGAAATTCCACAATAACATAAGGTTCACCATCAATTTCAATTTTTAATCCATTTCTAAATTCTGCAGTAGATACCGGCACGTTCTTGCTCCCTTCCTTTCGTTATTTCCCTGTGATGCTTGCTTATCAATAAGATTCAATCCGTTTCATGACCGCTGCCCGCGCCGACCGGAATCCGATCCTCGCAAGGCACCCCGGTCTGGCATTTTCCACAACCGTATCGCGGACGATACCGTGCCAGAACACGGTCAAGATAATCCGAACAAACAGCATGGTCCTTGCCGCGTTCATTGATTGCAAGCGGAGGACATTTCAATATGCATGCGCCGCATTGCGTACAATTTTCATCTCTTGTCCGGTAGGGACGTTTCGTCGGTGGAAGGTCGGCGCTTACAACAATGCTGCCCAGCCGGCCCGCTGATCCCCGCCTGGTAATAAGCGAACAATTCAGGCTGAAAGTCCCCAGACCCGCGATATAGGCGGCATGCCTCTCCGACCAGTTGCTTCTCCGATTCGCTACTCTGAAGCGCTCGTCCAGGGTCGGTGCCACGGCCTCGCAGCTCTGATCAAAAAACCATTGCACAAGATGAATCCGCAACGCAACACTGAACTGCTCACCCTCTATACGGCCATACAGCCATTCGCGCGCCGGTAAGCCCGTGTTTCGATTTGCCTTGCGAATTCGTTCAGTAAACGGCAGGAAATAAACAATCACCGACCTGCCGCTAACCAGCCATTCTTTCGGAGACAGGTGCTGCGGTCCGACAACACTGTCGTTTTTTAGTTCGGCAAAGAGAGGGTCATCCGCAGAAGCAACCACCACCAGCGGGTGTTCAAAAATCCTCAGGGAGTCAAGCTCCTCTATAACATTCAACGGACTATGCAGGCAAAAATCTTCAACGATTTTTTCGACGGAATCCAAGTCTATCATAATTCTCTCACGCAGGGAATGCCGCCTCGTATGCAGGGCTTTGTCACAAAATTGCCCTTCCTTGGTCCTGGTCCAGTGCTATTATAACCGCGTAAGCCCATCAAGCTCTCTCGGCAGGGTTGTCAGCACATTTATGCCGGTATCTGTTACCAAAACCATATCTTCAATTCTTACACCGCCCCATCCGGGGATGTAGACACCCGGCTCAACGGTAAAAACCATGTTTTTGGAAACCTGATCCTTGGAGCGAAATGAGATGGTAGGCTCTTCGTGAACCATAAGACCTACGCCGTGACCAGTGCCGTGACCAAAATATTTTCCATAACCTGCTTTTTTGATAAGATCCCGCGCTCCGTCATCGA
>CAZYEF010000020.1:0-24400 GCA_964646375.1 uncultured Nitrospiraceae bacterium | reverse complement strand
TCAGTGCAAGAAGAATAGTTATCGTTGCCGCTATTTTGTAGCGGATGCTGATTGACGAGAGAAATTTGAAGAGAAAGGTGCGCCTGATATAGCCGTTGAAGACCTGATCGCAGGTTTCAGAAAAACCGAGCACAAGCAAATCCAAAAAACGTTTTGTTTTCTTTTTTGCAATTTGTTGTTTTGGTTGCTGGTCCATAGGAAGTACGCTGCCGCGCCTTTTTGCGGCGCAGTTCGGTCATTGTTTTTTTTCTATTTCTTTCAAGGTTTTCAGCATCCGGTTGACTTTTTTTACATAGACACGCGCCCTGTCTGCCAAATGCGTTTTGGGACCCAGTTTAATGACCTGCTGCCAGGCATGCTTTGCTTCCAGATAATTTTCATCAGCATAAAATTGCAGCCCCTGGTTGTAATAATCCTGGATCAAGGTCATGTCAACGATTTCAGGAGGTTGGAGTGATGGAGCCTTGTTTACGGTTTTCTGGTGGCATGCAGCAAATACGCAGACTGCGGCAAGGCAGATAAGAAAATGCCCAAAAAAACCAGTATGACCCTTGCTCAAAGACATAAATCTTCACCATACCAGCAAATTGATGCACCCAGTCTACAGAAGCTGGGGCAGCGCCGCACATACCGCAAACAAAGCAGTGACTTAGCTTTTCCTACACATAGTAAACCAATAATTTAATATGTCAATACAAAATTTTATGTGAAACCACCGGCAGATTTTCCCGCATGCATGTTTGCATATACGCTTCGCCGTCAATCGTGGTGCTGCAAAAGCGACTTTTACCGCGAGGTGAAAATGCCGATGCTCCAGGGCGCGAAAATGCCCTCCCCCCAGCCGTCCACGGCAATCAGCCACCGGCCGTCAACATACCAGGGATCATAATGGTGTATCCCTCCCGCGTTCCAGCCGGTGCCGCTGCCCCGCAGAAGAGGACTTTCCTTAATTTCATATTCTTCATACATCGTTCTGGTAAGACGTTTTATCCGAAAGGCTCTTACGGAAACACCATACTCCGTTTCCGTTGATTCCTGCGCGATTCTGGTGATGTCTCCCTGCCACACGAACGACCGTCCACCGCAACGAGACAGCGCCCGGTCGCTTCTGATCGGACTCATGGGATGTTCGCTCCAGCCGGTCAGCGGATCGTCCGCATAATAGAGGTACAGATTGAATTGTGAATCAGAAACAAACATCCACCACAACCCGTTATAATAAACCACTGACGGGTCCAAAAGACCTTTTAGCTGAAATGAGACAACCGGCTCCCAGTCATAGGGAAAATTCCGCGCCCTGTATATGATGACACTACCCGATCTTCTGGCCTCAGGTATCATATAAAAATTTCCATTAACGGAAAAAATCTGCGGATAGGACAAATGCCAGGCAGCAGTCAGGACGATCCTGTCATAGTTCCAGTGGATTCCGTCACGGCTTGTAGCATGGCCGATCACCCCCCGGTCCATGCCGGATCTGAAAATCTCAAAAAACATGTGCCAGCTGTTGCGATCAAAGTAAAGAAACGGATCAGCCACAAACCGTGCATCTTGGACATCGGTTATATCGCGGGCAGTCAGAACAGGATTCAGTGTGTCTGCCGCCGGTACCGGATGGAAGGGAGAAGGCATGCTCCAGTCGGGAATTACCTTGGCAGACCGGTTGGCGCCTTCATGGACATCCGGTTGAATCGTGCAGGCAGACAGCAGCAATGCATACACCAGAAGAAACGGCAGTTTTAGGAATCTTCTCACAAAAGCCTTCTTTCCTTCTTATGAATATGATCGGCAAGTTCCAGTGCTGCTTCAAATTTTCCAAAAGGAGGCACCAAGTAATAGCCGCCGGCTGATTCAAAGGTGGCATCAATGAATTCTTTGGCAATCCTGATCCCTTCCCGTATTCCTGCGTCTTTCTCCAGACCCTTCATCCGGGCGCGTATTTCGTCGGGGACCGAAATGCCCGGCACCTCGTTGTGAAGATACTCCGCGTTACGCTCACTGATCAGCGGTAAAACACCCGGCAGGATCGGGATGCCGCAATCATGGACCAGATTATTTGCCCTGAAGAACAGGGCTGGTTCATACACCGGCTGGGTCTGCGCAAAGACTGCGCCATTGGCGACTTTTTTGCGCAATCGTTCCGCCTGCACTTCTATGTTTTTTGCATTGGGATTGAACGCCGCGCCGATGGTGAACCTGGTTCCGGCGCCGATGGAGCCGCCGATCGCATTAAGCCCGCGGTTCATGTCGGCCAGCAATTTAATCAGGGTAAATGAATGCAGATCAAAAACGGACTTTGCTCCGGCATGATCACCCATGCTGGCGGGATCGCCGGTCACGGCCAGAATCGAACGGATCCCCAGAAGGCTGGCACCCATCAGGTCGGACTGCATGCCGATCAGATTTCGGTCCCGGCCGGTGATATGAATAATTACTTCTATCCCGACCTGCTGCTGAATGATGCTTCCTAATGCGATATTACCCATACGGGGGCGCGCCAGCGGATTTTCTGCAATATTAATGGCGTCAGCACCTGCTTCTTTGAGAAGGCGGCTTCCTTCCAGTATGCGTCCGCAATCCATGCCTTTTGGCGGATCGAGTTCCACGGTAATGATCTTTCTGCGTCCCCAGGCATCCAGAAATGACGAGTTTTCATGCTGTGCAGGTTTTGCGGTTTCCGCGGCAGAAACGAACGGTCTTCTGGACCGCGCAGCGGGTTTCCTTCCTACGAGAGTCCGGGAAATGGCCGCAACGTGTTCGGGTGTGGTGCCGCAGCAGCCTCCGATCAGATTTGCTCCTTCTTCGGCCATTTCCTTTGCCATGGCCGAGAAATAATCAGGAGTAGCCCGGTAAATATAGCGGCCGTCATGATACTCCGGAAAACCGCTGTTGGCATACGCTGCAATCGGCTTTTCCGTTATGGCGGCAAGCCTGCGCACGACCGTGATGAGTTCCCGGGGACCAGCGCCGCAGTTTGCGCCTACCATGTCTACGAGAGACTGCTCCATGGCTTCGCAAAATTTTTCGACCGTGGTCCCGTCGCCGCTGCGTCCGCCCTCCTGAAAAGCCATCATTGCGCAGACAGGCAGGTTCGTTTGCCGGGCAGCGCTGACTGCAACCTGAAGTTGCGGCAACGAGGTGAAGGTTTCAAGCAGAAAAAAGTCAACTCCGCCTGCTGCCAAGGCCTCGCACTGGGCGTGGAAAAACTGCAGCATTTCCTCAGCGCCTGGCTCCCGCTCGTCCCCCCTGGTTCGGGCAAGCGGCCCCACAGAACCCGCCACCAGTATGTTTTGACCACGGTTTGCAGCCTCGCGCGCGATACGCGCACCGGCAATATTGATTTCCGCCAGGCTGTTTCCAAGACCTATGGGATTCAGCTTGGTACCGTTCGCGCCAAAGGTGTTCGTCTCAATCACCTGGGCTCCCGCGGCAACATATTCAGCCGCCAGCTCCAGCACCAGGTCAGGCCTGATTATGTTCAGATGTTCAAAGTTTCTGTCGAGAGTGATCCCCTTTGCATACAGCATTGTGCCCACGGCGCCATCACCGGCCATCAATTCCTGTTTTAATCTTTCCACGATGTTCATGTTTTTCATTTCTCCATAAAAAGGTTCTGAAATCAATCAGAAAAACCAGCTCTCCAAAGAGAGGCATTGCCCGTCTCCCGTGGAGACAGCATCAGACATGATTTCTAAGCATCTGTTCAAGAGGATGAGGATCAAGATAATGCTGACGCTTGAGATATGGTTCGTCGAACTTGTTCGCATAGTGTTTCAGCAGCGTGACCGGCACAACCAATGGCAGCAATCCTTCTCGGTAGTGCATGATGACTTTGCTCAGCTCTTTTTTTTCACCGGCCGGCAGCAGCTTCTTGAAATATCCCGCCATATGCTGCAGCACATTTGTATGCTTTCGGACGGTTGCGTGAAGACGCAACCCCTCCATAAGGGTTTTACAATACATTTGCACCAGCACCGATCGCGGATATCTCTTTGAACGGGAAAGGAGCGCGCCAAGCTCGCGCAGATGAACAATGCTGTGGGACATGACAAGCAGTTTATGGTCCGAATGAAAAGCAACCAGTGAACCGACTGATCCCCCCTCTCCCAAAAAATCCAGCCAGCGGCGAAAAACGAACACCCGTTCAATAAAATTTTCCCGTATGCCCGGGTCCTGCAAACGCCCCTCATCTTCCGCCGGAATAAAGGGAAAACGCTCTATGAAGGCTTTTGCAAAAATACCGGCGCTTTTTCCGGCTATTTTGCCGGAGTTGTCGTACACGGTTACTCCCTGCATGCCGGAACTGGGGGAACGGCTTTTGAAAACAAATCCGCAGAGCTGCCGGTTCTCGAGTTCGACAAGCTTTTTCACTGCCCAGCGGGTCATGCGGCCCGTATGGTCGATGCCGCTGCCGCTGGTAACCAGCCGGGGAGACTTCGAATCACCTTGCAGCTGCATGGCTTCTCTCGGCACGGGAAGTCCTGATTCCACTTCCGGACATACCGGGACCCATTCCACAAATTGTCCGAGCGTGTCCCGGAGATAATGATCGAGCTTCTGTCCGCCGTCGTACCGGACCTTCCCCCCCAGGAGACAGGCGCTGATTCCAATGGGAATTTTTTTTGGCATACGTTCACAAAAAAGAAAGGCGCGAAGTCTTCAAAGATTGAATATTCTTTGTGTTCTTCGCGCCTCCGCAGTTGATTTTAACCGCTTGTACTGATGTTTGTCGTTTCTTAATCCATCCTGTAGTTCGGGGCCTCTTTTGTGATCACCACATCGTGCACATGCGACTCCCGCAGACCCGCACTGGTAATCTTAATAAACTGAGCGCGCGATTTGAGGGCCTTCAGTGTTTCGCACCCGCTGTAGCCCATGCCGGCCTTCACACCGCCCATCAGTTGATGCACACTGGCTGCCAGCGTTCCCTTGTAAGGAACGCGGCCTTCAACGCCTTCGGGAACGAGTTTGGCCTTTTCTTCTTCATGGGACTGGAAGTACCGGTCCTTGCTGCCCCGTTCCATGGCGCCGATGGACCCCATGCCGCGGTACACTTTGTAGCTTCTGCCCTGGAAGAGAATGGATTCCCCGGGGCTTTCTTCCGTCCCCGCGAAGAGGCTGCCGATCATGACGCAAGAAGCGCCGGCCGCAAGAGCCTTGGTGATGTCTCCGGAAAATTTAATGCCGCCGTCCGCGATAAGAGGAACGCCTGCCTTGTCCGTTTCCTTGTAACAATCCAGTATTGCGGTGATCTGCGGAACACCGGCACCAGAGACTACCCGCGTTGTGCAGATGGATCCCGGCCCGATGCCGACCTTAACGGCATCGGCTCCCGCCTTGATGAGATCCTTGGCCGCTTCCGCTGTGGCAATGTTCCCCGCCACCAGATCGAGCTCGGGATAGCGTTTTCGAATCGCCTTGACGGCGTCCAAGACGCCCTGCGAGTGTCCGTGCGCGGTATCGACCACCACAACGTCCACGCCCGCCTTCAAGAGCTCAGGCACGCGCTCAGAATAGTCGCCGACGCCGACAGCCGCGCCGACCCGCAGCCTTCCATGTTTGTCTTTGCAGGCGATGGGCTACTTTATCTTCTTTTCAATGTCCTTGATGGTGATGAGACCACGCAGGCTGTAATCCTTGTCAACGATCAAAACCTTTTCAATTTTATACTTTTGAAGGATATTCATGTCCTTGTCCAGCGACGTGCCGAGCGGGGCCGTTATCAGACGGTCTTTGGTCATAACTTCAGAGACTTTCAGGTTAAGCCGTGTTTCAAAACGGAGATCGCGATTGGTGAGAATTCCGACGAGTTTGTGTCCTTTGGTCACCGGCACTCCCGATATTCTGTACTTCTTCATAAGATCCAGCGCGTCAGAAATTCTGGCATCGGGCGAAATGGTGATAGGATCAATGATCATCCCGCTCTCGGATTTCTTGACCTTGTCCACTTCTTCAGACTGTGCCTCGATGGGAAGCGCCTTGTGAATAAACCCGAGACCGCCCTCCTGGGCCAGGGCAATGGCGAGCTTCGCCTCAGTCACCGTGTCCATGGCCGCGCTCACCAGGGGAATATTCAGGGATATTTTTTTTGTCAACTGAGTGCGGACGTCCACGTCCTTGGGCAGTACATCGGATTTTGCAGGCAGAAGCAGCACATCATCAAAGGTTAATCCTTCACGAATCGGACCGGCAACCATGTAATTCTCCTTCCAAAATTTTGCTGTCATGGTGTCCGGGGCAGACATCGTCTTCCGCAAGAAGCGCTTCTATTCCAGCTGGGCGGAAACCGTTCTGCCTCGGGCATCTGTTTCTGAAATCAGCGTTAGATTGTCTTACTTTACCACACCGGGCGTAAAACCTCAAGAACGAGGAGGTTCTTACAAGCCGGAATCCCCGTTTAAGAACGGGTTCCCCTCGCGCTCGGCGCCAATTGTTGATGAAGGACCGTGCCCCGAAAGAACA
Organism: uncultured Nitrospiraceae bacterium; assembly: GCA_964646375.1. Lineage (GTDB taxonomy): Bacteria > Nitrospirota > UBA9217 > UBA9217 > UBA9217 > JBAZLV01. Next base: position 17,938 of record CAZYEF010000020.1, on the reverse strand, counting down.
ATCGTATCATCCGGGAGAGGCAGCAGATGCGTTTTGATTGAGCGGATCAACGTATTAAAATCACCGCCCGGAAAATCGGTCCTGCCGATGGAACCGGCAAACAGGGCATCTCCGGTAAACACGACACCGTTGCCCTGCAGGCATATTCCTCCCTGCGAATGGCCGGGAGTATGGAGGACTTTGAACGAAAGATCCCCGACAGTAATGTTGTCTCCATGCTTTACATATTTGTCGGCGGGCGGCGAAGCATGAGACCGCATTCCGAACATGCTGCCCTGGCTTGCGGCATTTTCGAGCAGCCGCTTGTCGTCTTGATGCATCAGTATCGCAGCTCCGGTGGCATCCTTAAGGGCTTTGTTTGCCCCCACATGGTCAAAGTGCGCATGAGTAAGTATGACGTATTTAACATTGAGATTCCTGTCTTTCACAACCCCAAGAATATCCTCCGCGTCATCGCCCGGATCAATGATTATTGCATCTTTGGTCTTTTCGTCCGCTACAATATAACAGTTTACCTGCAGCGGCCCCACAGTCAATTGCTCAAGAAGCATTTTCCACAACCTTTCATAAAAGAAATAGAACCTGAATTGCGGTGGTAAGTCATCTGTTGTGTTTCATTGCCGCCGGTTCGCATCGCTTTCGGGTAACTCCAATGCCAGCAATTTTCTTTTCATGGGCAGCCCGCTGCCGAAACCGCCGAGCGCACCCGATGACCTGAGAACACGATGGCAGGGAATAATGACCGGAACCGGATTTGCGCCGAGCGCCTGTCCGACCGCGCGCATGGATTTTGGATTCCCGATTTCCTTTGCCACCCAGCCATAGGACCGGGTTTCACCATAGGGGATGGAAGCCGTTGCTCTCCAGACCGCCTGCTGGAAGGGCGTATAATAACGCGTATCAACCGGAATATCAAATGAAATGCGTTCTCCGGTGAAATATGACTGGAGAAGCATTACCGCTTTTTTCAGAATGGCCGGATCGAAAATATCGGGTGTGTTCTGCCGCAACCCGGCCAGTCTTTGGCAGGAACATGGCCCTTTTCCGCGCAGCATTTCCGCCTCGACGGTTTTCTTCTCTTTTTTGGGTAAAATAATCCTGCTTACCCCCCGTGTTGATGCCTCGACCCCCGCCCAGCCGAATGGCGTTTTAAAAACGACCTGATTCCGAGCATGACGCATACCCAAGTCCTCGTGGTGCTAGCTTTTCTTCCCTGTTTTTCTTTTTACAATATCCCACAGAAATCCCAGCTCTTCGCTGCGCAAAAGCCACATGGCCGCTGCGTAGAAAAAAACACAGGAAGCCATTCCGCCGAAGAGCAGCGCTGCCTTGTACAGCGTATTCCCGCCTGTTTCCCACACCGGCTGCCTGCTGACCAGCCAGCCGATCAAACCCATCATGACAGACACGGGAATAATCTTCAGAAGCGAGCTCAGTATTCTCTTTCCATCCATGCGGCCGATTTTTTTTCTGAGCAACAGGGTAAGCATCGTGATGTTCATCATTGCTGAAAGAGATACGGCAAGCGCCAAACCTCCATGCTGGAGGGGTGTCCAGATCACAAAAACCGTGCTGAGCAAAATATTCATGAACAGGGCAATGATTGCGATAGCGACCGGGGTCCGGGTGTCCTGAAGCGCGTAAAACGCCTGCGAAACTATCCGTACGCCTGCGAACGCCCAAAGCCCTATCGCATAGTACAGAATGGCCGCGGCTGTTCCCTGCGTGGAAAGCCGGTCAAACTGACCGTGTTCCAGCAGCAGTTGCACAATAGGCACGCGGAGCGTGATAAGACCGGCCATGGCCGGAAACATCACAAAAAACACAAGTCGCAGCCCGAGGGATAGCGTCTCACGAAAATTTTCGGTCTCGTTCCGGGCGGCCTGCGCGGACATGGTCGGCAACACCGCCGTGGCAAGGGCAATGCCGAAAATACCGAGAGGGAAATGGATAAACCTCATGCCGTAGAACAGGTACGCAATGCTCCCCGTCGCCAGAAACGAGGCAAATATTGTGCCGATAAGGATATTGAACTGATTTACCGAGGAACTGAAAAAAACCGGCGCCGCAAGTTTTGTAATGGTACTGACGCCATGATGCGATGGTTCAAACCGCGGACGGATCATCATCCCCTGTTTTTGCAGCCCCGGGATCTGGATCAGAAACTGGCAGAGCCCTCCGAGAACAACGCCGACAGCGACGCCAAAAATCGGTTCTGATAAAAAACGCAGGCTCAGGACCACCGCGGCAATGGTCATGATATTCAGCAAAACGGGAGATATCGCGGGAGCAAAGAAAGACCGGAGCGAGTTGAGCATGCCCATGGCGAGCGCTGCGAGCCCGATGAACAGAAGATACGGGAACATTATCCGCGTAAGGGTAACGGCGAGGAGGTACTTGTCCTGTTCCGCATTGTATGCCCAGCCGCCGGCGATTACTTTGACCACATACGGAGCAAAAATAATGCCCAGGGCGGTCAAAATAAAGAGAACAAGCAGCAGTCGCGCGAACATGGCGTTTGCCAGACGGAGGGCGCTCTCCTTTGATTCCTTGGTAAGCGTCTCCGTAAAAACAGGGATAAAAGCGGCGGACATTGATCCTTCTGCAAGCAGCTCCCGCAGAAGATTTGGAATGCGGTAAGCCACATAAAATGCGTCGGCTGCGATGCCAGTGCCGAAAGCCCAGGACATGGCCATGTCGCGGACATATCCCAGCACACGGGATGCCAGGGTGGCAGTACCGATGATCCCTGCGGCTTTGGCGACTTTTACCTGCTCTGACATGCTCTTCCACCCCTGAAAGGTCCAAAATAAGAGGTAACTTTACCAGAAAACGTACGGCAAGAAAAGGTTTTTTTTCTTGACACTTAGCCGTTTTTTATGTTAAAAGACTAATCTGTTTTTAAATTTAAGGAGGCTTACGAAGTGGCAACGCATAAATCAGCAATCAAAAGGCAGAAACAAGCAGAAAAAAAACACCTTATCAATAATTCAGTGAAATCCGCGCTCAAAACCCTCGCGAAGAAGGTTGATCAGGCCGTTGAAGCAAAAAACGTGGACGCGGCAAAAGATGCCTTGGTAAAAGCCATGAAGGCTTATGATAAGGCCGCCTCTCAGGGGACTCTGCATAAAAGCACCGCCTCCCGGAAGATATCCCGCCTTTCAACCAAGGTCAGCAAAATCACTGCGGCCTGATAAGACACGTTCGAATTAAGAAAATCAACGGTGCAAAGGGGACTGAGCGTCAGGCAGAAATCTTTGCACTTTGTTTCCCACTCACTGCCTGAACTTTCAGTTTTTCTGCACGGTTTCCTGCACACCGCATAATTTCCAAACCATCCGCTCAAGCACCAGTCGGCCGTTCAAGCCGCCTGACTTGAGCACCCTGTCTGTTTCCAGAAGAACGTCGGACACCATATGCAGTTCCTCCAGGCTGAAACGCCGCATCTGCTCCTGGAAGGAGCCCGACTGGTGGAAAATAACACCCAGTTTCCGCTTGATTTCCTCATAGCTGGCCCCGGAAGCCTCCATGGCTTTGGCACGCATGAGTTTCCGAAAGTTCCAGGCGATTGCTCCCAGCAGCGCCACCGGCTGTTCGCCTTCCTGAATCAGCCGGGAAAGAATCAGTAGAGACTTTTCTCCGCTTTTCTGCCCCAATGCTGTCGCCAGATCAAACGTGCTGTACTCCCGAAAATCGCCAACAACGGTCTTCATATCATCAAAAGTAATTGTCTTTTTCCCTTTTATGAAAATCTCCACCTTCTCAAGTTCATTCTTTATCTTCTGAAGATCATTGCCGGTTATTTGCGCAAGATACTGGCCCGCATCCCGCGCTAATGACAACTTGCGCGCTGACGCCCAGCCGTCAATCCAGGCAAGAATTTCACGGTCCAGGAGCGGGTAAAATCTTGTTGCCGAACCATGGGCCTCCACGGCGTTCAGCACGGGCTTTTTCTCATAGCGGGCCTGGTTGGAAACCAGCACGAGGCAGGTGCTCGGTGAAGGGTCGTTGAGATACGGCAGCAGATCTTCAAGATCAGCCGCCTTGAAGGCTTCAATCTCCTTTGCAATAACAAGCCGTTTTTCTGTCATAAAAGGAAGCGTCTGGGCGAGGCTTACCAGTTCGGAAGCGGGAGTGTCGCGGCAATACAGCAGCGAAAAATTAAAATCCCTGGTGTCGGGATTGACGACGCATTTGACGATCAAATCAAGCGCATCCTGGATAAGAAATCCTTCTTCACCGAACAACAGGTACAGCGGCAGGATTCGGCCTTGTTTGAGACTGCGCATTAAATCAGCGTATTTGGTCATGGCATCTTAATCGTAAACACATCCGCAGTTCTTACCGGGCATCAGGGGAAGAATCAAAAACCTTCCAGCACCCTGCTCCGGATTGTTGAAGCAATATCCTTGCTGGCATTCCGCATGGCTGATTCCTTGGCCATTTTTGTCGCTGAAATGTCTCCCAGCGTCACCGGATAGGAAGAAATGAAAGTCAGATTAAGATTTTCCTCTGTCAGTAAAATTTTTCTTGTTTTTACGTCTTCAAGTGTCAGGCCAAGTGTAATACCGAGATTATAGGTCTGGACATAGGAATTAACCGTGTAGGCAGTAGGGGTCATATCGAATTTTATTATCCGGCAACGCAGTATAAGATCAGCGTCATCAGGGACAACCACCTTCAGCCTGCCGTCCGCAAGAAATTCGTCCACCGTGGCCCGGGTCAGCATCGTATCCACGTACGGTTCATTTGTTTTGTTCTGGAACACCGGAATTGCGATGGTTCTGGCATATTCCGGCACAATGCCGCTCACCGGTGTCAACCGGTAGCCGCAGGCGGTCATAATTGCAATCAGCACCAGAACAACAGCTGTGAGCTTGGTTCTTGAATTTTTCTGCATGTGCTTCGTCTCCGGAATCAGAAAACAGTCTAGGAATTAGGAACGTTCACTCAATCGCGCAGCAGCGATCATGCATTGCTGCAAAACTTCCTGTTCATATTTCAACGGCTTTTTCTACACAACGACATTCACCAGTTTCCCCGGCACCACGATGATTTTTTTAGGCGTCCTGCCCGCGGTAAACTCTCGTACTTTACCATCTGCAAGAGCTGCTGCCTCAATGTCCTGATTTGAAACCCCGGCGGGCAGCGTTAGTTTGCTTCTCACTTTGCCGTTTACCTGTACGACAATGGTAATCTCCGACGCGGTAATTGCCTCGCGGTCGTATTCAGGCCAGGGAGTATTCGCAATACCGCCTTTATTACCAAGCGCTTCCCATATTTCCTCGGCAAAATGAGGAGCAAACGGCGCCATGAGCTGTGTCAATGCGTGAACAGCCGACCGCAGCACGGACACCTGCCCGGCGTCCGGATTGCCTGCCGCCGTATAATCGTACATTTCATTCACCATTTCCATCAGGGCCGCAATGGCCGTATTGAAGTGGAACTCTCGCTCAATGTCCTCAGTAACCTTTTTGATCGTAAGATGCGTTTTGCGGTAAAGCCGGTCGCCGCGGGCTTCAGGACCCGCCGGCTTCGCATGCAGCAGCACCGCACTGTGTTTGTGAATTATCGCCCAGACACGATGCAGAAAACGGTACGCGCCTTCCACGCCCTGATCGCTCCAGTCAAGATCGCGTTCAGGCGGAGCGGCAAAGAGCGAAAAGAGCCGGGCCGTGTCCGCGCCGTATTTAGAAAGAATAAAATCTGGATCAACGACATTCCCTTTGGACTTGCTCATCTTGGCCCCATCCTTGATGACCATGCCCTGGGTAAGCAGGTTCTGGAACGGTTCGTCGCCGTCGTAAAGGCCAAGATCGCGAATCACTTTGGTGAAAAATCTGGCATACAGAAGGTGCAGCACCGCATGTTCAATGCCCCCGATGTACTGGTCCACATTCATCCAATAGCCGGCTGCTTTCTTGTCAAAAGGAAACTTGTCTTCCTTGGGAGAGCAATAACGAAGAAAGTACCAGGACGATTCAACGAAGGTGTCCATGGTGTCCGTTTCTCGGTGCGCTCTGCCGCCGCAGACGGGGCATGTCGCCTCCCTGAAGGATTTTGACTCGGCAAGAGGCGACCTTCCTTTTCCGGTCAGTTCCACATCAACCGGCAGCCGCACCGGAAGGTCTTTTTCCGGCACGGGAACCACGCCGCATGCATCGCAGTAAATAATCGGAATAGGGGTCCCCCAGTAGCGCTGCCGTGAAATACCCCAGTCGCGGAGCCGCCAGTTCACCGTGCGTTTCCCGAGTTTTGTTTCTTCCACATACTCCGCAATCTTCGACTGCGCATCCGTATTCGGAAGTCCGTTGAATTTATCCGAATTAACAAGGGTGCCGTCAAGAACATAGGCCTCCTGCATGGTCTCCGGCGCCAGGTTTTTTCCGGGGTTCTGGATCACAATGCGAACAGGCAGACGGTACTGCTTCGCGAAATCGAGGTCACGCTGGTCGTGCGCGGGCACGGACATGATCGCGCCGGTTCCGTATTCCATAAGCACAAAATTTCCCACCCAGACCGGCACCCTGTCGTTGTTCAGCGGATTGACCGCGTAGGCACCAGTAAACACCCCTTCTTTTGCCCGCTTCTCGTCCGTGCGCGCGGCCTTGTCCTCCCGCAGCACGCGCTGCACGAAAGCGCGGACGCTCTCGGCCTCCTGCCGGCCTTTGATGAGTGATTCGAGCATAGGGTGTTCGGGGGCAATGCTCATGAATGTGACGCCGAAAAGCGTATCCGGGCGGGTCGTAAAAATTTTCAGGCGCTCTCCGGTGCCTTCCACGAGGAAATCAACCTCCACCCCGGTGGACTTCCCGATCCAGTTTCTCTGCATGGTCAGCACGCGCTCCGGCCAGCCGGCAAGCTTGTCGCAGCACGCCAGAAGCTCTTCCGCGTACGCAGTAATCTTGAAAAACCACTGTTCGAGCTCCTTATGGACAACAACGGAACTGCAGCGCCAGCAAAGACCGTCCTCCACCTGTTCGTTCGCAAGGACGGTTGCGCAGGCGGGGCACCAGTTCACATAGGAGCGCTTCTTGTAGGCCAGACCCCGTTCATACATTTTGATGAAGAACCACTGGTTCCACCGGTAGTAGTCTTCCAGGCAGGTCGTCACCTCCCGGTCCCAGTCATAAGACAGGCCGAGTTGCTTGAGCTGTTTATCGCGCATGAAGGCGATGTTCTCCAGGGTCCATTTCGAGGGATGGATGCCGTGCTGTATGGCCGCATTCTCGGCAGGTAGGCCAAAGGAATCCCATCCCATGGGATGCAGCACGTTGAAACCCCGCATTCGTTTATAGCGCGATACGACATCGCCGATGGCGTAGTTCCGGACATGTCCCATATGGATTCTGCCTGATGGATACGGAAACATCTCAAGGCAGTAGTATTTCTTTCGTGAAGCATCTTCCGACACCTTAAACGTTTTCTGCTCCTGCCAAATGCGCTGCCAGCGCTCTTCTATCTTTTTAAAATCATACCGTTCGTCCAAAAAAACCTCCGATGAAACCTGCGTGCACCGCGTTCACAGGACATTATTGTTTTATCTGCTGCTTGATGAAATGGTCAATCACAACCATAGTTTTTGTAGCTGCGTTTTGAAAGAGCACCCCGTACAGCCGCTTTCCCGACGGCCCCGCGTCTGCGCGGGTAACAAGCCCCTCCATGTGAATTTCACTGTGCGCAATATTGAATACACAGGTCAGCCTATCCCCTTTTTGTAAAGCCAGATCAGTTTCGATCAGGATGCCGGAAATACTGATGTTCTGGCTGACAGCAGAAAAGGCGGCTTTCTTCCCTTGATTCCTTACCGCCACGTGCAGGGGAACTCTCAGGTCTTTCCGCTGCGGAATTACCAGCAATTCCGATATTTTTAAAAAAAGCTGCGCCGCATTCACCGGCTTCTGCACCACCGCATTGGCCCCTGCTTCACGCCATTGCTCCGAAAGCTGGTCCGCCCTGTCGCTGACCACAATAATGGAAACATTTCTGAGCGCCTCGTCATTCCGTATCGCGGCGCAGAGATTGACGGCACCCATGATTGGCAGCGTGGCATCGGTGATAATAAGGTCCGCCTTGCGGGCACCATGGATATTCAATATCTCTTCAGAAGTTCGTGCCGGATAGGTGGCGATGGTTCCCCGTCCGAAAATCGTGGTGGGAGCCCCAAGGACATGCAGAATGTTCCGGGCGATTATAATTTTCTTCATACCATGGAGCTCCGCGTGATTCCGGAAGAGTCCTTCAACGTGCCGTGAAGACGGGTGTCACGTCCTGATTATCTTTCACGTCCCGTTCGGAGTAATCATTCTCTGATCCATCCAGGATAGGCGTCTGCCTTGCGGGCCTCCTCGGGGAGGTCTATATCCAGCTTGCGCTTCGTCTGCGCCATGTTGTGTTCGAGTTTCAGCTTTCTTTTTTCAAGGCTTGCGCGGCTTTTTTTCTTTTTAAGGTTTCCTTCAGGAAGTTTGCTCAGATCTTCCATCTGCTTCTGCACAAAATCGTACTCGCTCTGCTGATCGCGCAGTTTTGCACGAAGCTTTTCCGCTTTCTTCTTCCAGTACCCCTCGCCCCGGCCATATTTATCCTTATGTTCCTTTGCTGATTTGTACTGTTTCCCGGTGTCGGCGGGTGCGCTCTCGTTCATATTCACTCTGCCGGCATCAGGCCTGACCTGCGTCGCACTGGCGCGGTATTCCTGCGGTACTTGCTTCAAATCGTTCGTGAAAAACTCCCGGCCGTCCCTGTCCACATATCGGTAAAAGTCCGCCCAGACAGGCGATTGGGAAAACAACAGAATACATACAACAGAAGCCGCAATTCTGAGCACAGCACCCTCCTGACAAATATTGCTGAAAATAACATAAATACAGCCTCTTCGCAAGGTTTTTTCTTGAACTGCTACACTTCCACATGCTATAGTGCACCTGTTCTGTACGTAGGCTTTCGGCTTCCCTGAACATCCACAAGGCGGTTCAGGAAATTTTAGAATTTCAGCATCTTTGCGTAGCAGCCTATATCTCCAGTGTCTTACAGCATATGCCAAATCCAATTGTTGCCATAGTGGGCCGGCCGAATGTCGGAAAATCCACGCTGTTCAACCGCATTATCGGCAGAGAACTCGCCATTGTTGAAGATATGCCGGGCGTTACACGCGACCGCAATTACGCAGATGCAGAGTGGGAGCGCAGACGTTTTCTGCTCGTGGACACCGGCGGCTTCGAGCCAAAAAGCAGCGATCCGATGTACTCGAAAATGCGGGACCAGACCACCCTTGCTGTGGAAGAAGCAGACATCATTATCTTCCTTTTGGACTGCAGGCAGGGTCTCCTCCCCGCTGATGTGGAGGTCGCACAACGTCTCAGGGCGTCGGGTAAACCTGTCATTTATGCAGTAAACAAAGTGGATGGCGAGCGGCATGAAACCCTGCTTCCGGATTTTTACCGCCTGGGCACTGAAGCTCTCTTCACCGTGTCCGCCCGGCATGGCCAGGGATTTTCCGATCTAATGGATGAACTCGCCCGCCTTTTGCCGGAGCCTTCCCCTGCCCAGGAAAAACAGGAACTCGATCCGTTGCCGAGAATTGCGATTATAGGCAGGCCGAATGTGGGCAAATCTTCTTTTGTAAACGCCCTCATCGGCGCAGACCGGATGATTGTAAGTCCCACGGCTGGAACAACGCGGGACGCAATCGACACTGTGTACCAGTATTATGGCAAAAAATATATGCTTGTGGACACAGCAGGGATTCGGAGCCGGGGCAAAATCAGCCAGGGCGTAGAGAAGTACAGTGTTATGAGGGCAATGAAGAGCATCAGCAGGGCCGACGTGGCGCTCGTTCTCATAGACTCGGTTGAGGGCATCACCGAACAGGATGAACGCATTGTCGGCCTGGCTCACGAAGCGGGAAAGGGTATTATCATTGTCCTGAACAAATGGGACCTGGTTACGGACAAGGAGAACCGCTACAAGCAGTTTATCGCTGATGTGCAGCAGCGGCTCAAATTCGCGGATTATGCCCCCGTTCTCACCATATCTGCCGTCACCCGCCAGCGTATCACAAAAGTTTTTGCCGAAATAGACCGGGTAATGGTGGAATGCAGCCGCCGTGTTTCAACATCCGAGTTGAACAGGTTCTTTGAAAAGCTTGTCGTGGGCCACGAACCTCCCCTTTACCGGGGCAAGCGCGTGAAATACTACTATATAACCCAGGTGGGCATAAAACCTCCCACCTTTATCGTGTTTGTAAATTATCCTCTCGGGGTCCACTTCTCATATATCCGCTACATAGAAAACAGCCTTCGGCAGTCGTTCGGGTTCTTCGGGACCCCGGTGCGCATATTTGCGAAGAAACGACGGGAAGAGCAACAGCGCAGACCGAGAAAAAAAGCTAAATAGGCTGGTTAATATCACTCTGTCTGAAACAGGCGGGGAATCATTCAGTTCTTACGCTCCCATTCCTTTTATCCAGACCGTCTCTTGTCCACGACAAACACGCTGGACGGAATTGTCTTCGCGTAATCCTTCAACTCCGCGGCAACTGTTGACGCTTCAAGCGTATTCACAAAAGTCCGCTGTTCATTCGTCACAACGGCAATGGAAACACTCAGAAGAGGAAAATCCATTTCCTGTCCTTGTCTGTTCTTTCCACGAATCTTCCCTTTTTCCCTGTCTTTTTGGTCGTAGAACTCAGGGGCGCGTTGATCAAAAAGTCTGATGATTTCAGAGCAGACGTCCCGCACGGTGGCAGGAGTGGTAATCACCACAAAATCGTCCCCGTCGATGTGGCCCACAAAATCGTCCGGCGAGCCCTTTGTCCTGGCTGCGGTTTCAACGATTCGCGCGGTTTCCTTGATCACTTCGTTTCCGCGGGCATAGCCATAATGGTCGTTAAAAACCTTGAAATTGTCCAGATCAAGCACGCAGAAAGCAACCAGAGCGCCGGATGCAAGGCGCTTGTTCATAATGCCTTCCACTGCCACACCGCCGGGCAGGCGTGTGAGCGGACTGGCATCCAGATACATTTCCTCCAGCTTTTTAAGTCGTTTTCCCATGGTAAGGAACGCCCGCGCCAGATCGCCGACTTCGTCCTCCGCATCAACGCCGGGATCGTATTGAAAATTGCCTTCAGCAATTTGCGCGGTGGCTTTATGAAGCTTGCTGATTGAAATGTAAATATGACGTGTTACAAGGATCCCAAACAGCGTTCCGAGTATGACGCTCAACAGACAAAGGACCATGGTAGTATAATATGTCGAACTGCCCATATCGCTGATTCTGTTCATCATGGCGTCACGAGCGGTTCTGGCTTCAATGGACATTCCGTGGATCACGCCGGATAATTCACCAAATGTGCTTTTAAGTTTTGTTTCGGACAGGCTTCTGGCTTCCGCGATATCTTCAGATTGTACGAGCTGCACTTCCTTCGCGAATATATCATTGTACTGAGCATGCAGTTTATATATTTTCTCCAGGGGAAATCCGCCTGTGTCCGGCAGTTTTTTAAGCCGTTCTGAAAGAATCCTGAAGTCCTCGGCACGCTCCCAAAAAAGCGCAAGAATATCCTTCTCCCCAAGTATCAAATATCGTTTTTCGCAGGTATCCTGATCGGTAAAAACATCCAGCATCTTATCCGCAATTTCATAAGCGGGGACATAACCCTTGACGATTATTGTGTTCAAATGATTCAGGCGATATAAACTCGTGAGAACATAGACTACCACTCCGATGGTCAGCGCCACGAGAGTAAAGTAACCCAGAAGCATTTTTCCGGTGATGTTCAGTTTTGATAGAAGGTTGTGGGGGGTAAGAAACTCAAGTATGTGATGAAGGAAGGAAGGTTTCATATATGCTAAATGACAATCGAATCATCGCACATTATCAAGCTGGTGCTGCTGTGTAGCTGCAAATCTTCAAGCATATTATTCTGTTACTCTTATACAAACTAGCTAAAAAATTGGCAGGACAACTATGTCCTGCCAATAAAAACTTAGCCCAGTTCGTACTATCCAGTAAATTTGTATTTTCTAACGCCATTATTTTACTTCAATATCAGCATAACCTGTAGCTGTAGCGCTCATAACCTGTACCTGATCTTTGAATACCCCTGTTCCGGCAGGAACAACTGCTGTTAACGTATAGTGACCGTCAACGTCGGTTTGAGCAGAGAATGGAGATCCTTTTGGGGTATTTGGACCACCAACAACGTAGATTCCATCATAAAATTGGTAAGCATCTATTGGGTTTGGATTCGCCATTGAACCTGATATTGTGAGATTTACCCAAGGAATAGGATCTCCATCAGAATTTGTCACAGTTACGACATAAACAACAGGCCAGTCGGCTGACGTTCCTAAAGCTCCTGTATCAAGAGAAGAACTTGAAGGAGACAAAGTAATTGTTGACCCATATGGTGCATCAGTACCACCCCCGCATCCAGCAGTCAGTAGAATTATGCTAAAACCTAAACATAATGCAAATTTAGAAAAAAATCTGTTTATGATGATAGGCGTCACTTTCATTCTGTCTCCCCGTAAGTTTATATTTTAAATCAGAAATACAATATATGATGTGTTTTTTTTAAATTACTTCCTGTTTTACAAGCCGTGGTGTAATGAAAATCAGCAATTCACCCCTTTTGTCGGTTGTGCTTTTGTTCCTAAACAACCAGCTAATTCCGGGAATGTCCCCCAAAAAGGGAACCTTGCTGTCAGTCGTAGTGCGTTCGAGAGTCAGGATTCCGCCGATTACAGCCGTCTCTCCATCGGCGAGAAGAATCTCGGTTGTTGCTTCATTCTTTCGAATGGAAGGCTGACCTGTTGCGCCAAGCACGGAACTATCTGGGGCATTTTTGGTTGCCTGAATTTTTAAAAATATTTTGTTATCCGGTGTTGCATGTGGCGTAACAGTAAGCATCAGTTTGGCGTCAATAAACTGCACCTGAGTACCAGAGGATGATGTGGTCGAGTACGGAATGGAAAGGCCTTGTTCTATCTTTGCTTCCTTGTTGTCCAGCGCGCTTACTTTTGGTTGCGAGATAATTTTGCCTTCACCGGTGGATTCCAAGGCGGAAAGCACAAGATCAAGGTTGTACGCCTTGTTGAGGGAACTCAGGGCGAACGCAATGGCTCCGCCACTTCCCGATCCGACTGCGGCCGGCATATTAACAAGCCAGTTCCCATTTCCGGATTGTGTTGATCCCAAAAGACTGGATCCGCCCACAGAAGCATTGGAAAGCCCGGAAATGGCGTTTCCGGTTGAAGCGCTGGCGCTCGCCGACCCTCCCCACTGTACACCTAATTGTCTGCTGAAATTCAGGGAAGCCTCCACAATTCTTGCTTCGATCATGATCTGAGCGATTGGCTTGTCAAGGACTTTCACAAGGGACACCACATCTTCAACATTTTTAGGAATGTCCTTCACAATAATGGTGTTCGTTCTTGCATCCACCACAGTCTCTCCCCGCGCTGACAGGGACTTTTTAATTGTAGTTTCGATGGTTGCTGCAGTGGCATAATTAATGGGAACAATGCGCGTTATCAGATCTTCCGACTTTTTCTTCGCTTCTTTGGACTTTAACTCTTCTTCAGCCTGCTTGGTCAAAGCGGTCAGTGTGCCGATGCGCAGAATCTTGTCTTCCTGCACCTGCCCAAGTCCGTTCATCTTGAGAATAATGTCCATCGCCTGGTCCCAGGGAACATTCGCCATGCGCACGGTAACCTTGCCCTTCACATCCGGGGCAAGAATGATGTTCAGATCTGCGACTTCAGCAAACAGACGCATGACATTCACCAGGTCTGCGTCCTGGAGATCAAGGGAAATTTTTCTGCCTGTATACTTGCTTTCACCTATCAACATCGATGTTTCATCTGCGCCTGCAGCTTTTTTGGATGCTACGGCAGGTTTCTTTTTGGCCGAGGCCGACACGGGAGGTGCAACTGTATCCTCCTTTTCAGGCACCGTAACCGGCTGAGCCACCACCTTGCTTTCCTTTTCAACATCCTGAACCGCCTGGGCAGTTTGCTCGGGAGGCGCCTTTTCCTGTGGTTGTACTGTCTGAGTCCCGTTCATTGCAAGAACAAGTGCATTCCCTTCGCTTGTGGCCGTATAGTCCATCGGTTTTTTCAGATCAAGCACAACACTGACTTTGTCCGGATGCTGCCCGATGCGTACTTTATCAAGACCGCCCTTCCGTACCGGAATAATGGCTGGCCGCGCTTTACTCTTGGCACCCGGGATATTGACCACGAGTCTGTTACCGTCCAGTTTCAGAATTTTGGCCTTTATAGCACCATTGCCGGTAATGACTACTTTGGCACCATCCTTGCCCGCTGTGGCATTTACTGATGAAATAATCGTCGCGGCAGGAAGTTCCGGCTGGGGTGCTTCGGTTTTTTCTACTGTTTTCTGTGTGTCTTTCACAGCATCCTGCTGAGCAGCAGGCGGGATGACTTCAGGTGCGGACTTTGCTTCCGCAGCTGTTTTTTCCGTTTCCGCTATTTTTGCGATTTCCACAACAAGCTTGCCGTCCTGCTGATTTACTTTCGTGTCAACCGGCTGGGATAGCCCAATCTCAAAACGCGCAATATTGTCTTTCTGGCTAGGAGTAATGTCAGTAACAGCCCCGCTCTTGACGCTTATTTTGTCTTTCAGCGTGCCGAGGTCGGCATTGGTGACGTCCACCACCAGCCTGAGAGGTTCAGTAAGCTGGAAGGACGTATACTGTTGCAGCGGCGCGGTTCCTTCAATAATGATTTCAGTTTTGCCATCCACCTCGCGGGGTTCGATTTTATTGATGACCGCATGGATTTCCTGTGGTTGCGCCACGGGGGCTTTCTTCGAACACCCCATGAATACTGCCAATGTAATGAGGGAGACGAGGATGATCAGCCACCCCGTTTTCAGCTGTTGAGCAAGCTTCATTGCATTCCCTCCTCTGGTTTGCGAAGCTGAATAGTAATCTGCTTCCGTTCTGTTGCTCCCAGTATGTTCTTGAATTTTTCTTCGATCACCATGGTGTCTTTGGTTATTGACTTCACCACACCCTTGTTGGAGCCAATCGTTGTTCCCACGCGCACAAAGTAGCCTTTCCCATCCGGTCCTTCAACCATGGCATTGTATCCAAACCCGCCCCAGACGATCCCGGATAATTTAAATTCGGACAATGAGTACCGTTCCAGCGGAGGACGAGCGCTTGCCCGCTCCTTGGTCATTGCTTTGGACACAAGCGGGGAAAAGGGGTCGCGTCTCCCTGCGGAATTATAGTTGAAAGCCGGTTGCTCCTTGCTCACAGTCGCTGTTGGCGTCTGCTGTGTCACAGGCTGCTGCGCTGCCTTTCGCGCTGCGGGGGCAGGCTGAGCGGACCCTTTATCCGAATCAGAGCAGGCCGCCAGCGTCACCATCATTGCCCCGAACAGCAGTGCCAGGGAAATGCTGGTTATACTATCTGACTTTTTTTGCTGCTGTTGGCGTTGTTTCAACTTTTTTCTCCACTGCCGAGAATGTCATTGCAGTACAGTTTATTTCCACGGAAATCGAACCGTCATTATTCTGCTTTGCGCTACCCATCTTGATGTTCAGAATGTTCACAATGCGGCTTAACTTGCTGATGCGGTCGAAAAATGCTGCCGTATTATGGTATCCCCCAGTCAGGGTCACCGTTACCGGAATCTCCTTATATAATCCGCTGGAATGGTCTCTTGATTTTTCCGGTCTCCATAATTTGAAAACAAGGCCTGATTGATTGACTCTTTCCTGGATCTGCCTGAGCAATCCGGAGACTTCCGATTCGGGCGGAAGCTGCTCGGTGAGAACCTTCAGCTGCAACTGCAACTCCTTCACCTCAGCCCTGAGCTTATCCAGATTCCTTATTTTTTCGTCGTTTTGCTGAACACGTACCTGCAATTCGGAAATGGACTTCTTCAGCTGGTCAATCTGCGTGTTCATGGGGATGATAAATTGCCAGATATCAACAATCACGAGCACCGCGATAAGAGAGACAAACGCGATGATTCTCGTTTTTGCAGGTATCTTCTGTATTTTATCCACGAAAGGAGATGCCATCACAGTCCCTTATATACAAACTGGAGCTTGTATTTGTACACATCAATTCCTTCAACTTTTAGCTGGCTTGTCTCGAGCAGGTTCACGCTTGTCAACAGCGGGGATGCTTTGAGATTATCAATGAACTGAACAACTTCATTATTGCCGAAAGCCTGTCCTTCGATACTGACATTATTGTTGCTTTCGGTGAGTATGGTTATATTGACGCCCACGGGAAGGGCTTTGCTGACTTCATCGAGGAGACGAACCGGACCGGCCTGGTTCTTTTTAAGCTGCTGAACAACATTGATCTTTTCCTGGTACTTTTCCCTCTCCGCCTCGACGTTTTTTACTTCTTTGAGCATATTGTCCTGCTCTTTAAGACGGTTATCAGCGACTACTTTTTGCCTTTCCAAATCCGCAATCGTGTCACTTTGGTATTTCCAGTAATATCCCAGACCGCCCAAGACGCCCGCAAGAATAAGGACAGCATACACTACCTGCTTCTGCAGATCAGTCACCTTTTTGGGAGGCTTTTTCTTGCTGGGCAGAAGGTTTATCTTTATCATCTGTCTCCCGGCCTCCTGATTGCGAGCCCGACTGCCACTGCCGACAGGGGGGCGGATTCTGCAAGAAGCGCAGGGTCAAAACGTTTTGTATCAACCTTGATATTCTTAAAGGGATTGACCACTTCCACCGGTATTTCGAGGCGTTCCGAGAGCACCGAAGTGAAATTTCCAATGCGGGCGCATCCGCCGGAAACCAGCACGCGGGACACCCGGTCACTTCCGGTGGTGGAACGGAAAAACTCGAACGAGCGCTGCGTTTCAGTAACAATGTCATCCGTAACGGAGGACATCACACCCGCGATTTGCTCCGCATCAGCCCCCTCCACTGTTTCTCCGCGTTTCACTCTCTCCGCATCTTCATAGGTCAGGCCGAAATCCCGCTGGAGCGCCTCAGTATACCGGTTGCCTCCCACGGAAATGTCGCGCGTAAAAATGGATGCACCGTCTTTCAGAATATTAATATTCATCACCGATGCGCCGATATTGAGCAGCGCCGTAATCCCCGGCTCCATTTCATAGTTAAGCTCGTACATATTTGCCAGAGCGAATGCGTCAACATCCATTACCACGGGTTCGAGCCCTGCTTCTTTTACCAGGTTTACATAGTCGTTGATTTTATCTTTTTTAACCGCAACCAGAAGGACATCAGCCTGCCCTGCCGCCCCGCCGGGCCCCAATTTTTGAAAATCCACATTCACATCATCTATGGAAAACGGGATATACTGTTCCGCCTCCCATCTGATGGATTCTGCAAGCTCTTCATCGGTCATATCAGCCACGGAAACACGCTTAATAATCACGGAGCTGCCCGAAACCGAAATTACCGCCTCCTTGGTGGTCACCTTCTGCTCGGCAAGAAGCTGCCTGATGGCCTCTACCACGCGGCCTGCGTCCATGACCGCGCCCTCAACGATCACTTCGGGCGGCAGCGAAACCATCCCGAATTTCTGCAGCTGGTAGTTTTTGTTGGATCCCTTCAACTTTACCAGCTTGATGAAAGTTGATCCTATGTCAAGTGCAATCGGCTCTATTTTTTTCGATATAAACATCGTAACTCCGCAAACGCTTCCCGTACGCGCCGAATTAGTCCGCTTTTTTGTTCTTCATAATCTTTTCGATGCTCTTTAAGTTGCCTTCGCTGTACACCCGCCAGCCCCGCCAGTCACGCTCCACCTCCGTCAAAAGCCCTTCGCTTTCCCAGCGAAACAGCGTCGCCCGGGAAATATCGAAGCGATTGCAAATTTCATTAGTTTTATAGCTTTTTGGAGTTTTGCGGGTAGCCATGGTGCCCTCATTACATATACTATGGTTAATAGTTATTATAAGTATAC
>CAZYEF010000019.1:0-24405 GCA_964646375.1 uncultured Nitrospiraceae bacterium | reverse complement strand
AGTTTCAGGGCCAGACCAAGGAAAAGCTGAACAATCCGGAAATTTCCTCGCCCATAGACAGCGCGGTCAAAAACGCCTGTGAAGCGTACCTTCTTGCGAACCCGTCCATGGCTGACGCCGTGGTGAAGCGCGTGCTTCTGGCGGCCGAGGCGCGGCTCGCGTCCCGCGCGGCAAAAGAGAATGTTGCGCGGAAGCTTTCGTCCCTCAAACTCAACCTGCCCGGGAAGCTTTCAGACTGCTCTTCCAATAAAGTCGAGGAAACGGAGCTTTTTATCGTGGAAGGGGACTCGGCAGGCGGCTCTGCAAAGATGGCGCGCGACCGGAAAACCCAGGCGGTTCTGTCGCTCCGCGGGAAAATTCTGAATGTGGAGCAGGTGGCTTCTCTGGAGAAGATCCAGACGAACAACGAAATCAAAAATCTGCTTGCCACCTTTGGATGCGGCGTGGGGCAGCACTTCGACCTGACCAAACTCCGCTACAGCCGCATTATCCTGATGACCGACGCTGATGTGGACGGTGCGCATATCAGCGTGTTGCTTCTTACCTTCATCTACCGCTATATGCCTGAACTGATAAACCAGGGTCATGTATACCTTGCCATGCCGCCGCTTTTCAAGATTGAAGCAGGAAAAGAAGTTTTTTACGCCATGGACGAGATGGAGAAGGAGAAACTTCTTGCAAAGCTGCATAATAAGAAGTATGAAGTGGGGCGGTTTAAGGGATTGGGAGAAATGAACCCCGAAACACTCAAAGAAACGACCATGAACCCGAAGACCCGCACCCTTATGCGAGTGCAGGTGCTGGATCATAAGGCAACCGGCGATGTGTTCGAGCGGCTTATGGGCAAAGATCCTAAAGCCCGGTTTGAGTTTATCAAGGAGCGGGCTGAATTTGCCGAGCTCGACATCTGATCGGTATTTTAGGAACAGAAATTCCCCGACAATAAAAAAGGCAGCCCTGGGAGGCTGCCTTTTTTGTTTACCCTGCGCAATTTTCTTCCGGAGCTCCGCCGTTTTCTTTGTGATTGACACTTCTTTAACCTATCTGGTATAGTACATAAACCGCTTATTTTGCAAGGAGTTTTATGTTCAGGCCTTCACTTGAAGAGTTTAAGCAAAAGGCAAAATCAGGAAATCTCATCCCTGTATACCGCGAAATTCTTGCCGACATGGACACTCCGGTTTCGGCGTTTCGGAAGATAGACGATCAGAAGCACTCTTTTCTGCTTGAGAGCATGGAAGGCGGGGAGAAGTGGGCGCGCTATTCGTTTCTGGGCAGCCGTCCGTCGGTCATTGTAAAAAGCTTTGGCCGTTCCGTGGAAATTACCACAGAGGGCAAAACCCAAAAAAGCGCTTTTGAGCGTGACCCTCTTGAAGTGATCAAGCGTGTTCTGTCCGCGTATAAACCAGTGCCTGATCCGGCATTGCCCCGGTTTTTCGGTGGCGCTGTAGGGTTCATGGGGTATGATGTTGTCCGGTTTTTTGAAGATTTGCACGCCAGAGACAAGGAAGGGCTTGATATCCCTGACATGGTATTCATGATCACGGATACGCTCGTGATTTTTGACAACATCACCCATATGATAAAGGTCGTTTCGAACGCCCACATAAAGGGTAAATCAGCCGAGAGCGCCTACCGTGAAGCAACGAAAAAAATAAATGCCCTTGTGAAGAAACTGAAAAAAAATGAAAAAAAACAAGGTGCAGCAAGGCATAAAACAAAAATACAAGAGCACATGCTCGTTTCAAATTTCACTCCCCAGCAGTACGAGGAGGCGGTGCTCAAGGCCAAGGAATACATCAAGGCCGGCGACATCTTCCAGGTGGTGCCGTCCCAGCGTTTTCAGACCAAAATCAATACCGAACCCTACGAGATTTACCGCGCGCTCCGCCTGATCAATCCCTCTCCCTACATGTACTTCCTGCGATGCGGGGATACCACGGTCGTGGGCGCTTCACCGGAGGTCATGGTGCGGTTGGAAGGCGACAAAATTGATCTTCGTCCGATAGCCGGCACGCGCAGGCGCGGCGCCACGGAAGAGGAGGACAAGGCGCTTGCGGAGGAGCTTCTGGCTGATCCAAAAGAACGGGCGGAGCACATCATGCTTGTGGACCTCGGCAGAAACGATGTCGGCAGGGTGAGCGAGCCGGGGAGCGTAAAGGCAACCGAACTGATGGTGATCGAGCGGTATTCTCATGTTATGCACATTGTCTCGAACGTGCGCGGCCAACTGGCCAGAAACGGAGACGCGTATGATGTGGTACGCGCCTGCTTTCCGGCCGGCACCGTTTCGGGTGCGCCCAAGATCAGGGCCATGCAGATCATCGATGAATTGGAACCTACGAGGCGTGGCCCTTACGCGGGTGCGGTGGGATACTTCGGGTTTTCGGGCAACATGGACACCTGCATTACCATACGGACCCTTGTTGTAAAGAAGGGGATTGCCTATATTCAGGCGGGCGGTGGTGTTGTGGCGGACAGCGATCCGGCCGCCGAGTTTCAGGAAACGGTAAACAAAGCGAAAGCAATGATGCGTGCCGTGGAGATGGCCGAGTTGGGACTGGAATGATCAATCGGCGTCTCCCACGCAGCGTGAGGTTGCCTTGGGAAAGGTTTTGCCATGCTGTTCATGATAGACAATTATGATTCCTTCACCTATAACCTTGTCCAGTATTTCGGAGAACTCGGACAGGATTTGCAGGTGTACCGGAACGACAAGATCACGATACCGGAAATAGAACAGATGAAACCCGATCGCATTGTGGTGTCTCCCGGGCCGTGCACTCCGCGGGAAGCGGGCATTTCAATTGAAGTGATCAGGCATTTTGCCGGCAGCATCCCGATCCTCGGCGTCTGTCTCGGGCATCAGTCTATCGGCGAGGCTTTTGGCGGGGACGTGATCCGCGCGCCGTATCTTATGCATGGGAAAACCTCCCTGATCCACCACGACGGCAGGACAATCTTTGCCGGTCTTCCAAACCCATTTCTGGCGACCCGGTATCATTCG
This sequence comes from uncultured Nitrospiraceae bacterium, assembly GCA_964646375.1. Taxonomy (GTDB): domain Bacteria; phylum Nitrospirota; class UBA9217; order UBA9217; family UBA9217; genus JBAZLV01. The sequence goes on along the minus strand of CAZYEF010000019.1, from coordinate 21,398 downwards.
CTTATCATCAAACGCGAGACTATGCCTGCAGCCCTGGAGGTGTCGGCCTGGACCGAGGACGGCGTCGTCATGGGGGTGCGGCACCGGCAGTTCAAGGTCGAAGGCGTGCAGTTTCATCCTGAATCCATTTTGACTGATGCCGGCAAGGATTTGCTCAGGAACTTTCTGAAAATATAGTTTTCATCCCGGACAAGCAGGGACAAACGCGGTAATGATTTGAGGACGCCATGATCAAGGAAGCCATCGCAAAAATTGCGGTAAAGACCAGTCTTACCGACGCGGAAGCCGAGGCCGTCATGCGCGAGATCATGCAGGGCGAGGCAACGGATGCGCAGATCGCATCGTATATCACCGCACTCCGCATGAAGGGCGAAACGGTGGGGGAAATCACCGGATCCGCGCGGGTCATGCGTGAGAAGGCCGTACCCATAAAACTCGATGCCGCCTACCAGGTTGACACATGCGGTACGGGCGGCGACATGGCGCATACCTTTAATATTTCAACCACCGCCGCATTCGTGGTCGCCGGCGCGGGCGTGACGGTCGCGAAGCATGGGAACAGATCAGTGTCCAGCAAGAGCGGCAGCGCAGACGTGCTCCAGGCGCTTGGCGTGAACATCGAGATCCCCCCCCCTCGCGTGGAAGCGTGCATGAAAGAAGTGGGCATCGGATTTCTGTTCGCGCCGATGATGCACCTTGCCATGAAATACGCAATCGGCCCCCGGCGCGAGATCGGTATCCGTACGATTTTCAATCTGCTCGGGCCTCTTACGAACCCCGCGGAGGTGACTTCCCAGGTTATGGGCGTATATGCTGCGGATTTGACCGGTCTTCTTGCCCGGGCGCTCGGCAATCTCGGCTCAACGCACGCCTTTGTGGTGCACGGCATGGACGGACTGGATGAGATCACGATTACGGACAGAACCAAGGTGTCGGAGTTTAAAGACGGCTCGGTTAAAGACTACTTCATCCATCCTGCGGACTTTGGTTTTTCCCCGGGAAAGCCCGAAGACCTGCGGGGAGGCGAGGCAAAAGAGAACGCTGGTATAACCGTTGAAATCCTGAATGGAAAGCGTGGCGTGCGGCGGGACATTGTTTTGCTGAATGCAGCGGCGGGGCTTGCCGCGTCCGGCAAAGCGCAGGACTTCGGGGAAGGAATCAGGCTTGCCGCGGAGTCAATTGATTCAGGTGCCGCGCTCGGAAAACTGGAAGCATTGAAGACGTTTACGAACCGATCATAGTCCGGACAGCCGTCCATAAGAAATTCGAAGAATGATTTTAGACGAAATTATTGCATATAAAAGGGAAGAGTTTGCGGTGACAAAGCGGCTTATACCGCCTGCAGACGTTAAAGTGCGCGCGCAGGACGCAGGACCGACCCGGGGGTTCGGAAAAGCGCTTTGGGGCGGCGGAGACATCAAACTTATTGCAGAGGTGAAAAAAGCTTCACCATCCAAGGGCGTGATCCGGGAGAATTTCGACCCGGTCGCAATAGCAAAAACGTACGAACAGGCTGGCGCAACCTGCATCTCGGTGCTTACGGAAAGCAGATTCTTCCAGGGGAAGCTTGAGTATCTCGGCGACATAAGAAAAGCGGTAAAGATTCCTCTCCTGCGCAAGGATTTCATTATCGACGAATATCAGTTATTCGAAGCGCGGGCCGCGGGAGCGGACGCTGTTCTGCTGATTTCCGCCTGTCTGGAAAAAAAACAGCTGGAAGACTACCTTGGAATTGCGAAGCTCCTCGGGCTCGATGCGCTGGTGGAATCGCACACGTATAAAGAGCTCGACAAGGCGCTTCTGGCCGGGGCGATGATTGTCGGGATCAATAACCGCGATCTTACAACCTTCACGGTTGACCTGAGGACGACCCTCGATCTCCTGCAGGACATCCCGGACGAATGCACCGTGGTGAGTGAGAGTGGAATTGCAGCGCGGGGTGACGTCGTCGCACTTCAGAAAGCGGGCGCGGACGCAATCCTCGTCGGTGAGGGCCTGATGAGGGAGCAGGATATCGGAGGGAAGGTGAGGGAGCTTCTGGGGAAAAGCTGATGTTTCCGCAAGGGTACTCGGCTTAGCAGGTGGTTAATCCAAATATGCGTGCCGGCGAACACGCAGGATCTGATGTCTGAACAAGAAAACGAGGTTTCAGATGATCAAAATCAAAATTTGCGGTATAACCAATCTGGAAGACGCACTGGCCGCCGCAGAGTTTGGCGCGGATGCGCTGGGGTTCATCTTTTACAGGAAAAGTCCTCGCTATATTGATCCTGAAAAGGCGGTCGAAATCATCTCGCAGCTTCCGCCGGTCATCGTGCCAGTCGGCGTTTTTGTGAATGAGCGCGAGGAAAAAATACGCGAGATCCAGGAATTAACGTGCATTCAGGCGATCCAACTGCACGGCGATGAGAGCCCCGAGTTCTGTCAGCGGTTCGGGGTCCGCGTGATCAAGGCGTTCCAGGTGAAGGACAAGGAGAGCATCAAGCACATGGCGCATTATCATGTGGGGGCATTTTTGCTCGACAGCTACCGGGACGGGCAGCGGGGAGGAACCGGCACGACCTTTGACTGGCATCTCGCCGTTGTTGCAAAAACCTTCGGTAAGATAATTCTTGCGGGGGGGCTTACTCCGGAAAACGCGGCTGAAGCCGTGAAGCTGGTGCAGCCGTACGGCGTTGACGTGTCCGGCGGCGTGGAGCGGGAAAAGGGGTTCAAGGATCATGCAAAAATCAAAAAATTCATTGCAGAAGTACGGAGGGCATCGTGTCCATAAGTCTGCCGGATAAAACGGGACACTTCGGCGTATACGGGGGAAAATTCGCCCCCGAAACGCTCATGCCGGCGCTGGCTGAACTGGAAACAGCCTACCGTGCCGCGAAGCAGGACAAAGGTTTCCAGGAAGAGCTCGCCTACTATTTTAAAGAATATATTGGACGGCCAACACCGCTGTATTTCGCAAAAAGGCTGAGTGAACATCTTGGCGGCGCTAAGATTTATTTTAAACGGGAAGATCTGTGCCATACCGGCGCGCATAAAATCAACAACTCTCTCGCGCAGGTTCTGCTGGCGAAACGCATGGGCAAGACCCGCGTTATCGCGGAAACCGGCGCGGGCCAGCACGGTGTGGCGACCGCCACTGCCGCTGCCATGTTCGGCCTCGCGTGCGAGGTTTATATGGGCACCGACGACATGGCGCGCCAGTCTTTGAACGTTTTTCGCATGAAACTGCTCGGCACCACGGTGCGGCCGGTTGATATCGGCAGCAAAACTCTCAAGGACGCGATCAACGAGGCCATGCGGGATTGGATCACCAACGTGGCGGATACGCATTATGTGCTCGGTACGGTATTCGGGCCGCACCCGTTTCCCATGATGGTGCGTGATTTTCAATCGGTAATCGGGCGTGAAGCGAAGAAGCAGATCCGGAAACTTGAAGGGAGGCTTCCGGATTGCCTGGTGGCGTGCGTGGGCGGTGGTTCAAACGCCATGGGATTGTTTTACGAGTTTCTGGGAGACGCTTCCGTCAAGATGTACGGCATTGAGGCCGGTGGACTCGGCATTGAACGGGGCAAACATGCCGCGCGTTTCGCGGGCGGGTCTCTTGGCGTGCTGCAGGGATCAAAGACGTACATTTTGCAGGACAACGATGGCCAGATTGAGCTGACTCATTCCGTATCAGCAGGGCTGGATTATGCGGCAGTCGGACCGGAGCACGCCTTTTATCATGATTCCGGCCGCATCGAGTACGCGTATGCCGTTGATGAAGAGGCCATGGAGGCTTTTGATCTGTTGTCGCGCCTTGAGGGCATTATCCCGGCGCTGGAGAGCGCACACGCGGCGGCCTACTGCCTCAAGCTCGCGCCGACACTCGGCAGGGACAACGTGATTATTTGCAATCTCTCCGGCCGCGGTGACAAGGATGTTATGCAGGTGGCGTCAATCAAAGGCGTTGAACTGTAACCATACGTTCGAAATTCAGGATTGCGAGTTGAGGGCTATGTCAAGGATAAAAAAAACGTTCAGCAGGCTTAAGAAGAAGGGTAATACAGCGCTCATTACTTATATCATGGCGGGCGATCCGGATCTTGCCGCCACCAGAACGCTTATTCTGGAGATGGAAAAAGCGGGCAGTGACATTATTGAACTTGGCGCCCCGTTTTCCGACCCTCTTGCGGACGGGCCCACGATCCAGAAAGCGGCCATCCGGTCACTGAAGAACCGCACGAGCATTGCCGATGTGCTGAACCTGGTGGCCGATGTCCGGAAAACAAGCTCGGTTCCCCTTATTCTCATGACGTATTATAATCTGATTTTCAAGTACGGGGAAGAACGCTTTGTGAACGATGCCGTTTCAGCTGGCCTTGACGGCATCATTCTGCCTGATTTGCCGCCGGAAGAAGCAGCAACGCTGATTTCTCAGTCTAAAAAAGCTGGACTGGATATGATTTTCTTGTTGGCTCCTACGAGCACGGACGAACGGATAAAGCTGGTAAGCAGGCTGTCGCAAGGATTCGTCTATTATGTTTCTCTGACGGGAGTGACGGGGGCAAAAGCCGAACTCCAGAACTCCGTTAGAGATTCGGTGCAGAGAATCAAGACTGTTACCGACAAGCCCGTGGCCGTCGGGTTCGGCATTTCCACTCCGGACCAGGCAGCGCAGGTCTCCTTCTGGGGCGCGGACGGCGTGATCGTGGGCAGCGCGCTTGTGAAGATTGTTGAAGAACACGGGAACAGCCCGGAGCTTGCGGCCACGGTCGCGACGGCGGTACAAGCCTTAAAGCAGGGTGTGCTTGCAGGCCGCGGCGGGCAGTAACGCAGACCGGCAGCATTGATTTTCTGTCTTTTTTGTTATGAAAGTCGCCTGTTCGGCAGAAGAGCGGTACGTTGATACCAAGGAGGTGCATCCATGAGTGATGTTCAGACGCAGCTGTTCTCGAGATTTGGGAGAAAATTTCCTGCCAATACGGTCCTTTTTCACGAAGGGGACCGCGGTGAAGACATGTACATCATCCAGTCGGGGAAGGTCAAGATCAGCAAACGCATCCGCGGAGTGGAAAAAACGCTTGCCACGCTGGAAAAGGGGGAATTCCTCGGCGAAATGGCCATCCTGAACGACAAACCGCGTTCGGCCACTGCGGAGACAATTGAAGAGTGTGATATGCTTGTGATCGACCGGAGGACCTTTGATTCCCTGATCCGCGGCAATGCCGAGATCGCCATGCGGTTTATCAAGAAACTTGCCGACCGGCTTCGTGAAGCCAATGAACAGATGGAAGCTCTGATGATCAAGGACAACACCAGCCGGCTGATGAGCATCCTTGCCCGGCAGGTGCGGGAGCACAGAAGAGCTGGAGAATTTGGGGTGACAATCGAAGAGCTTGCAGGGCTGGCCGGGATCGATGTTTTGCATGTGCGGACGATTCTGGAGAAACTCGCATCCGTTCGGATTCTCGAGGTGGGCGGGGACAGGGTCCTGATAAAAAACCAGGAGCAGGTTGACAGGCTTCTGCGGTATCTTGAGATGCGGGAGATTTTCGGGGAAATGGCATAACGGCAGGAGTGGCAGCCAACTCACGCTGGAGTTACTATGAAAATAAACACGGGGAAAAAAGCGGGACTGGTTATCGCGGTGATCGTGGCGCTTGTGCTGTCAGTCATGCATCAGGGCGCGGTGCGGTTTTTTGAAGTGCTCGAAGAGAAAACACTGGACATGCGGTTTCAGTTCAGGGGCAAAATCACACCCGGACCGGAAACGGTGATTGCGGCAATTGATGAAAAGAGCATCAAGGAGCTTGGCCGTTTTCCGTGGCCCCGCTCGGTTTGGGGCCGCGTGGTGGACCGGCTCACGGAGGACGGCGCGAAGGTTATTGTCTTCGACGTGTTTTTTACGGAAACGGAGAACGTGGAATCTGATGACCTGTTTCAGCAGGCCATCCGGAGAAGCGGTCGCGTCGTTTTACCGGTGGTTTTTGATCTGGTCGGCAAGTACAAGGAGTCCGGCTTCACGGACAGAAAACTGGATTTCATGGCCCCCTCGGCATACCGCGTCATACGGAACAATGATATGCCGTTCAGCCCCATCTCGGCAACCATGGTTCTCCCCACCCTTGCCAGATTTTCCGCATTTGCCAAATCAGTTGCCCATATCAATATGATTTCCGACAGGGACGGCACCCTGAGGTGGGAAATGCTGGCCATTGATTATCATGGTGAGTATTATGCGCCTATCGGTCTTGAAGCGGCCCGGATATTTCTCAATTTAAATCCGGAAGAACTTTCGTTGGATTATGCGGGGGCCGTCCGGCTTGGGAACACCACAATACCAACAGATGAGTATGGCCGGATGCTGATTAACTACCGCGGTCCGAACAATACGTTCCCGATGTATGCAGTCTCTGACATTGTAGACCACAAGACACCCGCGGGAACGTTCAAGGACAAAATTGTTCTTATCGGCGCGACTGCTCTCGGCATTTACGACCTCCGGGTGACGCCGTTTTCCACCCATATGGCGGGAATCGAAAAGCATGCAAGCGTCGTGGACAACATGCTGCGGGGGGATTTCATTCGTCAAAGCGAGACGGCGGTGATCATGCTCATTTTTCTGTTTGCGCTTGTGCTTGGCATAGCGCTGCCCCGTCTCGGCGCCGGAGCCGGCGTTGCGTTGTTCCTCTGCTTGTTCCTCGGATACCTGGGATTCGTTTACTATCTGTTTGCGGCGAAGGGAATATGGTTCAATCTCGTATATCCGGCGTCCGCGCTTTTGTTTGGATACACGAGCCTGACCGCGTACCGGTTTTTCACCGAGGAGCGCCGTGCCCGTGAGATCCGCGCCATGTTTTCGAGTTATGTATCGAAACGGATCGTGGACGAGCTTATCCGGGATCCGAGCAAGGCAAAACTCGGCGGCGACCGCAAAGAGATCACCGTGCTGTTTTCAGACATCCGGGGCTTTACCACCTTTTCCGAGCAGCACCAGCCCGAAGAAGTGGTTTCTCTGCTCAATGAATATCTCGGAGCCATGACCAATATCGTGTTCGAACATGAAGGCACGCTGGACAAATTCATCGGCGATGCCATCATGGCGCTCTGGGGCGCTCCTGTCGGCCAGCCTGACCATGCGGAACGCGCATGCCGGTGCGCCCTTGCCATGATTGAGAAGCTGAAAGAGTTGCAACAAAAATGGGCAAATGAAGGCAAATATGTGATTGACATCGGGATTGGAATCAACACCGGCGGCATGGTGGTCGGCAACATGGGAGCTGAAGGCAAGAAAATGGACTACACCGTGATCGGGGACAATGTAAACCTCGGTGCCCGCCTGGAAAGCTTGACAAGGCAATATAATAGTCATATCATCATTTCTGAATCCACCTATGCGCAGGTTAAGGACATCGTTGAAACGCAGGAACTGGGTTCGGTAACCGTCAAAGGCAAACAGCGCCCGGTGGTGATTTATAATCTGCTTGGCCTCAAAAAACAGTAAACGCTGCATGGATACTTGTATTTTTTTTAAAAGATGCATGCGATGCCTATGAAAATGAAGGAGGGTGAATGAAGGTAAAAGTTCTGGGGTGCTCGGGCTCTGAGGCTATCGGCCACAATCCACCCGGCTTTCTGGTGAATGACGTAATGATGCTGGACGCGGGCACGATTACCGCCGCTCTGAGCATTGATGCTCAGGCTAAAATAACCGATGTCCTCATCAGCCATACCCACCTTGATCATATTAAATCCCTTCTTTTCCTGGCGGACAACATCATCGGACACATCGAGAAATCGGTGCAGGTACGGGCCATACCGGAGGTAATTGAGGCCGTCCAAAAGCATCTTATGAACAACATTGTCTGGCCTGATTTCACCAGGATCCCTCTGGTAAAGAATCCGAAGAACGGGGTATTGGCTTACGCTCCGATGCCGGTGGGTGAAGCAGTTTCCGTTGCCGGTCTGCGCGTCAAGGCGATTCCCATGAACCATCCTGTTCCTGCTGTCGGGTTCCTCGTGTCTGATGAGACGACGTCTTTCATTTACAGCGCGGACACGGGCCCGAATGAAGGCCTCTGGAAAGAGGCGGCCCGTGCGAAGAACCTGTCGGCAATTATTGTTGACACCTCGTTTCCGAACAGTCTCGACGGCATTGCGAATGCAAGCGGTCATTTCACACCGGCGCAGCTGCACCGCGATCTCAGCGATGCACAGGTTGCTCTGAACGTTCCGATCTATATTTACCATATCAAGCCGGTGTATCAGAAGAAGGTGATCAGCGAACTGCATGCACTGGGGCGGAAGAACGTGAAAATTTTAAAAGAAGGAAAGACATACGTTTTCTAGGATTTATTCGCAGTGTGTGCAGTGTGACGGCAGGGAAGTAGTGTTGCAGAAGGAGAGTTATGGCTTGGTTTAAAAAGGAAAAACCCGCGGGTTCCTCGCCAAAGGCGCCTGCTAAAAAGGTAAAAATCCCCGAAGGGCTTTGGGTCAAATGTGACAACTGCAAGGAAATCATTTACCGTAAAGAAGTAGAAAAGAATTTCAAGGTTTGTCCGAAATGCGATTACCATTTCAGGATTACCGCTTCCGAACGGCTTCCGTATCTTGTGGACGAGGGGAGCTTTCTGGAGGTCGAGGACGGGCTGTCGCCCCGGGACTTTCTCGGGTTTAAAGATTATAAGGACAAGCTCAAGAGCCACCGCAAAAAGACCGGTTTGAAAGATGCACTCATATCCGGAGAAGGAAGGATCGGCGGGAGGGCTGTTTCACTGGTTGTCATGGAGTTCACCTTCATGGGCGGCAGTATGGGCTCTGTGGTGGGCGAAAAGATCGTACGCGCGGTTGAGCGTTCCATCGAGAAGAAGATTCCCCTGATAGCAGTGTCCTCCTCGGGGGGCGCGCGCATGCAGGAGGGAATTCTTTCACTTATGCAGATGGCCAAGACATCCGCCGCAATGGCCAGACTGGGCGAAGCGGGTTTGCCTTTTATTTCCGTGCTTACTGACCCGACTTTTGGCGGGGTTACCGCCAGCTTTTCCATGCTGGGCGATATCATCATCGCGGAGCCGCGGAGTCTGATCGGGTTCGCGGGTCCGCGCGTGATTGAGCAGACAATTAAACAGCAGCTGCCTCCCGGGTTCCAGCGCGCCGAGTTTTTGCTTGAGCATGGGATGATAGATATGATTGTACCCAGACGCGATCTGCATACCACGCTGGGCAAGATTCTGGAGTTCTTTGCAGACTGATGTTCACACACAATGAGTGATATTGCAAAGATTTTGATTCTTCTGGGCGTTGTTCTTCTTGCTGCCGGGCTTCTGCTGATTGGTTTTCAGAAGCTCCCTTTCCTTGGAAAGCTTCCTGGAGATATATTTATCAAACGGGAAAATTTTACTTTTTATTTTCCGCTGACTACCGGCATTATCATCAGTATTATTATCAGCCTTATTCTGTATTGTATAGCAGATTTAGGTAGCCGTCTCTGACTTCCAGTGCCCAGCGGTTGTGACAAACCGTGTTCTCTTGTATCACCGCCGGCATATTTAAGGAAAAGAAAACGAGGGATATCATGGACCGTAGAAAATTTCTGAAGTTAGCCGCGCTGGCAGGTGCGGGGCTCTCGTTCGCACAGGAGTTCGGCAAAATCGTCGATGCAGGAGAGTTGTCAACACAACCCGATCTTGTGGTTGCACACGGACCCTCCCCCGAGAGAAACGTAAAAGCCGCCATCGATGCCATGGGCGGGATACAAAAATTCATATCGCGCGGCGACGTGGTCGTGATCAAGCCGAACATCGGCTGGGACAGGACGCCGGAGCAGGCCGGTTGCACCAATCCCGATGTTGTTGCAGCCATGGTACGGCTCTGTCTTGAGGGCGGCGCAAAAAAAGTGAAGGTATTCGACCGTTCGGTAAACGACCCGCGGAGATGCTATGTTCAGAGCGGCATTGCGCCCGCCGCCCATGCAACCGGTGCCGAGGTGAGCTACATTGATGACCGAAAATTCAGGGATGTGGCGTTGAACGGGGGCACGCTCAAGTCATGGCCGCTCTATGCGGACATTCTGGAAGCGGACAAAGTAATCAACATTCCCATCGCAAAGCACCATGGCCTCTCCAAGCTTACCCTGTCCCTTAAAAACTGGATGGGAATCATGGGGGGCCCGCGGAACCAGATACACCAGAAGCTTGACGGGAGTTTGGTGGACATTGCCAGAAAAATTCGACCCACACTCACGGTGCTCGATGCTGTCCGGATTCTCACCGCCAACGGACCCCAGGGGGGAAATCCTGCGGACGTTAAGAAACTTGACACGATCATTGTTGGTCTGGACCAGGTGGCCGTTGATTCCTACGGTGCCACGCTGTTCGGAATGAAGGGAAGCGATCTCGGATATGTGCGGATGGGGGACAAGATGGGGCTGGGAACGATGAATTTGCAAAAGCTAAAGATCAAAAAGATTTCGGCGTAACGTGATGCGCGCGGGAAATGGAGTCATGTCCGCCGGGCCACGCGGGAGAAAACACGTATGAGTTTTTTTACCATCCAAAATATCCGCCGCATAACGCAGGGTTTTTTTTTGTTGCTGTTTCTTTTTCTGTTTATCCAGACCGAATCGAAAGGGAATGACGAACTCGGGTATCCCGTGCGCTTGTTCCTTGATTTTGATCCCCTGATCTTTCTCACAACGCTGTTGTCCGCCCATGCTGCTGCTAAGGCGTTCGTCCTTTCCCTGATTACGGTTGTGCTCACGGTCTTTTTCGGCAGGGTTTTCTGCGGATGGATCTGTCCTCTTGGCACCCTCCATAATCTGGTCGGCTCAATCCGGCGGAAACGGCCGGCAGGGATATATGAACACTGGTTTCGCCTGAAGTATTACATCCTTATAGCCACGCTTGCCTCTGCACTGTTCACGCTTCAGCCGGTCGGAATCATGGACCCCCTTTCACTGCTTATCCGGTCTTTTTCTGTGAGTATGTTCCCTCTGTTCAACTACATCATTCGCTCCGTGTTTGACACGATTTATGCTGTAAATCCATTCGATGTTGCGGTTGCAACAGAACCGGTCTATATGGTGCTGAAAAAAACCGTACTTTCTTTTGAACAATCTTTTTACAACCAGAGTGTTTTTATCGGCCTGCTTTACGCAGCGATTCTTGCCTTGAACTTTGTCGAAAAACGGTTCTGGTGCAAATACCTCTGCCCGCTTGGAGCGTTGCTCGGCTTTTTGTCACGATATTCATTCCTGAAGCTATCAGTGAGCGAGGGGTGCACATCATGCAGCGAGTGTTCCACCGACTGCCAGGGAAACGCACAGCCTCATGTAAAAAACCATTGGCGCAGCTCCGAGTGCCTGGTATGCAAAAACTGCGATGACATATGCCCCCAGAAGGCAGTAGGATCAGCATTTTCAATACAACCCGCGCCCATGGCCATTGACCTGAGCAGAAGACGCATTCTTACTTCTGCGATAGCCGGTGTGGCGGCGGTTCCCATTCTGCGCGTAACACCCGGTGCCAAAGCGGGAACCCAGGAACCCGCCCTGCTCAGGCCGCCTGGCGCGATCGAAGAAAAAGAATTCCTGAAACGGTGTGTTAAATGCGGCGAATGCATGAAGGTTTGCATCACAAATGGATTGCAGCCAACGTTGTTTGAAGCAGGCGCGGAAGGCATTTGGACGCCCACGCTCGTGCCGAGAATTGGATACTGCGAGTACCGGTGCACGCTGTGCGGGCAGGTTTGCCCGACCGATGCAATCAAGAAACTTCCTCTGGAAGAGAAAATGAAGACTAAAATCGGCCTGGCTATGATCGATTCGGGCCGGTGCCTGCCTTGGGCGCACGGCAAGCCGTGCATTGTGTGCGAGGAAGTATGTCCGACGCCGAAAAAGGCGATCTGGTTTGAGGAACAACGCGTGCGCGACAGAGCCGGGAAGGTCGTGATTCTGAAGCAGCCGCACGTGGACCTTGATCTTTGCATTGGGTGCGGAATTTGCGAGAAAAAATGTCCTGTGCTGGGCAAGCCGGCTATCTATGTCATCAATGTGGGGGAAAGCCGGTCAAAGGAAAACCAATTGCTGATGTAGCTGCAATTGTGTGTCAGTGATCAGTGTGAACTATTGAAGGATTTTCCCGGACTCGGCGCAGTGTTCTGTGTGAAAACCGGAGGTGAAATCCGGTCAGGCATTCTTCAGGCCGCAGTAGTTTCTAGGGAACCGTTGTAAACCCCATTGTCTCCGCCAGGGTCTTGTTCACGATCCTGCCTCGGTAGGTGTTCAGCGCACTTCTGATAATGGAGTCTTCCTGAATAGCCTTTTTCATGCCAGCCTGCGCAAGAGCTTTGATATACGGAAGGGTCATATTGGTGAGCGCGAGCGTCGAGGTGCGCGGATACGCACCGGGCATATTCGCAACACAGTAATGGACGATGCCCTCCACCTCGTACACCGGGTTGTCGTGTGTTGTTGCTCTCGAGGTCTCGATGCATCCGCCTTGGTCTATTGATATATCAAGAATCACGGATCCTTTTTTCATGGTCAGAAGCATCTGCCTGGTGACCAAAACCGGTGTCTTTCCACCCGGTTTGAGTACAGCCCCTACAACGATATCGGCATGTTGTATTTCTTCCGACATGGTCAGTGCATGCGCAGGCATTGTTGCCACCGACCCCTGAAACTTCTCATCGATTTTCTGAAGCTGTGCCATGTCTTCATCCATGATAAGAGTCCTCATGCCGAGGTTTGATGCCACGCGCGCCGCGTTCGTACCCACGACCCCTCCGCCAAGAATCAAAATCATGGCGGGTTTGACGCCGGTTGCGCCGGTCGCAAGAATACCCGAACCACCTTTGAACTTTTGAAGATAGTATGCACCGATGATCGGAGCCATCCTGCCGGCAATTTCGCTCATGGGCGCAAGGAGCGGCAGCATGCCATCCCTGGTCAGGGTCTCGTAGCCGAACGCCGATATTTTTTTCTGCAGAAGCTCCCTTGTCAGATCCAAGTTCGGCGCAAGATGAAGGTATGTAAAGAGGCTCTGGCCGGTTTTGAGAAAGCCGTATTCTGCTGACAGCGGCTCTTTTACTTTCACGATGAGCTCCGCCTGGCCAAAGAGGCGGTTTTTCTCGACAATATAAGCACCGGCCTGACGATATTCGTCATCCATAAATCCGCTTCCCGCACCGGCATCTGCTTCGATGAGGACTGTGTGGCCGGCGTGCGTCAGGTCGCGGGTCCCAAGAGGTGTTATTCCCACCCGATATTCTTCCGGTTTGATTTCTTTCGGAACGCCGATGATCATATCTGCCGCCTTTCGTCTGCATAAAATGTATCATGGATTTTGGGGGAATTCAATCTCCGGACAGGACTTCTCCGGATCCCTGTCGGGAAAATGTAGGAAGTCGGGCCCTGCACTCGCGCTATCGCACTCGTTAGCGCTGGGTACGAGCGGGAGGTCACGTTTATAAAGGGAACCGCCGGCTCCAGCGTGAGGTGCCCCCACTGCCTGCCGCTATAAACAGATTGACAGAAAAAATGGTTTTAGGTACTATGTCCGCTCCAAAATACACCATCAATTGCGGGAGGTTTTCATGGCTGAAGAAAAGAAGGAACCATGGCTGAGTTATCTTGCGCTTACCACAGTAGTTTTTGCCGTCTGCGCGACGCTGGCGACGCTGAAAGGAGGCGGATACTCAACACAGTCTGTCATATCCCAGGCGCAGGCATCCGATCAGTGGGCCTACTATCAGGCTAAAAGCATCAAAGGATATGTCTATGACCTGCAGAAAGAAAAATTCGAACTGGACCTGAGGACCATGAAAGCAGGAGCGGCTCCTGCACTGGCTGCGGATTATAAAAAGAGAATTGAAGGATATGGACAGAAAATAAAGAAATACGATGAAGAGAAAGCGGAGATCATGAAAAAGGCGCAGGAGCTTGAAGCAACCCGCGACAGGGCTCAGATGCATGCCGGTGCCTTCGGCATGGCCGCCATGTTCCTCCAGATCGCGATTCTTTTGTCGTCTATTGCTGCTCTGATGAAGCAGAAATATTTCTGGCTCATCGGATTGGCCTCGGGAACCATCGGCCTTGTATATTTTTTCAACGGATTCTTTCTCTTTCTCAAGTAGCATCCGCCAGGCAGGAAAAATTTTCTGCCGCTGTTGTTCTGAACTTCAGGATACGCTATACTAGAGAAAACTCTTTCGGGCAGAGGAAACTATCATGAAACGATTCAGGTGGCAGATTGTGCTTGGAACAGCGCTGATTGCTGTGGCGGTCGTGATCTATGGCCTGCAGATATTGATTTTTCACAACACGCATGAAACCTTTTTCCTCATTTTTCAGGATCTCGCTTTTATGCCGGTCCATTTTTTGATCATCACGCTCATTGTCGACCAGTTGCTGAACGTGCGTGAAAAGCGTGCGATGATGAACAAAATGAACATGGCTATCGGCGTGTTTTTCAGCGAAGTAGGGACTTATCTTCTTAAATCAATTGCCGGGTTTGATCAGAACATTGAAAAAATCAGGAATGATCTGCTGGTCACTCCCGAGTGGACGGACCAGCGGTTTTCCTCGACCATCAATAATCTGCACCAGTACAATTATCATATCAACTATGCAAAAAATGAAATGGAGTCGCTCAAGACCTTTTTAGGAGAAAAACGTGATTTCATGCTGCGGGTCCTGGAAAATCCGAACCTTCTCGAACATGAAACGTTTACCGAACTGCTGTGGGCGGTTTTTCATTTAAGCGAAGAACTTGCCGTGCGGCAGGATCTGCAGAACCTGCCGCTGGAAGATGAAAACCACCTGGCAGGAGATGCCCGGCGCGCCTATATCGGTCTTATCACGCAATGGCTTGCCTATATGCGTCACCTGAAAAAAGAATATCCCTATCTTTTTTCGCTCGCCTTGAGAATGAATCCGTTTGATCCAAATGCATCGGTCACGGTGAGGTAATTTCCCGACAACCTGTCCGTTCAAAGCAGCCAGCCTCAGGAGGAGTGTCGTGCAGAACACAGAAAAGCCGGATTTTCAGGGAAGCGGCGTCATGCTGCTTAAGCACAGTGTTCTCTATGTGCTTATAACCACGCCGATTCTTTCTTTCTGTCTCATGGGGCCGCACTGGCCCCGTATTTTTCTCGTCATGCTTGTCCTTTCCGTCCCGTTTGTTCTGCTTGCAGTCCTGCTTGTTTCGCGATTCGATCGGATTTCATTTGATGACGACAAACAGCAAATAGTCAAGTCCGGTGGATGTCTTATCCCCTATCAAAGCATAAAGAGAATTGATATTTATGAAACAGGCAGACTGGTGCAGATCGGCATAAAGCGGGGATTCCTTCAAAGGACGCTGTTGCTGTACGCTCTGGACGGTGCCGAGAAAACGCGTCTGCTGGAAAGCCTGCGCAAAAGAGTTCCCGATTCTGCCGGCATCCGTGAAAAGCGCCATGTGAACTGGAAGTCGATCGGGGCCATTGTTCTGCTGCTGGTTGTCCTGACTGCCGGATTTCATCTTTATCTTTTTCGAACCAAACAGGGACTCAACGTAATTCCCCAAAAAGTGGCTTGGGAATCCGTTGAGCAGCTTTCAAAAAAACGCCAGCAGTATATTATTGGCAATTTCAGCGTTACAATGCCCGTACGATTTCAACTGATAGGGACAGAGGAAGGAGCTCTTCAGTTCGAAGATAAAATTAAAAAAAACGAGGTAAGATTTTTTACGGGCCAGCACAAGGATTTACCCGAGCGCGGGGAGCGGTTTATACGGTATATAACAGGGATTCACAATTATTACGACGTGCTGGACATGGCGTTTACCGCGCGGACTGGGGTGGTTCCTCTTATTTTGCGGGACATCGCGCTGACCGGCCTTACAGGGGTGACAATCAATGCAATTGAGCTGTTGACTCGAACTGCTCCCGACGGCAACAGCGGCGAATCGTTAAAGCTTTTTTTAAAGGGATTTTCCGTGACCGGGGAGAAAAAAGGCAAAAACATTGCGTCTGTTTTGCTTGTGGACAGAGAGCAACAGAAAGAGTTGCATATATTTTTTTCGGGGACCGACCGACTGGATGAAAACACAGTTCAGGGAATTGTGACCGGTATCCGACTGCTTCCCGCCCGCTAAGCTTTCCGGTTCACGATGCCCTTCGGTTTTATTTCTTGAACTCTATCTGGTCTCCGACAACAATCGGTTCGGTGCTTTTTCTTACCACCGCGGTGGCGGAGCGGTCTTTTACAATAAACACCTGAACCTCACCGATTTTTTTCCTCGGGAGGGATCTCTTTTCAGCTGAAGCATACACCGCAAAGCGATCACCCGGCTCAACCCCGTCAGCATTTCCCTTATCAAGATATACGTAGTCCAGCTGGGCATTGATGGTGTGGTTTTCCACGACATCAAGAACGTATCCGGAAATTTCCTTGTCTTTTGGCTGTCGCGCGTTGAAAACAAGTGCCGGCTCCTGATAAGGGGTCAGCATGTTGTTTTTTTCCATAGAATTGAAGGAGAGGGTGATTTTTGCTGTCAAAATATCCGAAGCATTTTTGGACGTAATCTGAAGAATACCGAGTCCACGAACCAGGTCGCCGTACCGCCTCCCTGATTTCGGATGATTTACTTTTTTTACCGTTGTAGAGACAAGGAATTTGTCACCGATTTTAGTTTGCTGTGAGGAAGGGATCTTCACGTACACGGTATCGCCAAAACCAAAGGTGGTTTTGGAATCTTCCGGCGACCCCACAATCCTGCCCTCCGTGTTCGCGCTGTCCACAAACCCTGCACTCAGCATGGCATACTTGTCAATAATAGGAACTGGTTGTTCTTCAGGCAGAATAAGCCTGCGCTGTTCTTCTGCGGGGGCTTCAACGGGTTTCTGTTTTCTGGTCTCTGCTGGAGCAATGCTTTCGGGAGTCTGCGGCTCCTGCCGTGCGACGACTTGCTTTTGTGCCCCGGCTTTCTCCGCCGGAGCTTTTAATGCCCGCTCAATGGGAGCAAGGCTCGGCATGGCAAGCCTGTTTCCCGGGTATATCAAATCAGGATTTGCAATGAAAGGATTTGCCTTCCAGATGAACGGCCAGAGAAAAGGATCTTTGAGAAACGCACTTGAAATATCCCAGAGTGTATCTCCTTTTTTAACGGTATAATAAGCTGGTTCCTTCTTCGGCAGTGCATCAGATGCTTCTTCAGGTTGCGCAATCCGAGTATCTTTATCTGCTGAGACTGCTTCTGGGTCCGATTTTTGGTTCTCGAGCTTGTTTGCAGCCGCATCATCGGGGGTGATCAGTTGTCCCGGTTGCTGCGGCGCAGATTCAGCAGTTGCTTTCTCCGGCTGCTGAGCTGGTGGCTGCGGTTGCTCCTGCAAATGGGCAGTGCCGGGAATGAGCATAAGAGTAAAAAAAATACCTGCCGCAAGGTTGATGATCTTATCTTGAATGGTCATTCTAAGCCTCCAGACTTTTATTGCCAGCATGGCAGAAGAATGAAGCGGGAAAATGCTGTGCACCGATTGAGGAACCTGCACGCTCGTAAAAACAGTGCAGCTTATTTTGGAGTAAAGATATACGAGAAACCTCTTGTTTGTCAAGAGAATAAATCTTTTTTGGAGTAACCAACCCTTGATTTCGATAAGGGTTTTTGGTATGCTTTCTTGCCGTGGAAAAAAACAGCAACATAGGTGCCAGCGGATGGAGGCGCGTATTCTACCTCGTTATTTTCCTAACCATAACGGGGATAGCCACAGCGCTCCAGCTTGAATATCGGGGCTTTGGTTTTCAGGGACCACTGTCAGATAATATTCTTATTCTTATTCTTATTAATGCCGATTTGCTTCTGCTGGTGGCCGTCATCTTTATGATGGCGCGGAGCTTGTGGAAGCTTTGGATGGAGCGAAAGCAGGGGGTACTGGGTGCTCGCTTCCGGACGAAATTGGTCGTTGCTTTTGTCAGCCTGTCGTTTATCCCTCCAGCCCTCCTGTTTTTTATTGGAAGCGGCATGTTCACCAGCAGTATCGAACGGCTTTTTGCGCTCAGGATCGAGAATGCGCTTAAAGACTCCGTTGTCGTTACCGAGGAATACTATAACAGGCTGCAGAATGACGCGCTGATATTTAGCAGGCAAATCAGCAGACAGATGACGGAAACCGGACTTGTCAGTGGATTTGAAAACCAAGTGCTCAAAGACTATCTGAGCAAGAAAGCGGCAGAATATAATCTTGATTCCGTTGAGCTTTTTTCCACCACCCGTGAAAAAATTGTGACCATCGTTACCGGGCAGTACCCTGCAAAAGCTTTTGTGCCTACCCCGGTTGACCTGAGAGACCGGGCTTTTTCCGGAAAAGAAGCAGTAGAGGTGACCGCATCAGGGAAAAAAGCGGCCATTATGCGGGCCGTGCTCCCGATTTATGATTCCGAGGGCAAAAATCAGATCACAGCGGTGCTCGCAGTAACCTATTATATCCCCCCCAGCCTCGCAATGAAAACAGAGGAAGTGAGGGAAGGATATTCTCAATACCGGGCTGCTTTTAAGAGCAAGGAACCAATCAAGCTGGCTTACCGGCTTGGATTCCTTGCCATAACACTGGCTCTGCTGCTGGCTGCGATTTGGGTATCGCTGCGCGTAGCTGCCGGTATTACCGGCCCCATTAAAAAACTCGCGGAAGGCACCGCGGCGGTGGCTGCCGGCAGGTTTGATTATAAAATAGACGAGGCTTCAGGAGACGAAGTGGGCATTCTTGTCGATTCGTTCAACCGGATGACTGGTGAGTTAAAAAACTCTCGGGAACAGCTTGAACAGGAAGGCAACTATAAAAAGACTATTCTCGCAAATATTGACACCGGTGTTGTTTCTATTGACCGCGCTGGCAGAATTACAACGGTGAATCAATCAGCTTCTGAAATGCTTGGAGTCCTGGAGCAGGACGCGCTCGGAAAGCGATATGATGAAGTTTTCGGTTTCGTCGAGTTGGGCCCGATACGGAACCTGTTCCGCAAACTTGAGCAGGGTGAAGGAAAAAGCGAAGAGGAATTATCGCTCAACGTAAGAGGCCGCGTGCTAACGGTTAGCATACGGTTCTCCTCATTGCGGGACGGGAGCGGCATGCCCATCGGAACACTTATCACCTTTGATGACCTGACGGAATTGCTTCGCGCAAAGAAAGCCGAAACCTGGCAGGACGTCGCGCGAAGCATTGCGCACGAGTTTAAAAACCCCCTTACGCCGATCAAGCTTTCCGCCGAGCGCTTGCGCAAAAAGCACGCCGAAAAATCGCTGGATTTTGACAGAGTCTTTGAAGAATGCAGCAGAACCATTATTCAGGAGGCGGACGGTCTTCGAAAACTGGTGGATGAGTTTGCGAATTTTGCTCGGATGCCGAGCTCGAACCCTATCCTCCAGCAGTTGGCACCGGTACTGGAAAATGTAATCCAGCTTTATGCGGGTGCGCACAAGGATATTGTCTTTACTGGAGACATCCCTGTGGACTTGCCCGATGTATTTCTTGATCGGGAGCAGATTAAAAGGGTTTTTATCAATCTCTTTGAGAATGCTGTTGAGGCCATGGGCGGGAAGGGACGGCTCTGGGTTATTGCGAGGATGACGGCAAACAACAGTATGGTACAGATTGATGTGGCGGACGAGGGGCCCGGGATATCACCTGAAGATGTTCCGAAGCTGTTTCAGCCTGATTTCTCAAGGAAAAAGAAAAAAAGCGGGCTGGGACTTGCTATTGTTCTCAGAATTATCAAAGACCATGGCGGCACCATCCGGGTGGAAAAAAATATTCCTCAGGGGGCGCGCTTTATCATGGAACTACCGGTAAAAAAGGGTTAGTTCGCTTTCTGCCCGACAAAAACTATATTATCGTGATTAAATGAATGGAGGCCTGCTTTGGATACTGCATCAACATTACTACTGATTGCTATTGGTGGATACTTGGTTTTCAAGTTGTTCGGCATACTGGGACGGTGGGGGGTCAAACAGATTTCGCCAAAGGAACTCGGCCTGAAAAAAGGAATGGTGCTTCTTGATGTTCGGACAGACAAAGAGTATGCAAATGGTCATATTCCTGGCGCAGTTCATGTGCCGCTTGCCGAGATCGGAGACAGGATCAAGAAACTCAAGAAAGACAAGGATCTGGTGGTCTATGACCAAACCGGACATAAGAGCATCTGGGCAATCAAGCGGCTGATGAGTATGGGGTACAAGAACCTTTATAATCTGAAGGGCGGTTATAGTGCCTGGAAGAGAGCGCATTAACGACCTGAAGAGGGATTATCACAGGAAAAGACCGCTAATCGTAAGGCGGCTTGCAGAATTTCGGTCTGTGTACGAACAGGGTGATCAGGCAATTTTTGAGGAGCTCTGTTACTGCATTTTAACTGCTGGCAGCAGCGCCAAGATGGGTCTGCGCACGGTTACGGCATTGCGTGATATTCTGCTTACCGGAAGTCTGAGGGACCTTCAGCAGCGAGCTCATGAAAATCGTGTGCGTTTTTGGCGCGTACGCCCTGCCTATATTGTCCAGACCAGAGATTTTTTTAAAGAAAATTATGGATTGAGATTAAAAAATCTGATCAATTCCTTTGACTGTAGGCATGCCCGACGTGACTTTTTTGCAAAAAATAAGGAAATTAAAGGACTGGGCTACAAGGAGGCGAGTCATTTTCTCAGGAACATAGGCTTTCCCGGATACGCAATTCTGGATAAACACATTCTGAACAGCCTAATGGATCTGGGCGTGATCAGCAGACAAGTGCCGCCTACAAGGAGGGTAGACTACCTTGCCATCGAGGAGCGACTGGCATGCTTTGCGGAAGAAATTGGTATTGATATGGATCATCTCGACCTGCTGCTGTGGTCCCAAAGGACAGGTGAAATACTAAAGTAAAAACAGTACATGCGGGCAGTGAAATGGGATGAAAGCAAGTTTTGCTACTTTTTTGCATAAGGTAAAATTCCTCATTCGAACAAATTTTATTACATTTATTATAATTCATAATTTATATTATATTAGATAGAATATCATTGAAAACAAGCCTGAAGATTGCTTATTTTGACCTGCCATAATTTAGGTTATATATTAATATTGTATTCCACAAAACGACGGCGATGTAATAAAAGAAGAAATCATGCGGAGATTGCTGGCACATTCCTTGCAAAAATATAAGCTTACGTAGTTATAGTAATAGTTCTTGTATAAATCCACTGAAGTGTGAACGAGCAATTTAAGTTAGACAAAGGAGGGATGGAATTCTAAAAAACTGCATGTTATTTGCGAGTCACATGTTGTATTCTGCTAAGATGGTAATGTTTTTTTTATTGACAAGCACCATGGCATCTGCTATACACATTAGGTTGAAGTAGGTATTAAATTTATAGCCTTTAGGAGGAGGTTATGGCTCGATTACA